>NZ_CP065534.1:643284-964926 GCF_015999465.1 Lonsdalea populi
TTTAGCGCTTTGTCTGAAAAAACGCAGGATTTGCTGCAAATCGTGGAGAAAGCGTAAAGAGACGCTTCATGACAGGATGGCGTTGTGCCGCGGCGGTATGCAACCCGCTCCAGCAGGAGTCGGGCGGCGGCAAATTAGGCAATACGGCCGGCCGTCCAGGCCCGACCGTTAGTTTCTGTATAAGATAAAGTGAACAGTGCCGGCCTTGCAGATGATCGTCAGATATAGATGTCAATCTGATTGCTGTCGGTCGGCTGATTCACGCCTTCTTTTTTACTGCTGGCCGTGGACGCGTTGCTGTTTTCAGCGGCGCTCTGCTGCTGACCCTGCTGCGTCTGCGCTATTTGCTCCTGAGCCTGCTGGTTTTGAAGTTGTGCAATCTGAGCTTCAATCATTTGGATCTGAGCCTGCAACATTTTTGTCTGGGTGTCTTTCGTCTCAGCATCCGCACCGGAGCTACTCACATCTTTCAACTGCTCGGTGATCTTTTGCAGTTTCTGGGTGAGTTGATTGATCTTTTGCGAGTAATTGGTCGAACCGCCGGATGTGCTGCTGCTGGCGGAAGAGACCGAGCTAATAGTGGCCATTTTCACTCCTGAATATGTGTGTAAAGTGGATCTGTTCCCATCTACCTTTGCGAACTTTTGCAAAGAGTAGGGGGTAAGTGTCGGCGGATTGCCATAATCCTTTAATGCTTATTCAGTATAAAGTACCTGTCTTTATTACGCTGAGGGCCGAAGAGCGCTATCGGCCGTAGACGTTGACCGCCTGCGTCAGGCGTGCCGCCTGACGATTCAGTCCCAAGGCGACGGCCGAGGATTGGGTCACCATCTCACTGTTGCTCTGCGTCATTTGCTCAATCTGGGCGATGGAGTCGTTGATCAGCGCCAGCGCCGACGTCTGTTCCCGCGTGGCGAGACCAATCTCGTTGATGAGGCCGCTGACCTGTCCGACATGTTTCATGATGTTGGAAATATGCTGATCGGCTTTTTCTACCAGATGACTGCCGTTCTGGACGTTAGCGGCGTTATCGTCAATCAATGCCTTGATCTCTTTGGCGGCGGAAGCCGAATTTTGCGCCAGCTGGCGGACTTCGGCAGCCACGACGGCGAATCCTTTCCCCTGTCCGCCGGCGCGGGCTGCTTCCACGGCGGCGTTAAGGGCCAGAATGTTGGTCTGGAACGCGATGCTGTCGATGACGGAAATGATATCTACCACCTTTGCACTGGTCGCATTGATCGCATCCATCATCTTGACGGTCTGCCGCATAATGTCGCCGCCCTGCTGCGCCGCCTGAGTCGTGGCGTCGGTCAATTGGATCGCGTTTACCGCCGTTTCAGCGCTTTGGTGAACGGCGGATGTTATCTCTTCGATCGCTGCCGCCGTTTGCTGCAGGTTGCCCGCCGTCTCTTCCGTGCGATGGCTCAGGTCGACGTTGCCGCCCGCCAATTGCTCGCTGACGTCTTTCATGCCCGCCACCTGGGCGGTGACGTCGTCGACCAGCGAATTCAGATTGAGCGAGAACTGATTGACCACCCGCAGTAGCATGCCGATTTCATCCACGCGGTTGAACCTCAGGCTATCGACTTTCCTCCCCGAAACCACGCGCTGCGCCTGACCCAGCAGGGTTTGCAGAGGGCGGGCGATTTGCTGCTGTAAAAAGACGTCCAGCAACAGCATGGTCAGCAGTGAAGTGATGGACAGCGGCAAAATACCGGCACCGGACAAAGAAAACAGAACAGGAATTATGCCGCCAGCCAACACGGCGCTGCGCAGACGCCAGCGCACCGGCATTTTTTGAAATACGGAGAGAACGGATAACAGGCCTGTTCTGACCACCAGCCCTTTATAAAATTTGCGGCGACCGGCCCTCTGTTTAATGACCGCATCATATAGCTGTGCGGCGGCTTTTACTTCTTCCGCTTCCGGCGTGTTGCGAACGGAAATATAGCCAGAAAGTTTATCGTTACGATAAACCGGCGTGACGTTGGCGCGTACCCAATAATAATCCCCGTTTCTGCGGCGATTCTTTACCATGCCGGTCCAACTGTCTCCCTGTTGCAGGGTATACCACATGTCTGCAAATGCTGCGGGCGGCATATCCGGGTGACGTACAATATTATGCGGTTGGCCGACAAGCTCTTCGGCGTCAAATCCACTGACCCGAATAAAGGCGGAGTTGGCATAGGTAATATGGCTTTTAACGTCTGTGGTTGACATTAGCGTGGTATTCGCATCCAGCGAATATTCTTGTTGGGTGACAGGTGTATTAACCCTCATAATAAAACCCCGAGTGTGTCGTCGTAAAAGAAATAAATGAGAAATAATTGACCGATTAAATACAGAAATTTAGTAAAAAGAATGGTGTTTTATTATCATTGAAGGTGGTTTGTGAATATGACCATTGCCGTTTATTCAGAGGGGTGTTTCCACCAGGCTGGGGATTATCCGTTAAAGAATAATATTGTCAATTTATTCGTGATGTTAGGGTATAGGTAATAATCATTCTCGCGATATTGATTGTTTTAAGTATAAAGTCATTTGATGATTTTAAATAAACACAAAACAGATCTGAAGAATAAACCGTGATTGGCTTGTTAAAAATATAACGATCTTTTTATTTAACGCGCTTAAGGTCTTTACAAAAAAGATAAAATAAAATGACATTATTTCCTCCTTGAAGAAGGAAATAAATGAAGGCGTTTCGTTAATCGGAAAGGTATTGTCCCGCCGCCTTTTCGACATGGATCATTTCATCCAACAGCTCCAGCCATTCCGGCTCCAATGCCTCCGCCGTTACGCCGCGACGCAGCTGCTGTTCCAGATATGCACAAAGCTGTTTGAGACGAGGTACTCCGCTATAGCTGCAACTGCCGTGCAGTTTGTGAATGGTTTCCAGAAGCGAATCCTGGTTCTGTCCGTCCAGTTGCGCTTCAATCTGCGGACGCACCTGAGCCAGAAAATCCAACAGCATTTTCAGTAAATCGCGAGCCAGTTCCGGTTTGTTGGCGGCCTGCCGCTGTGCCAGCGCCCAATCGAGCGACAGCATTTCTCCTGCGTCGTCGGCCGCCGGCTCCGCCACAAGCCTGCGCAGCACGCGGTACAACATCTTTTCATCAATGGGCTTGGACAGGTAGTCGTCCATACCTGACTGGAGAAACTGCTCCCGCTCCCCGTCCATGACCTGCGCGGTGACGGCGATAATGGGCGTATCCTGGTGATTCGGTAATTGGCGGATCAGCTCGCTGGCATGCAAACCATCCATCCCTGGCATCTGGATATCCATCAGTATGACGTTCAAATCGTTTTGCCTGGCCCGCTCCACGGCTTGCGCGCCGCTTTCGCACAGGATGATATCGTCCACCAGCTCTTCCAGCAGCGCACCGATCAGCTTCAGATTCGCCAGATTGTCGTCGACAGCCATTACCCGTAGCGGCAGTCGTGGCGTTTCCTGCTTAGGATGAAGTTCCAACCCGGGACTGTTCGCGTAGCTGCACTGGAACAGGTTGGTGTCCTGCAACAGCGGTAGTAGGCGCGCCGAGGTGATGGGTTTGCTCAGGCAGGCATGAACACCCAGCGATTTCAGCTGTTCCGCGTCCATCTGCGCCAGACTGGGCAGGGCAAGAATGACGCAGGGCGCGCGGCGGCAGAGGTTATGGATCTCGGGGGTGAAGTCCAGCAGCGTATTGCGGTAATGAACGGGAATGCCCACCAGCAGAATATCGAACTTTTGCGCCGGCAGCTGTTCGGTAGTGGGACTGTAGCTGACGGTCAGCGGCGTTTGTCTCAGCACGTCAAGCGTCGCCTGCGCGGCGGCGGGGTTGGCTTCGACATAGGCCAGGTTTTTTCCCCGCAACATGTCGAAGTAGTTATTGAGCACGGCAGGATGCGGATTCAGCTGTAGATTCAGCGTACACCAGAAGGTGGATCCCTGATCGGGAACGCTGTGGAAGCGGATATTGCCGCCCATTTCCTGCACCAGCCTCTGGGTGATCACCAGACCCAGTCCCGTACCGCCGTGCCGACGGGAAATGCTGGTGTCCGCCTGCCGGAACGCCTGAAACAGCTGGGTTTGCTGCATTTCATCAATCCCGATGCCGGTGTCTTTGATCTGAATTTCCAACTGCTGGCGCTGCTGTTGCTGGGAACGTTTTTCCACGCGGATATCAATATTGCCGTGCTCGGTGAATTTAATCGCGTTGCCCAGCAGGTTGGTGACGATTTGCTGGAGGCGCAATGGATCGCCGATAAATTGCTCAGGGACATCGCGCTGAATGTTCAGCGTCAGCTCCAGCCCTTTTTCATGCGCGGTGTGTGCCAGCAGAATCACCATTTCATCCAGCGTGTTGTGCAGCGAGAAAGGAATGTGCTCCAGCACCAGCTTGCCGGCTTCCAGCTTGGAGAAGTCCAGTACGTCGTTGATGATATTCAGCAGATTGTTGGCCGAACGTTCAATGGTGTGCAGGTAGTCTTGCTGCGTGGGCGTCAGCTGCGTTTTCAACGTTTGCCGGGTGAAGCCGATCACGCCGTTGAGCGGCGTGCGCAGCTCATGCGACATATTGGCGAGAAACTCGGATTTGATGCGGGCGGCTTCCTGAGCGCGCTTTTTGGCTAAATCCAGCTCGACGTTCTGGATTTCCATCTGTTCCAGCGTTTCTCTCAGGTCGTAGGTCGCCTGGTCGATATTCTGCTGCATCTCTTCATGGTAGGCGGTCAACGACATCGCCATCGAGTTGATGCCGTTTTTCAACATATGCAGCTCGCCGAGCATCTTGCCTTCGACGCGGCTGTCCAACTGGCCCCGCCGGATGCGGTCAACGGTATCCACCATATTGCCGATGGGCGTGGTGACGTCTCGCATCAGGCGATAAGCGAAAAGCAGCGCGCATCCCAGACTCATCAGCAACAGCAGGGTCGCCAGACTAATTTCCCGGTACTGCTGCAGTTCGATGTCGTCCAGATTAAGGGCGATGGCGACATAGCCCACCGGCGCGAAGCGGCCACTATTATTGGGGACGTCAGGGGCCAGTTCCTCTTGCGTCAGCAGCGGCATACGCATGATGAGGTGATCGTCCCGCTCGAAAATCTGAAGCGCTTCCGGCACCGGCGATCCTTCCGGCAGCGCCAGAATATTGTTGATATCGCGGGAGTAGGTGCTCACTAAGGGACGATGATGCGTATCGAAAACGCTGATGGCGCGAACCACATCCGCGTGGCGGCGATGCAGCCGGTGTACCAGCTGGCGCAGCGTTTCCGGTTGGTGCTGGGCGATGGCGAATGCGCTATTAATGGCCAGAGGTTCAATAATGCTGCTGCCGGCTTCCGTCAGTTGATCCTGCAACTGATTATAACGATGAATGATGAAGAAGCCGCTGAGCAGGAGCCCCACCAGCAGCGTGGGCGCCAGAATCAGAATCATCATTCGTGCACGCAGACTGTATTTGGTCATGGGGGTCCAATGTGGGAGAATTGAGGCTGATTAATCCATTAATACATGACATCACACTTATATGGCGCAATTCTACTCCCCAAAACGGCGTGTGACGACCCGTCAACGCATCACCGTGTCGGTCAACGATCTCGACCCGTTCGGTCAAGGCGTGGCGCGTCACCAGGGGAAAACGATTTTCATCGCCGGCGTATTGCCGGGGGAACAGGCCGAAGTCCAGGTGACCGAGGATAAAAAACAGTTTTCCCGGGCGAGCCTGAAGCAGCTGCTGAGCAAGAGCCAAGAGCGAGTTGACCCACGCTGCCCGCATTTCAACGTCTGCGGCGGCTGTCAGCAGCAACATGCCAGTCAGGCATTGCAGGAGCGCAGTAAATCCCGTGCGCTGATGCGGTTGATGGAGAGGGAAACTGGCGCTACCGTCCCCTCCCCGGACGTGATTAGCGGCCCGGCCTATGCCTACCGACGCCGCGCCCGGCTCGGGTTATACTTTCAGGCTAAATCACAGCGATTGCTGATGGGGTATCGTCAGGCGGCCTCGCACGATCTGGTGGATGTGCGCCACTGTCCGATACTGTGTTCCGAGCTGGAAGCGTTGCTGATTCCCCTGCGCGAGTGCCTCAGCGGCCTTCAGGCCAAAAGACGCTTTGGGCATGTCGAGCTGGTGCTCGCCGACGAAGGGCCGCTGGTGATTCTGCGTCATCTTGATCCGCTTAGCGCCGCAGACCGCCAGGCGCTTATCGCGCTGGCGCGCGCTCGGTCGATATCGCTGTTTCTCGCCGGTGAGACAGACGCCCTTGAGTGTCTGCACGGCGAAATGCCGACGTATCGAATTGACGATCTTTCCCTGGCGTTCAGTCCGCGGGACTTCATTCAGGTGAACGACGTCATCAATCGGCAAATGGTCAGTCAGGCCTTGTCCTGGCTTGATGTGCAGCCGCAGGACCGCGTGCTTGACCTGTTTTGCGGCATGGGCAATTTTACGCTGCCGCTGGCCCGGCGGGCCGCCGAAGTCGTCGGCGTGGAAGGCGTGCCGGCGTTGGTGGCTAAGGGACAGGAAAATGCCCGATGCAACGGTTTATCCAACGCCGTGTTCTTTCATCATAACCTGGAAGAGGACGTCACCCGGCAACCGTGGGCGTCGCAGGGGTTCAACAAAATCGTGCTCGATCCGGCCCGCGCTGGCGCGCCGGGCGTGATGTCTCACATCGTGAAACTGGCGCCCGAGCGCGTGGTCTACATATCCTGTAACCCGACCACGCTGGCGCGAGACAGCAAAGTGCTATTGGCGGCCGGCTATCGGCTGGCGCGAATAGCGATGCTGGATATGTTTCCACACACCGGGCATCTTGAATCCATGGCGTTGTTTCTGCCCGGCGACGGTGGCCGGTAAAGAAAGGGAGAATTTATGGTTGCGGTAAGAAGTGCACATTTAAATACCGAAGGCGAATTCGAACCCGATGTGTGGATCGCATCTTTGGGGATCGCCAACCAGCAGTCCTGCGAGCGCCTGAAAGACACCTGGCGCTATTGTGAACAGCGGACGAAAGATCATCCGGATGCGATGTTGCTATTGTGGCGCGGCATCGAAATGGTCGAGATCCTTTCCACGCTGAGTATGGATAACGACAGCCTGCGGGCGGCCATGTTGTTCCCGCTGGTCAATGCGGATGTCGTCGAAGAAGAGACGCTGAAAGACGCGTTCGGCCAGAATATCGCCAATCTGGTGCACGGCGTCAGAGATATGGATGCGATCCGCCAGCTTAAGGCGACGCAGCACGACTCCGTCGCCTCGGAACAGGTGGATAACATCCGGAGGATGTTGCTGGCGATGGTGGAAGATTTCCGCTGCGTCGTTATCAAACTGGCGGAGCGTATCGCCCATCTGCGCGAAGTGAAGGATGCCCCGGAAGAAGAGCGGGTGTTGGCGGCGAAAGAGTGCACCAACATCTATGCGCCGTTAGCGAACCGGCTGGGTATCGGCCAGTTGAAGTGGGAGCTGGAGGATTTCTGCTTCCGCTACCTGCACCCCGAAGAGTACAAACGCATCGCCAGCCTGCTGCACGAGCGCCGCATCGATCGCGAGCAGTATATCGACGACTTCGTGACCAGCCTGCGTCAGGCAATGGAGAAAGACGGGCTGAAAGCCGATGTCTACGGCCGACCGAAACACATTTATAGCATCTGGCGCAAGATGCAGAAGAAATCCCTGTCGTTCGACGAACTGTTCGACGTCCGCGCCGTGCGGATCGTGGTTGAGCGACTGCAGGACTGCTACGCCGCGCTGGGGATCGTACATACCCACTACCGCCATCTGCCGGATGAGTTCGACGACTACGTGGCGAACCCCAAACCGAACGGCTATCAGTCTATCCACACTGTAGTGCTGGGGCCGCGCGGTAAAACGCTTGAGATCCAGATCCGTACCCGCGATATGCACGAGAACTCCGAGCTGGGCGTCGCCGCGCACTGGAAGTATAAGGAAGGCGCATCGACCACCAGCCGCTCCGGCTACGAAGGGCGGATCGCCTGGCTGCGTAAGCTGCTGGCCTGGCAGGAGGAGATGGCGGATTCGGACGAAATGCTGGACGAAGTGCGCAGTCAGGTCTTTGACGACCGCGTCTATGTGTTTACGCCAAAAGGCGATGTCATCGATCTGCCGACCGGTTCGACGCCGCTGGACTTCGCTTATCACATTCACAGTGATATCGGACACCGCTGCATCGGCGCCAAGGTGGGTGGCCGCATTGTACCGTTCACCTATCAGCTAAAAATGGGCGATCAGATCGAAGTGATCACCCAGAAACAGCCCAACCCCAGCCGGGACTGGCTGAATCCCAATCTGGGCTATGTCACCACCAGCCGCGGACGTTCCAAAATCCACAACTGGTTTCGCAAACAGGATCGCGACAAAAACATCCTGGCGGGCAAGCAGATCCTCGACAACGAGCTGGATAATCTGGGTCTGAGCCAGAAAATGGCCGAGAAGCTGCTACTGCCGCGTTACAACATCAACTCGATGGACGAGTTCCTGGCCGGGATCGGCGGCGGCGATATTCGCCTGAACCAAGTGGTGAATTTCCTGCAATCCAAGGTCAATCAGCCGAGCGCGGAAGAGCAGGATCGTGAAGCGCTGCGTCAACTGACCCAGAAGACGCCTGCGCCGACGCGTGCCAGCAAAGACAATGGCCGCGTCGTGGTGGAAGGGGTCGGCAATCTGATGCACCACATCGCGCGTTGCTGCCAGCCGATCCCGGGTGACGACATCGTCGGCTTCATTACCAAAGGACGTGGGATCTCTATCCATCGGGCCGACTGCGAACAGCTGGACGAGCTGCGCGGTCATGCGCCGGAGCGCGTGGTGGATGCGGTCTGGGGAGAAAGTTACTCCAGCGGATACTCGCTGGTGGTGCGTGTGACCGCCAACGACCGCAGCGGCCTGCTGCGCGACATCACGACCATCCTCGCCAACGAGAAGGTCAACGTGCTTGGCGTCTCCAGCCGCAGCGACGTCAAACAGCAGCTCGCTACCATCGACATGGAAATCGAGATCTACAATCTGCAGGTGCTGGGCCGGGTACTGGCCAAGCTGAATCAGCTCCCTGATGTTATTGACGCACGTCGTCAGCAGGGCAACTGAGCCGCAGTCCGATAACATGGGCTGGCCCATTGCCCGCCCATTTTGCCCTAACCAGGAAACGTTATGTCCTCATCCATCTCCCGACTACTCGACGTGATGACGCAACTGCGCGACCCGCAAAGCGGCTGCCCGTGGGATCGTAAACAGACTTTCGACTCGATAGCTCCTTATACGCTGGAAGAAACCTATGAAGTGCTGGACGCCATCCGCCGTAAGGATTTTGACGATCTGCGCAGCGAGCTGGGCGACCTGCTGTTTCAGGTGGTGTTCTACGCCCAGATGGCGCAGGAGCAGGGGCTTTTCGACTTCTCCGACGTTTGCGACGCCATCAGCGACAAGCTGGAGCGGCGTCATCCGCATATTTTCGCCGGGGCCGACGCGCCGAACGCCGATGACGCGCTGAAAAACTGGGAGCAGACCAAGTCCGAAGAGAGAGCCGAAAAGGCACTGCACTCACAGGTTGACGACATTCCTGAAGCGTTGCCTGCACTGATGCAGGCGCACAAAATCCAGCAGCGTTGCGCGGCGGTCGGGTTCGACTGGAAGACGCTGGGGCCGGTCGTTGACAAGCTGTATGAAGAAATCGACGAGGTGATGTTCGAGGCGAAACAGGCGGTGGTGGATCAGGACCGGCTGGGCGAGGAGCTGGGAGACATGTTGTTCGCCGCCGTCAATCTATCTCGACATTTAGGCCATAAGGCGGAAATCACGTTGCAGGACGCGAATCGTAAATTCTGCCGCCGTTTTCGTCAGGTAGAGCAAATCATTAGCGGCCAAGGTAAAACACTTTACGAAGCCAGCCTGGAGGAAATGGAAGCTGCCTGGCAGCAGGTAAAACGTGAAGAAAAGGGGCATTAAGGAGATTTAGGACTGAAATGGCTGATAATTCACATATTTTGATTTATCAGTATGATTTTTCAGGAAGATGCTACGCCGCGATTTCGCAAGGTCGCGGCGGCCACGGACAGGATGACTATACGATATTAGGCAAAACGAACATTTGTGGCGCCCAACAGGTTCCGGTATACTACTTTCCCGTCTTGGTCTTCCATCATCCTTAAACCTAAACTCTCAGGTTCAGCATGACAACTAATTATATTTTTGTGACCGGCGGGGTCGTCTCCTCTCTGGGTAAAGGCATTGCCGCAGCCTCTCTGGCGGCTATTCTCGAAGCCCGCGGCCTCAACGTGACCATCATGAAACTGGACCCGTATATCAATGTGGATCCGGGGACAATGAGCCCTACGCAGCACGGTGAAGTGTTCGTCACCGAAGATGGCGCCGAAACCGATCTCGACCTGGGCCACTATGAGCGTTTTATTCGCACTAAAATGACGCGCCGCAATAACTTCACCACCGGACGGATTTATTCTGACGTCCTGCGCAAAGAGCGCCGTGGTGATTATCTGGGGGCGACCATTCAGGTTATTCCCCATATCACCAACGCGATCAAAGAGCGCATCATCGAAGGCGGCGAAGGCCACGATGTCGTACTGGTCGAAATCGGCGGGACGGTGGGTGATATCGAATCCCTGCCGTTCCTTGAAGCGATTCGTCAGATGGCGGTGGAAGTCGGTCGTGAACATACCCTGTTTATGCATCTGACGCTGGTGCCTTATCTGGCGGCCGCAGGCGAGGTGAAAACCAAGCCGACGCAGCATTCGGTGAAGGAACTGTTATCCATCGGTATTCAGCCGGACGTGCTGATTTGTCGTTCCGATCGCACGGTGCCCGCGAACGAGCGCGCGAAAATTGCATTATTCTGCAATGTGCCGGAAAAAGCGGTGATATCGCTTAAAGACATTGATTCTATTTATAAAATTCCGTCGCTATTGAAATCGCAGGGGCTGGACGATTATATTTGTAAACGATTCAGCTTGGACTGCCCGGAAGCGAACCTGTCAGAATGGGAGCAGGTCGTTTACGAAGAAGCCAACCCGGGCGGCGAAGTGACTATCGGCATGATCGGCAAGTACGTAGAGCTGCCGGATGCTTATAAGTCCGTTGTTGAAGCGCTTAAGCACGGCGGCTTGAAAAATCGTCTGACCGTGAACATCAAGTTCATCGACTCGCAGGATGTAGAAAGCCGCGGCGTCGAAGTCCTGAAAGATTTAGACGCTATTCTGGTGCCGGGTGGTTTCGGCTACCGCGGCGTGGAAGGCAAAATCATGGCCGCGAAATATGCCCGTGAGAACAAGATCCCTTATCTGGGTATCTGTCTGGGTATGCAGGTCGCGCTGATGGAGTTCTCCCGCAACGTCGTGGGTATGGAAGGCGCGAACTCAACCGAGTTTGTCCCTGAATGCAAATACCCGGTCGTGGCGCTGATCACCGAATGGCGCGATGCCGAAGGCAACCTGGAAGTGCGTAGCGAAGAGAGCGATCTCGGCGGTACAATGCGCGTCGGCGGGCAGGAATGCCATCTGACCGAAGGCAGCCTGGTGCGTAGCCTGTATGGCGAACCGACGATCATTGAGCGTCATCGTCATCGTTATGAAGTCAACAACATGTTGTTGAAACAAATTGAAGCGGCGGGATTACGTGTTGCTGGTTATTCCGCCGACCGTCGACTGGTAGAGATTGTTGAAATCCCTGATCATCCCTGGTTTGTGGCATGTCAGTTCCATCCGGAATTTACCTCCACGCCGCGTGATGGACATCCGCTGTTCGCCGGCTTTGTGAAAGCCGCAGGAGCGTACCAGAAACGACAGGAAAAATAGGGTTTTGTCAGCAACGCGCGTCCCAAGGTCGCGCGTTGTTCGTCTGAGGTTTTAGTTTAACTTGTACTGAGGAAAATCTAATGTCCAAAATTGTTAAAGTCATTGGCCGTGAAATCATCGACTCACGCGGAAATCCGACCGTTGAGGCTGAAGTTCACCTGGAAGGTGGTTTCGTCGGTCTGGCTGCCGCACCGTCAGGTGCTTCCACGGGTTCCCGCGAAGCGCTGGAACTGCGTGATGGCGACAAATCTCGTTTTCTGGGTAAAGGCGTGACCAAAGCAGTTGCTGCTGTTAACGGCCCGATCGCACAGGCTGTTCTGGGTAAAGATGCCAAAGACCAGGCTAACATCGACCAGATCATGATCGATCTGGATGGTACTGAAAACAAATCTAAATTCGGCGCTAACGCTATCCTGGCCGTTTCTCTGGCTTCTGCTAAAGCTGCGGCCGCTTCCAAAGGCCTGCCTCTGTACGCACACATCGCTGAATTGAACGGCACTCCAGGTCAGTACTCCATGCCGCTGCCGATGATGAACATCATTAATGGCGGTGAGCACGCTGACAACAACGTCGACATCCAGGAATTCATGATTCAGCCTGTTGGCGCGAAAACCGTTAAAGAAGCCATCCGCATGGGTTCAGAAGTGTTCCACAACCTGGCTAAAGTTCTGAAAGCCAAAGGTATGAATACTGCAGTCGGCGACGAAGGCGGCTATGCGCCGAACCTGGAATCCAACGCTGCTGCGCTGGCTGCCATCAAAGAGGCCGTAGAAAAAGCAGGTTACGTTCTGGGTAAAGACGTGACTCTGGCTATGGACTGTGCCGCTTCCGAGTTCTACAACAACGAAACGGGCAACTACGAACTGAAAGGCGAAGGCAAAACCTTCACCTCTCAGGAATTCACTCACTACCTGGAAGAACTGACCAAACAGTATCCGATCGTGTCCATCGAAGATGGCCTGAACGAATCTGACTGGGACGGTTTTGCCTACCAGACTAAAGTCCTGGGCGACAAAATCCAGTTGGTGGGCGACGACCTGTTCGTGACCAACACCAAGATCCTGAAAGAAGGTATCGACAAAGGCATCGCTAACTCCATCCTGATCAAATTCAACCAGATCGGCTCTCTGACCGAAACGCTGGCTGCGATCAAGATGGCGAAAGATGCTGGCTACACTGCCGTTATCTCTCACCGTTCTGGCGAAACTGAAGATGCGACCATCGCTGACCTGGCGGTAGGTACTGCAGCTGGCCAGATCAAAACCGGTTCCATGAGCCGTTCTGACCGTGTGGCTAAATACAACCAGCTGATTCGTATCGAAGAAGCGCTGGGTGCTAAAGCGCCGTTCAACGGTCTGAAAGAAGTGAAAGGCCAGGCTTAATCGCCCCTTTTCTTCTCAGGAGTCTGATGCTGAATCGCGGTCAGACTCCGATGGGATCGAAAATAAATCCGGAAGCGTGTCATGCGCCTCCGGATTTTTTTGTCTATGCCAGAAGCCCGCTCGGGCACGCGATGTTCCCCCGATCTTCTTCCCCAAACCGATATCTCATCTTTTATGCCGTCCTCACCGCGATAGCACACCGCTGTCGTGATGACGTCAGCCGTGAATAAACGCGCGGTCATTGAATCGATGAAAGGATGAAGCAGAAGAGGGGCGGGATAAGATGCGGGATGGCAGGGAGAGCGCTCCCCCTGCCGTGGAGCCGTATTACTGCGCTGCCAGTCCCGACAAGCTGTAGTTGGCCGGAACCCAGCGGTAGCCGTTCGGCTTGCCGTCGTCGCCTTTCTGCACCTTGATGTGGCCCAGTCCGGGGAAGTTGATGTGCGCGCTGGCCACCCAGTAATTCTTCTCGGCCGCATCCGCCATTATCGAGGCGCGGGTTTTCGCGGCGGCATCCATGTCGCTGTCGAAGCTGATGGTGGTGGCCGGCAGCGGGAACTGAACGGCGGCGGCGTGAATGGTGTCGCCCCACACCAGCAGTTTGGCGTCTTCGCTGTCTACCCATACCCCCGTATGTCCCGGCGTATGTCCCGCCAGCGGCAGAGACGTGACGCCGGGAACGATCTCCTGACTACCGGAGAACGTTTTCAGTTTCTTCGCCGCATTGATGACATGGAACGTATTCTGCGCCAGCCGGAACACCCCTTTTCTCTCGGCGGGCGCTTTTTGCAGGTTGGCTTCGCTGAGCCAGAAATCTCTGTCCGCCTTGCTGATGTAGACGGCCGCATTCGGGAAGGTTGGTTTACCGTCGGTCAGCAGGCCGCCGATGTGGTCGCCGTGAAGATGGGTGAGGATCACGGTATCCACCTGATCCGGCCGGTAGCCAGCGGCTTTCAGATGACTCAGCAGACGGCCCACCGGCGCATCGGACTTCTTGCCGTAGCCGGTATCGACCAGTACCAAATTTTGGCCGGTATTGATCAGAAAGGCATTAAAGGAAGTCTCGACCGCCGAAGCGTTCAAGTCGTCATCCTCCAGCCGCTGCGTGGTGATATCCGCCGGCGTGCGCGCCAGCAGTTTATCCATCGGCAACGTGGAAGTGCCGTCAGACAGGGCGGTCACCTCAAACTGCCCCAGCATCAGCCGGTAATAACCCGACTGGGTTTTCACCTGCGGTACGGCTTGTGCGTTCGCCAGCGTGGGGAGGGTGAGCAGCGTTATCGAAAACAACATCAGGGATTTTAACGAACTCATATTTTTCGTTCCTTGTAATTATCGACTTTTCGATTGGGTTAAGCCTAGCACCGTCGGGTGATTATTACCCCCGCGAGAGGAAGGACTCAATCGAAACCTGTCGGTTGTTTGGCGGCGCATCGGCGATCTGCGATAATGTTTTTTTTTACGTAACCGTTACAGTGGAAAAACATGCAGTACCCAATTAACGAGATGTTCCAGACCTTACAGGGTGAGGGCTATTACACCGGCGTTCCCGCAGTATTCATCCGCTTGCAGGGATGCCCGGTGGGGTGCAGCTGGTGTGATACCAAACACACCTGGGAGAAGCGTCCGGAGCGGGAAATCCCCCTCAAGCAGATCGTCGAAAAAACGGCGGAGAGCGACGCCTGGGGCGCGGCCAGCGTGGAGGATATCGTTGGCCATATGACGCAGTTAGGCTTTACCGCCCGGCATGTGGTGATTACCGGCGGCGAGCCCTGTATTCATGACCTGACGACGCTGACTCAGCGACTGGAAGCGCTGGGCTTCAGCACTCAAATCGAAACCAGCGGGACGCACGAAATCCGCTGCTCAACCCACAGCTGGGTCACGGTCTCGCCCAAGGTCAATATGCGCGGTGGAATGGTCGTTATCGATCAGGCGCTGCAGCGGGCGGATGAGATAAAACATCCGGTAGCGCGGGAGCGTGATATCGAAACGTTGGATACGCTGTTGAACCGGCTGGATGATGATAAGGCGCGGGTCATTGCATTGCAGCCTATCAGCCAGAAAGAAGAAGCGACTCGGTTATGCATTGCCACCTGCATAGCGCGCAACTGGCGTTTATCCATGCAGACCCACAAGTACCTGAACATAGCCTGACGACGACCTGACCGGTGCGTCCGTGCTGGTCAGGAGACGATTATTCCTCTCCCCGATACACACAGCCCGCGGTGCAGGTTTCTTTGACCCGGACGGCACTCAGCAGCGGCAGTATCGGTTTCAATCTCTGCCAGATCCACTGAGCCAGAATTTCACTGGTGGGATTTTCCAGCCCGGGAATTTCGTTCAGATAGTGGTGGTCCAACTGCTCCCAAATCGGACGAGAGATGGCTTTCAGTTCGGCAAAATCCATCACCCAGCCGGTATAGGCATCGACTTCGCCGGTAATTTCCAGTCGAACCATAAATGAGTGGCCATGCAGGCGGCCACATTTGTGTCCGTCCGGAACATGGGGAAGCCGATGAGCGGCTTCAAACTGAAAATCTTTAAACAGCATGGTTGGCATGACGGTGAATCTCATATGACCTGAAAAAACCGACGCATACTACCGGAAAGTGCGCCTTTGCGCTATTTTCCGCCGCAAAGAAGCGTAAATGGTAATTTTTATCATTTGATGCCTGATGCTTGATAGTGATTTTAATATCTAAAAAACAGATGGTTGCGTGGGTTGTGGCCTATATTACTTTTTGTGGTAAAGCGTATATAAAAAACCCTTTAGTCATTTTGGTTATTTAATATTTCCATCATTTCTTTAATTGTTAAGATGGGGGTCGCTACCTTAATAACCCATTCAACTTTGTACCGCACCAAGTCGGCATTGGCGCCAGCGACCTGAACAAGGAAAAAGTATCGCAATGACTAATCCGGTTTCTCCGACTTCGCTGCTCCCTCTGAGCGCGGAGCAATTTGCGCGCCTGCAGGCGGCAACCGGTGATTTCTCACCCACCCAGCTTGCCTGGCTATCCGGTTATTTCTGGGGGATTGCTCAACAGCCCGCCGGCGTTTCAACCGCCGTTGTCGCGGCAGCCAACGTATCCACCGCCGCCGCGTCTTCTGCCATCACGCTGATCTCGGCTTCCCAGACGGGGAATGCGCGTCGGGTCGCCGAACAGGCGCGGGACGACCTGCTGGCGGCCGGACTGCCGGTCACGCTCGTCAACGCGGGCGACTACAAGTTCAAGCAAATTGCTCAGGAGAAACTGCTGGTCGTTGTGGCATCGACGCAGGGCGAGGGTGAACCGCCGGAAGAAGCTGTGGCGTTGTACAAGTACCTGTTCTCCAAAAAAGCGCCGGCCTTGAATGGCACTGCTTTTGCGGTCTTTGGCCTTGGGGACTCTTCGTATGAGTTTTTCTGCAAAGCCGGTAAAGACTTCGACAGCCGTCTGGCGGAACTGGGGGCGGAACGCCTGTTGGACCGGGTAGATGCTGACGTGGCGTTTCAACCTGAAGCGGAACAGTGGCGGCAACGGCTGACGGAAACGCTGAAATCTCGCCACCAGGCGCAGGATGCGGCCGCCGTTCAGACGGCGGCGGTGGGCGCGGTGGATGAGATCACCGCCAGCCCTTACAGCAAGGAAACACCTTATACCGCTGTACTGTCGGTTAATCAGAAGATCACCGGCCGCGGCTCGGACAAAGATGTGCGTCACCTGGAGATCGATCTGGGTGAATCGGGCTTGCGCTACCGTCCCGGCGATGCGCTGGGCGTATGGTACGAGAACGATCCGGCGCTGATCGAGGAACTGCTGGGGCTTCTGAAGTTGAAAGGGGATGAAACGGTGACGGTGTCCGGTAAGACGCTGCCGCTCGCCGAGGCCCTGCAACGGCATCTGGAACTGACGCAAAATACCGCGCCGTTGGTGGAAAAATACGCCGGGCTGTCGGGGCATGAGACGCTTCAGTCGCGTCTCGGGGACAAATCCGCGTTGCAGCAGTATGCGCAGCAGACGCCGCTGGTGGAGATGGTGCGCTCGGCACCTACCGAACTGACGGCGGAACAGCTGGTTGGCTGGCTGCGTCCGCTGACGCCGCGTCTTTACTCTATCGCCTCATCGCAGGAAGAGGTCGACAATGAGGTGCATATCACCGTCGGCGTCGTGCGCTACACCCACGAAGGGCGCGAGCGCACCGGCGGTGCCTCGGGCTTCCTGGCAGACCGGCTGGAAGAGGACGGTGAAGTCCGCGTCTTCATTGAGCATAACGATAACTTCCGCCTGCCTGCGGACCCGAATACGCCGGTCATTATGATTGGGCCGGGGACGGGCATCGCGCCGTTCAGAGCCTTTATGCAGCAGCGTGGAGCGGAAGGCGCGGAGGGTAAAAACTGGCTGTTCTTCGGCAATCCGCACTTTGTGGAAGATTTCCTGTATCAGGTGGAGTGGCAGCGGTACGTCAAGGACGGGTTGCTTACCCACATCGATTTGGCCTGGTCGCGCGATCAGGCGCACAAGATTTACGTTCAGGATCGCCTCCGCGAGAAGAGCGCGGAAGTCTGGCGCTGGATCCAGGATGGCGCGCATATTTACGTGTGCGGCGACGCCAACCGAATGGCGAAAGATGTCGAACAGGCGCTGTTGGCGGTGATTGCCGAGCAGGGAGGGATGGATGCCGAACAGGCGGATGAATTTTTAAGCGAGCTGCGGCTGGAGCGGCGCTATCAGAGAGACGTGTACTAATGAGCGAGAGATATTCTGGCCCGCGGGTGGTCGAAGGCAAACTCACCGATGCGGAACGTCTGAAACAGCAGAGCAACTTTCTGCGCGGCACGATCGCAGACGATCTGAACGATGGCCTGACCGGTGGCTTTACCGGCGACAACTTCCTGCTGATCCGCTTTCACGGGATGTATCAGCAGGACGACCGCGATATTCGCGCCGAACGCGTCGCCCAGAAGCTGGAGCCGCGTCATGCAATGATGCTGCGTTGCCGTTTGCCGGGCGGCGTCATGACGCCGCAGCAGTGGTTGGCGATCGATGACTTTGCCAAGGCCAAGACGATCTACGGCAGTATCCGTATCACCAACCGCCAGACGTTTCAGTTTCACGGCATTCTAAAATCCGACCTGAAATCGGCGCATCAACTGCTGCATGATGTGGGGCTGGATTCACTGGCGACGGCGAACGACGTTAACCGTAACGTGCTGTGTACGTCCAACCCTGCCGAGTCCGAGCTGCATCAGCAGGCGTACGACTGGGCGAAGAAGATCTCCGAACATCTGCTGCCGCGTACCCGCGCCTATGCCGAGATCTGGCTCGATCGGGAAAAGGTCGCGACGACGGATGAAGAGCCGATCCTGGGATCGACCTACCTGCCGCGTAAGTTTAAAACCACGGTGGTGATCCCGCCGCAAAACGACGTGGATCTGCATGCGAATGACCTGAACTTTGTCGCTATCACTGAGAACGGCCGCCTGGTCGGCTTCAACGTGCTGGTGGGTGGCGGTTTGTCCATCGCCCACGGCGACAAGGCGACCTATGCGCGCACCGCCAGCGAGTTCGGCTACATCCCCGTCGAGAAGACGCTGGCCGTCGCGGAAGCGGTGGTGACCACCCAACGCGACTGGGGCAACCGCACCAACCGTAAGAACGCCAAGACCAAATATACGCTGGAGCGCGTTGGCGTCGACACGTTCAAACAGGAAGTGGAACGTCGGTCCGGCGTGACGTTCGAAGAGATCCGTCCGTATGAATTTACCGGCCGCGGCGATCGCATCGGCTGGGTCAAAGGCATCGATAACAAGTGGCACCTGACGCTGTTTATCGAAAATGGCCGCATCCTCGACTATCCAGGCCATCCTTTGAAAACAGGGCTGAACGAAATCGCCAAAATCCACAAAGGGGATTTCCGCCTGACTGCCAACCAGAACCTGATTGTGGCGGGCGTGGCCACGCGCGATAAAGCGAAAATCGAAGCGCTGGCGCGCGAACATGGGCTGATTGACGATGCGGTCAGCGAGCAGCGTAAAAATTCGATGGCCTGCGTTTCGCTGCCGACCTGTCCGCTGGCGATGGCGGAAGCTGAACGTTTTCTGCCGCAGTTTGTCACAAAAGTAGAAGGCATCATGCAGCAGCACGGCGTTGGCGATGAGCACATCGTGTTGCGTGTGACCGGCTGTCCTAACGGCTGCGGCCGCTCGCTGCTGGCGGAAATCGGTCTGGTGGGGAAAGCCATCGGCCGTTACAACCTGCATCTTGGCGGCAACCGGGAAGGAACGCGCATTCCGCGTATGTACCGGGAAAATATCACCGAAGCTGACATCCTCAGCGAAATCGACCAGTTGGTAGGACGTTGGGCGCAGGAGCGCGAAGCGGGCGAAGGATTTGGCGATTTCGCCATTCGTGCCCACATCATCAAACCGGTGCTCGACCCCGCTATCGATTTCTATGACTAACAGGAGAGCCTGATGTCTGCACTCAATCTGGAGGCGCTCAGCGCGTTGCCGAAGCCGGAACAAGAGTCTGAGCTTGCGGAAATCAACGCCGAGCTGGAAAGCCTTTCCGCCGAAAACCGAATCGCCTGGGCGCTGGAAAACCTGCCGGGCGAGTTCGTCCTTACGTCGAGCTTCGGCATTCAGGCGGCGATTTCTCTTCATCTGGTGACTCGGCAGTGTCCGCAGATTCCGGTGATCCTGACGGATACCGGCTACCTGTTCCCGGAAACCTATCAGTTCATCGACAGCCTCACCGACCAGTTGAAGCTGAACCTGCAGGTGTTTCGCGCCGCGCTGTCGCCAGCGTGGCAGGAAGCGCGCTACGGCAAGCTGTGGGAGCAAGGCGTCGAAGGTATCGAGCGCTATAACCAGATGAACAAGGTGGAACCGATGAACCGGGCGCTGCAAGAACTTGACGCGCGGACCTGGTTCGCTGGGCTGCGCCGCGAGCAGGCGAGCAGCCGTGAAACGTTGCCGGTGTTGTCTGTGCAGCGCGGCGTATTCAAATTCCTGCCGATCATCGACTGGGACAACCGACAGGTCTATCAGTACCTGAAGGCCAATGGCCTGAGCTACCACCCGCTGTGGGATCAGGGCTATCTGTCGGTGGGCGATACCCATACCACCCGCAAGTGGGAGCCGGGCATGAGCGAAGAAGAGACACGATTCTTCGGTCTGAAGCGCGAGTGCGGCTTGCACGAAGGTTGACCCACAGCCTCTCGTTCGAGGGACTTTTTCTTTTAGCGGTGAGATTTCAAACGTCATCCTGTTCCATTTTAGGTGCGATGACACCAGTTCAGCCCGAATACGATGCCCTGAATCATCGCGGCAACATGCTGTTGCGGAAAGATAAATTCATGGGTAGCTGAGTGACGCCGCTGGACGAACGCTGGCAACGGGAGATAAAGGCGTATCTGTGCCGCGATCAACTGACGGAACATTTAGCCAGTTTCGATATAACCGATTGAGGCGACATCCCCACGTTGGGGCCCAGAGTCTGCTTTTTACCGCATACAAAGTGATTCTTTATTCCATTACGGAACTTATCATGCGAATTCGGCATTTCATTACGCTTACCCCCTCGTTTTATAGTCCCATTATCACTTTTTTATCTTAGTAAAGGCTTCTGTGAACTATCTCCCTGTATTTGCCGATCTACGGCAGCGCCCCGTGCTGGTGGTAGGCGGTGGCGAAGTGGCCATGCGTAAAATCACGCTGCTACTGCGGGCGGGCGCAGAGGTCCGGGTGGCTGCGCGCGAGCTGTGCTCCCTGCTTGATGCTTTGCAGCAGGACGGAAAGGTGACCTGGATTGCCCGTGAGTTCAGCCCTGAACTACTGGACCCGGTGTTCCTGGTCATTGCGGCCACCGACGATGCTAAGCTCAATGAAACAGTCTCAAAGGCCGCGGATCGTCGGCAAAAACTGGTCAACGTGGTCGACGATCAGCCAAAATGCTCCTTTATTTTTCCGTCGTTAATTGACCGGTCTCCGCTGATGGTGGCTATCTCGTCCAGCGGCGCGGCGCCGGTATTGGCGCGCCTGCTGCGAGAGAAGCTGGAGGCGCTGCTGCCCTCCCGTTTAGGGCAGATGGCTGAGCTGGCGGGCAACTGGCGTAGCCGAGTCAAACAGCAACTGCCGACGATAACCGGCCGACGCCGGTTCTGGGAACGCCTGTTTGACAGTCGCTTTGCCTCACTGGTGACGTCGGGAAAACTGACTGAAGCCGAGGACGCGCTGGAAAAACAGCTGATGGAGCCGCAGAACCTGCAAGGCGAGGTATCTCTGGTGGGCGCGGGGCCGGGCGACGCTGGCCTTCTGACGCTACGCGGACTGCAGGTGATCCAGCAGGCGGACGTGGTGTTGTACGACTCTCTGGTGAGTGCGGACGTGCTGGAGCTGGTTCGACGCGACGCCGAGATGATTTGCGTCGGTAAACGCGCCAGCGCGCATCTGATGCCGCAGGACGAGATCAATCAGCGGCTGGCGACGTTGGCGCAACAGGGCAAACGGGTCGTTCGCCTGAAGGGTGGCGATCCCTTTATTTTCGGTCGCGGCGGCGAGGAGTTGCAGCATGTGGCTAAGGCGGGCATCCCCTTCCAGGTGGTACCGGGCGTGACGGCCGCGGCGGGCGTCACCGCCTATGCGGGGATCCCGTTGACCCATCGGGACTATGCGCAAAGTGTGGCCTTTATTACCGGACATCACCGCGTGGACGGCAAAGCGCCGGACTGGTCTACGCTGGCCCGTGAGCGGCAGACGTTGGTGATTTACATGGGTACGATGAAAGCGGCGGACATTAGCCGTCAACTGATAGAAAACGGGCGATCCGCAGAAACGCCGGTCGCCGTTATCAGCCGCGGTACCTGCCGGGACCAGCAGGTGCTGACCGGCACATTACAACAGTTGGAACCGTTGTCTCAGTTGGCGGCTACACCGGCATTACTGGTGATTGGCGAGGTGGTGAATTTGCACGAGCAAATCGCCTGGTTTGGAGATCATTCGCGGGTGTCGGCCTCAGAACGTCGGCCAACAGTGGTGAATTTGGCTTAAGGTACGATTTTATGGACGAGAAAAGACTGACGCATCTGCAACAGCTTGAGGCAGAAAGTATTCATATCATTCGCGAAGTCGCGGCGGAGTTCAGTAATCCGGTGATGATGTACTCCATCGGCAAAGACTCCTCGGTGATGCTGCATCTGGCGCGCAAAGCTTTCCATCCCGGCTCGCTGCCGTTCCCGCTGTTGCATGTTGATACCGGCTGGAAGTTTCGCGAAATGTACGAGTTTCGCGACCGCACGGCCAAGGCTTACGGCTGCGAACTGCTGGTACACCGCAACCCGGAAGGGGTCGCGATGGGGATCAACCCGTTCGTGCACGGCAGCGCGAAGCATACCGACATCATGAAGACCGAAGGGCTGAAACAGGCGCTGAACAAGTATGGCTTTGATGCGGCCTTCGGCGGCGCACGCCGCGACGAAGAAAAATCGCGCGCCAAAGAACGTATCTACTCGTTCCGTGACCGCTTCCATCGCTGGGATCCGAAAAACCAGCGACCCGAGCTATGGCGCAATTACAACGGTCAGATCAACAAGGGCGAAAGCATCCGCGTTTTCCCCTTGTCCAACTGGACGGAGCTGGATATCTGGCAGTACATCTTCCTCGAAAAAATCGACATCGTCCCGCTGTATCTGGCTGCAGAGCGCCCGGTGGTTGAACGCGACGGTATGTTGATGATGGTTGATGACGACCGCTTCGAACCGCAGCCGGGGGAAACCATCATCCAGCGTATGGTGCGTTTCCGCACGCTGGGATGCTGGCCGTTGACGGGCGCGGTGGAGTCGCAGGCGCAAACTCTGCCGGAGATCATCGAAGAAATGTTGGTCTCCACCACGAGCGAGCGTCAGGGACGGATGATCGACCGCGATCAGGCCGGGTCGATGGAGCTGAAAAAACGTCAGGGATATTTCTGAGGAGTTGCTGCATGAATCATGATATTGCCAAACAGATCGCCGAGCAGGGCGGCGTCGAGGCCTATCTGCTCGCACAACAGGATAAAAGCCTGCTGCGCTTCCTGACCTGCGGCAGCGTTGACGACGGTAAAAGCACCCTGATCGGCCGTCTGCTGCATGATACCCGCCAGATCTACGAAGATCAGCTATCCACGCTGCACAATGACAGCAAACGGCTGGGAACACAGGGTGAAAAGCTGGATTTGGCTTTGCTGGTCGACGGCCTGCAGGCTGAGCGCGAGCAGGGGATCACCATTGACGTCGCCTACCGCTATTTCTCTACCGAGAAGCGTAAATTCATCATTGCCGACACCCCGGGGCATGAGCAATACACGCGTAACATGGCGACTGGCGCATCCACCTGTGAACTGGCGATTCTGCTGATCGATGCCCGAAAAGGCGTGTTGGATCAGACTCGCCGTCATAGCTTCATCGCGACACTGCTGGGCATCCGTCATCTGGTGGTGGCGGTCAACAAAATGGATCTGGTCGACTATCAGCAGTCGGTCTTCGAACAGTTCAAACAGGACTACCTGGACTTCGCACAGCAGCTGCCGGCGGATCTTAATGTGACCTTCGTTCCGCTCTCCGCGCTGGAAGGGGATAATGTGGCGATGGCCAGCACTCAGATGAGCTGGTATAGCGGCCCCACGCTGCTGGACGTGCTGGAGACGGTGGATGTCGCGCCGCACAGCCTGTCGCAGCCTCTGCGTTTCCCGGTGCAGTACGTCAACCGGCCCAACCTGGATTTCCGTGGCTATGCGGGGACGGTGGCGTCCGGCGTGGTCCACGTCGGCCAGCGCGTTAAGGTACTGCCTTCCGGCGTTGAATCGGCCATTGCCCGCATCGTGACGTTTGACGGCGATCTGCCGCAGGCGCGGGTCGGCGAAGCGGTGACGCTGGTGCTGGAAAAGGAAATCGATATCAGCCGTGGCGATCTGATCGTGGATCATGCGGAAACGCTGGAAGCGGTGCAGAGCGCGTTGGTGGATGTAGTGTGGATGGCGGAACAGCCGCTGATCGCCGGGCAAAGCTACGACATCAAAATAGCGGGCAAAAAGACGCGGGCGCGAGTCGAAAACATTCAGTATCAGGTTGAAATCAATACGCTGACCCAGCGGGTGATCGAGTCGTTGCCGTTGAACGGCATCGGGCTGGTGGCGCTGACTTTCGACGAACCTCTGGTACTGGATCGCTATGCGCAAAACCACGTCACCGGCGGGATGATCTTTATCGACCGCCTGAGCAATGTCACGGTGGGAGCGGGTCTGGTACGTGAAGGCATCGAACAGACCTATGAAAAGCCTGGCGCCTATAGCGCGTTTGAGCTGGAGCTGAACGCGCTGGTGCGTCGCTATTTCCCGCATTGGGGTGCGCGCGATCTGCTGGGAGGGAAATAAGGTGTCTGAATCGCACTCCCTACCGCCTGCGAATGAAAACGTGGTATGGCATCCTCACGCGGTGACGCGTGCGGATCGTGAGCGTCGCCACGGCCACCGCGGCGCGGTCATCTGGTTTACCGGGCTGTCCGGCTCGGGGAAATCAACATTGGCGGGGGCGCTGGAACAGGCGCTCTACGCCGCTGGCGTCAGCACCTATTTGCTGGACGGCGACAACGTCCGGCATGCTTTGTGTCGCGATTTAGGGTTCACGGACGACGATCGGCGCGAGAATATCCGCCGGGTAGGGGAGGTCGCCAGGCTGATGGTGGACGCCGGTCTGGTGGTGCTCACCGCCTTTATTTCGCCGCATCGCGCCGAGCGGCAGATGGTGCGCGATTTGCTGGGTGATGCGGCGTTTATCGAAGTGTTCGTCGATACGCCGCTGGCGGCGTGCGAGGCGCGCGATCCCAAAGGCCTGTATAAAAAAGCCCGCGCCGGCGAGCTGACGAATTTCACCGGCATTGACGCGATATACGAAGCGCCCGAGCACCCGGAAGCGCATCTCGACGGCGAACAATTGGTAACAGATTCGATCGCTCAACTGTTAGCGATGCTGCGCCGTCTGGCTATCATAGACGCTTAACCTTCCAGTTGAGCGTTGCCAAACGCGTTGTGCCGGGAACACGAGTCGTATGGGAAAAACAGTACAACGTGTCACGCTACTGCCGCATCGTCAGATCCATCCTCCTTCACAGGAAACGCTGGTGTCTTACCCCAGCCTTGGGGCAATAGCCGGTTTCTGTTTCTACTGGCTGGCGTTTGCGCTCTCCTTCTGGCTATACGGCCTCAATGCCACACGGCTACTCATGCTTTATACCTGGCCGCTATTTCTGGCGTTGTTGCTCCTGTGCGTACTGGTGGGCATGTTGTTTGGCCTGCTGTGGCAGCGTCGGGTTGTGCGAATGCTGCTGTGCTGCGGGGGGGCCGTTCTGTTTAGCTTCTGGCTGGTTTTTTCGGTAATTTCAGGCTGGTAGGCTATGATTCATAGCCGGACGGCCTCTGCGCCGTGCTTCTGCCACAGGAACTTTTCTCCCTTCTGACGCGTATGTCCGGTGTTGTGAAGCGCCTGTGCCGGATTGTATTCAGCAATTGCGTCCGCGCAGTGGAGTCCTGATAAAAGTTATGGGATGATGAGTCGGCTTTTCAGGGGGCGGGATGGGAAAACTTACGCTGTTATTATTGGTACTTCTGGGCTGGCTGCAATATTCGCTCTGGCTGGGAAAAAACGGTATTCACGACTTGGTGCGGGTGAAGGACGGCGTTGCCGTTCAGCAGGCCAGCAATGCCAAGTTGAAATCCCGTAATGAACTGCTGTTCGCCGAAATCGACGATCTCAATGGCGGGCAGGAAGCCATCGAGGAGCGCGCGCGTAACGAACTAAGTATGATCAAACCCGGCGAATCCTTCTATCGTCTCGTGCCAAACCCGTCGGGCCA
Source organism: Lonsdalea populi (assembly GCF_015999465.1). Classification (NCBI taxonomy): domain Bacteria; kingdom Pseudomonadati; phylum Pseudomonadota; class Gammaproteobacteria; order Enterobacterales; family Pectobacteriaceae; genus Lonsdalea; species Lonsdalea populi. The sequence goes on from NZ_CP065534.1 coordinate 669,347, forward strand.
TCAGACCAACTCGACCTCTACCTCCCCCCAACCTTCCTCTTACCCGACCCCACGCTAGGTATGTTGACTCTGAAAGACGACCTGTCTGAAGTGATTGCCGTATTGCCTGCCGCTGGAAACGGCAGCAGAATGCAGGTCGATCGCCCGAAACAATATTTGAACATCGGTAACAAAACGATTCTGGAACATACGTTGGACGCGCTATTTCAGCATCCGCGTATCCGTAGGGCCATCATCGCGATCAGTCCTGATGACGACTATTTTCAAACGCTGCCGCTGGCGTCCGACCCTCGCATTCAGGTCGTGCAAGGCGGGCGGCAAAGAGCCGACTCCGTGCTGGCCGGTCTTCAGCAGGTTCAGGGTGTAGAATGGGTACTGGTGCACGATGCCGCTCGCCCATGCCTGCATCCGGACGATTTGGCCCGTTTGCTGGAACTGACCTCGCAAAGCGACGTCGGAGGCATTCTGGCTGCGCCGGTGCGTGATACCATGAAGCGCAGCAATGCGCAGGGCGATATCGAACATACGGTAGAGCGGAATGCGCTCTGGCACGCCCTGACCCCACAGCTGTTCCCGCTGATGCTGCTGAAAAACAGCCTCGAACACGCGCTGTCCGAAGGGGCTGAGATTACCGATGAGGCGTCGGCATTAGAGTTTTGCGGTTACCATCCTCAGATCGTCAGCGGACGGGCGGATAACATCAAAGTCACCCGTCAGGAAGATCTGGCGCTGGCGGAGTTTTATCTGACTCGTAACCTTAAAAATCAAACTATTGTATAAATAAAGGAGCGTGTGCGATGCGTATCGGTCACGGTTTTGATGTCCATAAATTCGGTGGCGAAGGCCCGCTGGTGCTCGGTGGCGTAAGAGTTCCCTACACGCAAGGTTTGCTGGCGCATTCCGACGGCGACGTGGTGTTGCATGCCGTCACCGACGCGCTGTTGGGCGCCGCCGCGCTGGGCGATATCGGCAAACTGTTTCCTGATACCGACCCCGCCTTTAAGGGCGCGGACAGTCGCGAGCTGTTGCGAGAAGCCTGGCGCCGTATCGCTGAGAAAGGTTATCGCCTGGGAAACGTGGACGTGACCATTATCGCTCAGGCGCCGAAAATGGCGCCGCACATCCCGCAAATGAGAGTCAATCTGGCGGAAGATCTTCAGTGCCACATGGATGACGTCAACGTCAAAGCGACGACCACCGAGCAGCTAGGGTTTACCGGACGCGGCGAGGGGATCGCCTGTGAGGCGGTCGCGCTATTGCTGAAAAGCGATGCGTCGGGAGTGGTGGCATGGTGATGGAAACCTCTCATGAGCTTTACTGGATGCACGGTAAGCCTGCCGCAAGCGGCGTACTGAAAGCGTCGGCAGAAGACTTTGAGGTGATTGAAGATCTCGGATTCCAGCCTGATGGCGACGGCGAGCATGTGCTGGTCCGGGTGCGTAAACGGGGCTGCAATACGTCTTTTGTCGCCGAAGCGCTGGCAAAGTTCGCCCGTCTACCGGCCCGCGCGGTCAGCTATGCAGGTATGAAAGACCGCCATGCCGTGACCGAACAATGGTTCGGCCTGCATATGCCCGGCAAAGCCGACCCGGACTGGCGGACTTTCGAGCTGGAAGGATGTGAAATTCTGGAAACGGCTCGTCACCGCCGTAAGCTGCGCATCGGTGCCTTACAGGGGAACGCTTTCACGCTGGTGCTCCGTCAAATCAGCGACAGGGCGGAAATCGAGACGCGCTTACAACGCATATCCGAACTGGGCGTGCCTAATTATTTCGGCAGCCAGCGTTTCGGCCGTAACGGCAATAACCTTGAGCAGGCTCGGCGCTGGGCGAACAATGAGATTCGCGTGAAAGAACGTGGTAAACGTAGTTTTTATCTTTCGGCCAGTCGTAGTGAGCTGTTTAACCGTGTCGCCAGCGCTCGCCTGACGCAAAAGCTGGAAAAAACCGTATTGAACGGCGATGCGCTGCAGTTGACCGGTCGCGGTAGCTGGTTTGTTGCACATACTGACGAGCTGGAGACATTGCAACGGCGTGTCGATGAACACGAGCTGCAGGTGACGGCGCCGTTGCCAGGCGACGGCGAACCAGGTACGCAGGCTGAAGCGCTGGCATTTGAATTGTCCTGTCTGGAGGAGAACGATCTGTTATTGTCGCTGCTGCGCCGGGAGCGGCTGGAGCCGGCGCGTAGAGCCATACTATTGTATCCACAGCGCATGGCATGGTCATGGCAGAATGATGACGTTGTCAGCGTACGTTTCTGGTTGCCATCAGGCTGTTACGCTACCAGCGTGGTGCGAGAGCTGATGCAGGTTGAAGAGCAGGAGTTTGATAGCGGTATGTAGCGGTGTTCTGATCGCGACGGAGATAACTACGCTGTGACAGGAGCGAGCTCCTGCCCGAGCAGCACAAACAACGTTGATGAGGTTAGCCAAAGCTGGGGTTTGCGGGGAATGGTGAACAAACGCGTGCAGACATTGCTGGAACAGTTGAGTCGGCAGGGAATTAAGGATGAACGCCTGTTACAGGCGATGGCCGCCGTACCGCGGGAACGCTTCGTCGACGAAGCCTTTGAACATAAAGCCTATGAAAATACGGCGTTGCCCATTGGCTCTGGACAGACGATTTCTCAGCCTTATATGGTCGCCAGAATGACCGAATTACTGCGCCTGACGCCCGTATCCCGCGTTCTAGAGATTGGCACGGGTTCCGGTTATCAAACCGCCGTGCTGGCGCACCTGGTGCAGCACGTTTGCTCTGTGGAGCGCATCAAGGGACTTCAGTGGCAGGCTAAACGTCGTCTCAAGCAGCTCGATCTGCATAATGTGTCTACGCGGCATGGCGACGGTTGGTTGGGGTGGGCGTCAAAAGGGCCTTTCGACGCCATTATCGTCACGGCAGCGCCGCCGGAGGTTCCCGTTGCGCTGATAGAACAGCTGGATGAAGGCGGCATCATGGTATTGCCGGTCGGTGAAGAGCAGCAAACGCTCAAGGTGGTTCAGCGCAACAATGGAGAGTTGATTATTCAAACCGTTGAGGGGGTTCGCTTTGTGCCGCTGGTCAAAGGCGAACTGGCCTGACTCTTTGCGATGGGCTCATGCCCGCCTTAAAATTTCAATACAACTATCTTATGGTACTAATTTGTTGATATTGCTAGCATCAACGAATGGTGCTGTCTCTGGTGGCTGCCGGTGTCCATTTCGTTAACGAGTACCGCGGCGCATTGCTGAGTTTATTGAGGAATGACAGAGTTCCTACTCTTGGCAATATTGCCAATTTTCGAGACAGCTGGCGACATTTAACGAGTCAATTTTGGGTCATAAGGGGGATTCGGCGCATGGGGAGCCAAATGATGAACTGGCGTCAGCTCGCAGTATGTACGGCAATTGCTCTGGGGCTGACGGGCTGCGCCGACGGTAACGATCAGCCTGCCTCGATCAGCAGCGTAGGCGATGGCGGCAACGCCTCTAGCCGTAGCGGCGCAATCGCTTCACCGCCACGCCTCTCTTCATCGGCGAATTCACGACCTGTCGCTGCCGTCAGCATGCCGGTCACATCCGCTCCGGTTGCTTCGCAGGGCGGTAAAATTGTTTATAACCGCAGCTATGACGCGATTCCCAAGGGAAGCTATACCGGGAATACCTATACCGTAAAACGCGGCGATACGCTGTTCTATATTGCTTGGATTACGGGTAACGACTACCGCGAGCTGGCGCAGCGCAATAATATCCCAGAACCTTACAGTCTGAATGTCGGGCAGAGTCTGGCGTTGGGCAATAATATGAACGCGAGCGCAGGGCAAGGCATGGCGGTTGCCAGCGTGCCTTCAGGCCCAGTCATGACCACCTCCAGTTCGCGCAGCGGACACATGCTTCCCGCCAATGCGGCGGCCGGCGGTGTTTCTCAGCCGCAGAACAGTACGCAAATACAAACTTCACAGGTTGATTCCACTTCAACTAATGCGTATTCTGCAAATTCGGGTAAACAGAATGTGGGTAAGATGTTACCTGCTACAGGAGCCGCAGCTTCCGCTCCTGCTACCGAACCAACTCCGGTACCTAGCAGCAGTAATGCCGCTATTACTGGTTGGCGTTGGCCTACAGATGGGAAAGTCATAGATAATTTCTCAGCCTCTGAGGGGGGGAATAAAGGGATTGATATCGCTGGCTCACGTGGGCAGACCGTGGTTGCTACCGCCGGAGGGCGTGTGGTGTACGCGGGCAATGCTTTGCGCGGTTACGGGAATCTGATAATCATCAAGCATAATGATGACTACCTGAGCGCCTATGCCCATAACGAAACCATGCTGGTCCGGGAACAACAAGAGGTTAAGGCGGGACAACAAATAGCTACCATGGGTAGCACCGGAACCAGTTCAGTACGCTTGCATTTTGAAATTCGTTACAAGGGGAAATCCGTAAACCCGCTGCGTTTTATTCCGCAGCGATAAATCGGGCAGAGTGCTTCGGTATTCTGCCAAGGGATCACGGGTAGGAGCCGCTTATGAGCCAAAGTACGCTGAAAGTTAACGAGTTACATGAAGATACTGATTTCGACGAGAATAGGCTTGACGTATTTGACGATAAAGCGCTGGCAGAGGAAGAAACCAGTGACAATGACTCTTTAGATGATGAGTTATTGTCACCAGTTAGCACCCAGCGCGTCTTAGATGCTACTCAACTCTATCTGGGAGAAATTGGTTATTCGCCTCTTTTAACCGCCGAAGAAGAGGTTTATTTTGCCCGGCGAGCGCTGCGTGGTGACGTATCATCACGTAAACGTATGATCGAGAGTAACCTGCGGTTGGTGGTGAAAATCGCCCGTCGCTATAACAATCGGGGACTAGCTTTGTTGGACCTGATTGAAGAAGGGAACCTTGGTCTGATCCGAGCCGTTGAGAAGTTTGACCCGGAAAGAGGGTTTCGTTTTTCAACGTATGCAACCTGGTGGATCAGGCAAACTATAGAGCGGGCAATAATGAATCAAACCCGCACCATCCGTTTACCGATTCACATTGTCAAAGAACTTAACGTTTACCTGCGCACAGCACGCGAGTTATCCCATAAGCTAGATCATGAGCCTAGTGCGGAAGAGATTGCCGAACAGCTCGATAAACCAGTTGATGACGTGAACCGTATGTTGCGTCTGAACGAACGTATTACTTCCGTTGACACGCCGCTGGGCGGAGATTCTGAAAAGGCGTTGCTGGATATTCTGGCCGATGAGAAAGACAACGGTCCTGAGGACACTACGCAGGATAACGATATGAAGCAAAATATCGTTAAATGGTTGTTTGAACTCAATGCCAAACAGCGAGAAGTTCTGGCTCGTCGCTTCGGCCTTCTGGGCTATGAAGCAGCTACGTTGGAAGATGTTGGTCGTGAAATTGGTCTGACTCGTGAACGCGTGCGTCAGATTCAGGTTGAAGGGCTGCGTCGTCTGCGTGAAATCCTGCAAATGCAGGGGCTCGATATTGAAGAGCTGTTCCGTGCATAACCACCACTAACGGTGATGAGAATAAAAAATGGTGGGTTCCCCACCATTTTTTGACTGAAACTGGAACGTGATTAACGCATAACCTGCGAGAGCAGGAAATCCACCACTTCATCCGTCTTAATCAACTGTTTCTCACCCTGACGACGGTTCTTGTACTCGATATCATTGTTGTCCAGGTTACGATCGCCAATAACGATGGTGTGAGGAATACCAATAAGTTCCATATCTGCAAACATCACTCCAGGCCGTTCTTTACGGTCATCCATCAACACTTCCACGCCATTGTCGCGCAGTTGCTGATAAATACGTTCCGCCACTTCTTTAATGCGGAAGGATTTGTGCATGTTCATCGGCAGGATGGCTACCTGGAACGGTGCAAGCACGTCTGGCCAGATAATGCCGCGATCGTCGTGGTTTTGTTCAATTGCAGCGGCAATCACGCGGGAGATACCGATACCATAGCAGCCCATCGTCAGCGTCTGGTTTCGGCCGTCTTCGCCCTGAACCGTCGCCTTCATGGCTTCTGAGTATTTGGTACCAAGCTGAAAGATATGGCCGACTTCAATACCGCGTTTTATCTGCAGCGTGCCTTTGCCGTCTGGGCTCTGGTCGCCTTCAACAACTTTACGTAGATCGGCAATCTGCGGCAGCGCAACGTCCCGCTCCCAGTTGATGCCGAAATAGTGTTTGCCGTCGATGTTGGCACCCGCGCTGAAGTCGCTCATCACTGCAACGGTTCTGTCAATGACGACAGGCAAGGGAAGGTTGACCGGACCCAGCGAACCCGGACCTGCTTTCACCAACGCGCGAATCTCTTCTTCCGTGGCGAAGGTCAGCGGGCTGGCGACCAGCTCCAACTTTTCGGCCTTCACTTCGTTCAGTTCATGATCGCCGCGAACCAGCAGAGCTACCAGCGAATGAGCGCTTTCTTCCGTCGCTTTCACAAGCAGCGTTTTAACTGTTTTTTCTACCGGAACGTTGAACTGTTCGACCAGCTCGGCGATGGTTTTGGCGTTGGGCGTTTCTACCAGCGTCATGTCTTGCGTCGGCGCGGCGCGTTCAACGTGTGGAGCTACCGCTTCGGCTAACTCGATATTCGCGGCGAAGTCGGATTCAGTGGAAAAGACGATATCGTCTTCACCGCATGCGGCCAGTACCTGGAACTCGTGAGACGTACTGCCGCCAATAGAACCCGTATCCGCCTGAACGGCGCGGAAGTTCAGATCCATTCGGCTGAAGATTTTGGTGTACGCCGAATACAGCGCATCATACGTTGTCTGCAGTGATTCCAGGGAGGTATGGAAAGAGTAGGCGTCTTTCATCAGGAATTCGCGCGCGCGCATGATACCGAAGCGCGGACGTACTTCGTCACGGAACTTGGTCTGGATCTGATAAAAGGTCAGCGGCAGCTGTTTATACGAGCTGATCTCATTTCGCACCAGATCGGTAATGACTTCTTCATGCGTCGGGCCCAACACAAACGGACGTTCGCCGCGATCGGCGAAGCGCAGCAGCTCGGGACCATACCGCTCCCAACGACCACTCTCCTGCCACAGGTCCGCAGGCTGAACGACAGGCATCGAAATTTCGATGGCTCCGGCGCTGTTCATTTCTTCGCGCACGATATTTTCGACTTTTTTCAAAACCCGCAAACCCGTTGGCAACCAGGTATAGAGACCTGAGGCGAGTTTACGAATCATTCCTGCGCGCAGCATCAGCTGATGACTGATAACCTCGGCGTCGGCGGGCGTCTCCTTTTGAGTGGAGAGCAGATATTGACTTGTACGCATGGTGTTGTAGGTCCGTAAGAACGATAAGTGGCGTGGGCCGATGGGGCCTGAGCACAAATAAAAAGTGGCTTAGTTTACCAGCGAGGAACGTTCCCCAAAAGAGATGCAGACGTTTTTTAACGGCTATCCAGGCATATTACTTCTGTTTGACCGCCGGTCACCCTCCAGCGCACGTTGAATTCCAATAATAGCGCGGCATATTCCTTCTCATCACTGCTCGTTTTGCGATAGGCCGGACGTGGATCCTGTGCCAATACCTGCGTGATGAAGCGGCGTAACTGGGGATAGCGATTGCTCCATGCGATCAGCTGTTGTTCCGCCAGAGGAGAAAATACCACGGGCATGTTTGCGTCCGGCGCACAGGTCGCAAAACCGGCTTGTGCCTGTGGCTGGCTCTCGGCGAAGGGAAGGTAGGGTTTAATATCGATCACAGGCGTGCCATCCACCAGGTCCAGGCTACCGAGTTCCAGCACCAGCTCGTGCTTGTCGGCTCGCATGCCTTTCAGTTCCACCAGAGACATCCCGACAGGGTTGGGACGAAACGTAGAACGGGTGGCAAAGACGCCCATTCGCGTATTGCCTCCCAGACGAGGGGGGCGCACCGTGGGACGCCAGCCTGCAGACGCCGTCTGATGAAAAACGAACAGTACCCATAGATGGCTGAAGTCGGAAAGCCCGCGCACAGCTTCCGGTTGGTTGTAGGGCGGCAGCAGGTGTAGTTCACCTCCACCATCTTCAATTAGACCCGGTTGTCGAGGGACGGCAAACTTCTCTTTATAAGGGGAGCGGATAACACCGACCTGATCGAAGGAGAACTCGCTCATTGAGAGGAGACTTTCAGCGCAGTGCCTTCACAGATAGCCTGGCGATAGCAGCTGTCGACATCGCTCACAATCTGGCACTCATGCAGCAGCACCGCATTCGCTTTCAGGCTTGTCGCCCGGCTTTGTAATCTTTTTCTTGCTGTGGCGATGCTCGGCTGAGGATCCTGCGCCGTTGCCTGGCATGAGGAACCGGAGACTTCGCCCATATCGTGGAAAGGTTTTCCTACCAGCTCTTCAGCACTTTTATACAGAACGGCAGGTGTCGCCGGGGGAGCCGGTTTGGTTTTCGGTGTTGTTTCAACGGCTGACGGTGTCTCGGGCTGGGATGTGGTAGGCGTAATCGATTTGTGTAGCAGAGAACATCCTGTCAGCGACAGCGATAACATTACAATGGGCATGGCACGCATAGCTTTTCCTCTGGCTTTCTTAAGTGCGCTTATTGAAGCAAGCTACGCGAAAAATAACAAGACGGGCCGTGGCCCGTCAGTAGGATATTTTATCGTTTCATGCAATGGGGTACTTACCAGCCTTTGACAGCGCCGCCATTAAACGTTTTCAACGCGGCCTGATGCACTTCATCAGACTGGTAAGCGCTGACGAACTTCTTCACGTTTTCCGCATCTTTATTATTTTCACGGGCGACCAGTAGATTGACGTATGGAGAGTCTTTATCTTCTACAAACAATCCGTCTTTGGTCGGCGTCAGGTTGATTTGGCTGGCGTAAGTGGTATTGATAACGGCCAGGGTGATCTGGTCGTCATCCAGCGAGCGCGGCAATTGCGGCGCTTCCAGTTCTACCAGCTTCACATGTTTCGGGTTTTCGACGATGTCCAGAGAGGTCGGCAACAGCCCAACATTGTCTTTCAGTTTGATCAGCCCCTGTTTTTGAAGCAGCAGCAGGGAACGGCCCAGGTTGGTCGGGTCGTTAGGAATGGCGATTTGCGCGCCGTCCTGCAGTTCGCTCAGAGATTTGATCTTTTTCGAATAGCCTGCGATGGGGTAAACGAAGGTGTTGCCGACGGACACCAGTTTATAGCCGCGATCTTTGATCTGCTGATCCAGATAGGGTTTGTGCTGGAACGCGTTCAGATCGATGTCGCCCTTGCTCAACGCTTCGTTGGGCAGAACGTAATCGTTGAAGGTGACCAGCTCAACGTCCAGACCGTATTTTTCCTTGGCCACTTTCTGGGCTACTTCCGCGACCTGCTGTTCGGCACCTACAATGACGCCGACCTTAATATGGTTAGGATCCTTTTCTTCCTGTCCGCATCCTGCCAGCGCCAGAGCACCAACCAATGCGCCTACTGCGGCAATAGATTGCAATTTCATAGCCATATTCCTTACCTCTGCTTAACAGTCTTGTTATCACGCACTTTCAAGGTGCATGGCAATGGAACAATTACTTGCGAGTGACAGCCCGAACTGCGCGATCGCCGCAGAATTGAATGATAAAAACCAACACAACCAACAGTACTAATACCGTATTCATCACCGTGGAGTTATAGCCGACATAACCATACTGATAACCGATTTGTCCCAGGCCGCCGGCGCCTACGGCACCCCCCATTGCAGAATAGCCCACCAGAGTAATCAACGTGATGGTAGCGGCGTTAATCAGGCCGGGCAGCGCTTCAGGCAGCAAGATTTTTTTGATGATTTGCATCGGCGTGGCTCCCATCGCCCGTGCGGCCTCAATCAACCCGCCGGGGATTTCCAACAACGCATTTTCCACCATACGGGCGATAAACGGCGCGGCGCCTACAGTTAGCGGTACGATCGCGGCCTGAAGACCAATAGAGGTGCCGACAATCATGCGGGTAAACGGAATCATCCACACCAGCAGTATAATGAAGGGGATGGAACGGAAGATGTTCACGATGGCCGAAAGTGCCCGGTAAAGCTTGGGGTTGGCAATAATCTGTCCCGGACGCGTTATATAAAGAAGCACGCCGACAGGCAGTCCCAGTACGAAACCGAAAAAGCCTGAAACCAGGGTCATCACAATTGTTTCCCATACGCCGCGGGCCATTAACCACATCATGGCTTCAGACATAACCGAGTACCTCTATATTTGCGTGGTTGTCTTGCAGGAATTTGATAGCTGCAGTGGTATCCGCTTCCGTGCCGGCCATTTCCGCCAGCATGATGCCGAACTTGACCCCGCCTGCGTAATCCATCTGCGCACTGATAATATTGTTGTTTACGTTGAAGCGCCGTGCGATTTCAGACAGCAGCGGAGCATCAACAGACTGACCGGTAAATTCCATGCGCAGCAGAGGAATAGTGCCCTCATGAGGCGTTGGCGTCAGGCGAGCGATATAGTCGTCCGGAATATCCAGATGTAATGTTGAATGAATGAACTTCTGAGCCAGCGGTGTTTTGGGATGAGAGAACATCTGTCCGACGGTGTCTTGCTCAATCAGACGCCCTTCACTAATGACGGCAACCTGATCGCAGATGCGTTTCACGACATCCATTTCGTGGGTGATCAACAGAATGGTCAACCCCAAGCGGCGATTGATATCTTTCAGCAATTCCAAAATCGCGCGAGTCGTGGCCGGGTCCAGCGCGCTGGTGGCTTCATCGCATAACAGAACCTTGGGATTGCTGGCCAACGCGCGGGCGATTGCGACGCGCTGTTTCTGGCCTCCAGACAGGTTGGCGGGATACACATCGTGCTTATCCGACAACCCAACCAGCTCCAGCAGTTCATCGACGCGCTGCTTGATCTTGGCGGACGGCAGATTGTCCAGCTCCAGCGGCAATGCGACGTTACCGAATACGGTGCGTGATGAAAGCAGATTGAAATGCTGGAAAATCATGCCGATTTGGCGGCGTGCGCGCGTCAACTGGCTATTTGATAACGCCATTAAATCTTGTTCAGCGACCAGAACTGTTCCTGAGGTGGGACGCTCTAGCAGGTTAATGCAGCGGATCAAGGTGCTTTTACCCGCGCCAGAAGAGCCGATGACGCCATAGATTTGGCCCGCCGGAACGTGCAGCGTCACGTCGTCAAGCGCTGTGATGGCTCGACCGTTTTGCTGGAAAATCTTTGTAATATGAGAAAGTTTTATCATGAGTTCTATCAATAGGGGCCGCGGGCCGATGAATAACACTTACTTATACTGACCATTTGTTGTCGGGATGCTAAGGCGTCTAGACGTCCAAGTCAATCGAGATTGTCACTCTGCTATCATTCTCTCCAGCGGCGAAAACTGCGATACTACGGCGCAATTTTTTCTAGTGGGAGCAAAGTAAAGTGGCAGCCAGCGTTCCAGCAATTTTTCTCGACCGCGACGGCACGATTAATGTCGATCACGGTTATGTACACGAAATCGATCAGTTTCAGTTCATCGACGGCGTTATCGATGCGCTGCGCGAGCTGAAGTCCATGGGATTTGCCTTGGTGCTGATTACCAATCAGTCGGGTATCGCGCGCGGCAAATTCACGGAAGACCAGTTTATGCAATTGACCGAATGGATGGATTGGTCATTGGCCGATCGCGGGGTAGACCTGGACGGCATCTATTTCTGTCCGCATCATCCGGAAGGTTCTGAAGAAGAGTATCGCCAGACGTGCGACTGCCGGAAACCACAGCCGGGTATGCTGAAATCTGCCCAAGAGCATCTGCACATCGATATGGCTTCTTCTTATATGGTCGGCGACAAAGTCGAAGATATGCAGGCAGCCGCAGCTGCAGGGGTAGGAACTAAAGTCCTCGTACGTACGGGTAAACCGGTGACGGAAGAGGGAGAAAAACTGGCTGATTGCGTGATAGAGAGTCTGGCAGACCTGCCAAAAGCCATAAAAAGCATAAAAAACAAGCGTTGAGTCTGAAAAACGAGCGTATAACAAAAAAGATTAAAAAGGGGTTGTGCAACCCGGAGAGATCCCTATAATGCGCTCCCACTGACACGGCGAAGCGGACAACGCGGCGCGGTGACAGTCGGAGAAAGACGAAGAAAGTCGTTGACTCTGAACGAGGTAAGCGTAATATACGCGGCCTCACGTTAGCCGCTTAGGCGGAAACGAAACGCTCTTTAACAATATAATCAGACAATCTGTGTGGGCACTCACAAGACACTATCGCAAAAGATACGAAAAAGTCTTGAAGAGTGAACAACAGTTAATTCATTACGAATCAACAGTAAAATTCTTTGAGCATCGCTATTAAGTTAGCAAATCAAGCTTTTAATTGAAGAGTTTGATCATGGCTCAGATTGAACGCTGGCGGCAGGCCTAACACATGCAAGTCGAGCGGCAGCGGAAGGGAGCTTGCTCCCTTGCCGGCGAGCGGCGGACGGGTGAGTAATGTCTGGGGATCTGCCCGATGGAGGGGGATAACTACTGGAAACGGTAGCTAATACCGCATAACGTCGCAAGACCAAAGTGGGGGACCTCAGGGCCTCACACCATCGGATGAACCCAGATGGGATTAGCTAGTAGGCGGGGTAAGAGCCCACCTAGGCGACGATCTCTAGCTGGTCTGAGAGGATGACCAGCCACACTGGAACTGAGACACGGTCCAGACTCCTACGGGAGGCAGCAGTGGGGAATATTGCACAATGGGGGAAACCCTGATGCAGCCATGCCGCGTGTATGAAGAAGGCCTTCGGGTTGTAAAGTACTTTCAGCGGGGAGGAAGGCAGTGAACTTAATACGTTCGCTGATTGACGTTACCCGCAGAAGAAGCACCGGCTAACTCCGTGCCAGCAGCCGCGGTAATACGGAGGGTGCAAGCGTTAATCGGAATGACTGGGCGTAAAGCGCACGCAGGCGGTTTGTTAAGTCAGATGTGAAATCCCCGAGCTTAACTTGGGAACTGCATTTGAAACTGGCAGGCTAGAGTCTTGTAGAGGGGGGTAGAATTCCAGGTGTAGCGGTGAAATGCGTAGAGATCTGGAGGAATACCGGTGGCGAAGGCGGCCCCCTGGACAAAGACTGACGCTCAGGTGCGAAAGCGTGGGGAGCAAACAGGATTAGATACCCTGGTAGTCCACGCTGTAAACGATGTCGACTTGGAGGTTGCGGTCTTGAACTGTGGCTTCCGGAGCTAACGCGTTAAGTCGACCGCCTGGGGAGTACGGCCGCAAGGTTAAAACTCAAATGAATTGACGGGGGCCCGCACAAGCGGTGGAGCATGTGGTTTAATTCGATGCAACGCGAAGAACCTTACCTACTCTTGACATCCAGAGAACTTGGCAGAGATGCCTTGGTGCCTTCGGGAGCTCTGAGACAGGTGCTGCATGGCTGTCGTCAGCTCGTGTTGTGAAATGTTGGGTTAAGTCCCGCAACGAGCGCAACCCTTATCCTTTGTTGCCAGCACGTAATGGTGGGAACTCAAAGGAGACTGCCGGTGATAAACCGGAGGAAGGTGGGGATGACGTCAAGTCATCATGGCCCTTACGAGTAGGGCTACACACGTGCTACAATGGCGCATACAAAGAGAAGCGAACTTGCGAGAGTAAGCGGACCTCATAAAGTGCGTCGTAGTCCGGATTGGAGTCTGCAACTCGACTCCATGAAGTCGGAATCGCTAGTAATCGTAGATCAGAATGCTACGGTGAATACGTTCCCGGGCCTTGTACACACCGCCCGTCACACCATGGGAGTGGGTTGCAAAAGAAGTAGGTAGCTTAACCTTCGGGAGGGCGCTTACCACTTTGTGATTCATGACTGGGGTGAAGTCGTAACAAGGTAACCGTAGGGGAACCTGCGGTTGGATCACCTCCTTACCGAAGTGAAGTGCTAGTGAAGTGCTCACACAGATTGTCTGATGAAGAAGCAAGAGCAAAAGCGCACCTGTTGATGATGAGTCTCTGACTCATGCTGATGCGGAACGATTGAGCCTGAGGGTTGAGTCGGATTTCGTGTCCCCATCGTCTAGAGGCCTAGGACACCGCCCTTTCACGGCGGTAACAGGGGTTCGAATCCCCTTGGGGACGCCATACCGATAATGAGTGAAAGGCATTATCACCTGAATATCTTAAAGATGACTTTAACGAGTCGTGTTTAAGATATTGCTCTTTAACAATCTGGAACAAGCTGAAATTTGAAACGATGCGGCTGAACATCTCTCTGCGTGCAGTATTGAGCGGTGATTTGGTTGCGTCAGAGTCTCTCAAATAATCGCAGCGTGAAGGGTGTCTTACGAGACACCTTCGGGTTGTGAGGTTAAGTGACTAAGCGTACACGGTGGATGCCTAGGCAGTCAGAGGCGATGAAGGGCGTGCTAATCTGCGAAAAGCGTCGGCAAGGTGATATGAACCGTTATACCCGACGATACCCGAATGGGGAAACCCAGTGCAATCCGTTGCACTATCATGTCATGAATACATAGTGGCATGAGGCGAACCGGGGGAACTGAAACATCTCAGTACCCCGAGGAAAAGAAATCAACCGAGATTCCCCCAGTAGCGGCGAGCGAACGGGGAGGAGCCCAGAACCTGAATCAGTTTGAGTCTTAGTGGAAGCGTCTGGAAAGTCGCACGACAGAGGGTGATAGTCCCGTACACGAAGAGGCATGAGCTGTGAGTTCGACGAGTAGGGCGGGACACGTGTTATCCTGTCTGAATATGGGGGGACCATCCTCCAAGGCTAAATACTCCTGACTGACCGATAGTGAACCAGTACCGTGAGGGAAAGGCGAAAAGAACCCCGGCGAGGGGAGTGAAATAGAACCTGAAACCGTGTACGTACAAGCAGTGGGAGCATCCTTCGGGGTGTGACTGCGTACCTTTTGTATAATGGGTCAGCGACTTATATTCTGTAGCAAGGTTAACCGCATAGGGGAGCCGCAGGGAAACCGAGTCTTAACTGGGCGTTAAGTTGCAGGGTATAGACCCGAAACCCGGTGATCTAGCCATGGGCAGGTTGAAGGTTGGGTAACACTAACTGGAGGACCGAACCGACTAATGTTGAAAAATTAGCGGATGACTTGTGGCTGGGGGTGAAAGGCCAATCAAACCGGGAGATAGCTGGTTCTCCCCGAAAGCTATTTAGGTAGCGCCTCGTGAAGTCATCTTCGGGGGTAGAGCACTGTTTCGACTAGGGGGCCATCCCGGCTTACCAACTCGATGCAAACTGCGAATACCGAAGAATGTTATCACGGGAGACACACGGCGGGTGCTAACGTCCGTCGTGAAGAGGGAAACAACCCAGACCGCCAGCTAAGGTCCCAAAGTCATGGTTAAGTGGGAAACGATGTGGGAAGGCCCAGACAGCCAGGATGTTGGCTTAGAAGCAGCCATCATTTAAAGAAAGCGTAATAGCTCACTGGTCGAGTCGGCCTGCGCGGAAGATGTAACGGGGCTAAACCATGCACCGAAGCTGCGGCAGCGACGCTTAGGCGTTGTTGGGTAGGGGAGCGTTCTGTAAGCCTGCGAAGGTGGCCTGTGAGGGCTGCTGGAGGTATCAGAAGTGCGAATGCTGACATAAGTAACGATAATGCGGGTGAAAAACCCGCACGCCGGAAGACCAAGGGTTCCTGTCCAACGTTAATCGGGGCAGGGTGAGTCGACCCCTAAGGCGAGGCCGAAAGGCGTAGTCGATGGGAAACAGGTTAATATTCCTGTACTTGGTGTTACTGCGAAGGGGGGACGGAGAAGGCTGGGTTATCCGGGCGACGGTTGTCCCGGTTTAAGCGTGTAGGTGGGTGTTTTTGGTAAATCCGGAACACCGTTAACACTGAGGCGTGACGACGAGTCACTACGGTGATGAAGTAACCGATGCCAAGCTTCCAGGAAAAGCCTCTAAGCTCCAGGTAACACGAAATCGTACCCCAAACCGACACAGGTGGTCAGGTAGAGAATACCCAGGCGCTTGAGAGAACTCGGGTGAAGGAACTAGGCAAAATGGTGCCGTAACTTCGGGAGAAGGCACGCTGGCGTTGGTGAAGGGACTGGCTCCCGGAGCTGATACCAGTCGCAGATACCAGCTGGCTGCAACTGTTTAATAAAAACACAGCACTGTGCAAACACGAAAGTGGACGTATACGGTGTGACGCCTGCCCGGTGCCGGAAGGTTAATTGATGGGGTCAGCCGCAAGGCGAAGCTCTTGATCGAAGCCCCGGTAAACGGCGGCCGTAACTATAACGGTCCTAAGGTAGCGAAATTCCTTGTCGGGTAAGTTCCGACCTGCACGAATGGCGTAATGATGGCCAGGCTGTCTCCACCCGAGACTCAGTGAAATTGAACTCGCTGTGAAGATGCAGTGTACCCGCGGCAAGACGGAAAGACCCCGTGAACCTTTACTATAGCTTGACACTGAACCTTGAGCCTTGATGTGTAGGATAGGTGGGAGGCTTTGAAGTGTGGACGCCAGTCTGCATGGAGCCGACCTTGAAATACCACCCTTTAATGTTTGATGTTCTAACGTGGGCCCCTGAACGGGGTTGCGGACAGTGTCTGGTGGGTAGTTTGACTGGGGCGGTCTCCTCCCAAAGAGTAACGGAGGAGCACGAAGGTTAGCTAATCCTGGTCGGACATCAGGAGGTTAGTGCAAAGGCATAAGCTAGCTTGACTGCGAGAGTGACGGCTCGAGCAGGTGCGAAAGCAGGTCTTAGTGATCCGGTGGTTCTGAATGGAAGGGCCATCGCTCAACGGATAAAAGGTACTCCGGGGATAACAGGCTGATACCGCCCAAGAGTTCATATCGACGGCGGTGTTTGGCACCTCGATGTCGGCTCATCACATCCTGGGGCTGAAGTAGGTCCCAAGGGTACGGCTGTTCGCCGTTTAAAGTGGTACGCGAGCTGGGTTTAGAACGTCGTGAGACAGTTCGGTCCCTATCTGCCGTGGGCGTTGGAAGATTGAGGGGGGTTGCTCCTAGTACGAGAGGACCGGAGTGAACGCACCACTGGTGTTCGGGTTGTGATGCCAATTGCATTGCCCGGTAGCTAAGTGCGGAAGAGATAACCGCTGAAAGCATCTAAGCGGGAAACTTGCCCCGAGATGAGTCTTCCCTGGGACTTCGAGTCCCCTGAAGGGCCGTTGAAGACGACGACGTAGATAGGCTGGGTGTGTAAGCGTAGCGATACGTTGAGCTAACCAGTACTAATGACCCGAGAGGCTTAACCTTACAACACCGAAGGTGTTTTAGAGAGACGAGAAGAAGTTCAGCTTGTTTGCAGATTGGTTCTGGTGGTTGCACGGAGAGCGTGTGTAACGATTGGAATGAAACAGAATTTGCCTGGCGGCGATAGCGCGGTGGTCCCACCTGACCCCATGCCGAACTCAGCAGTGAAACGCCGTAGCGCCGATGGTAGTGTGGGGTCTCCCCATGCGAGAGTAGGGAACTGCCAGGCATTAAAATTTTGGTGCGCTGATATGGCTCAGTTGGTAGAGCGCACCCTTGGTAAGGGTGAGGTCCCCAGTTCGACTCTGGGTATCAGCACCACCTCTTAAATAAAGAAAGATGTTCGGCAAAGAATTTAAAAGATTTGCCTGGCGGCGATAGCGCGGTGGTCCCACCTGACCCCATGCCGAACTCAGCAGTGAAACGCCGTAGCGCCGATGGTAGTGTGGGGCCTCCCCATGCGAGAGTAGGGAACTGCCAGGCATCAAACAAACGGAAAGCCTCTGGTTAACGCCAGGGGCTTTTTCGCGTCCGAATACCTAAAATCATCCATAAATTTAACTTATTTGACCACTGTAATTAACGATAAATCATTAAGTGTATACATTATTCTTTGCCTGCAAACGGGATCCTGTTTTACTGTAGATATGTTGGATAGTTGTGTCCTACGAACAGGAGAGAAAAAACTGTATGACGGGAAATATAAATTTAAAAACATTAATGCCCGGTGAAAATGACTCTCGACAGAGGATCAAGGCAATTGTGGGAGCATCATCAGGGAATTTGGTAGAGTGGTTCGATTTCTACGTATATTCATTTTGTTCTTTATATTTTGCTCATATCTTTTTCCCCTCAGAAAATCCGACTACGCAGCTTCTGCATACCGCGGGTGTGTTTGCTGCCGGTTTCTTGATGCGCCCGATCGGGGGATGGTTGTTTGGATACATTGCCGATAAATATGGACGCAAAACATCAATGCTTATCTCTGTATGTATGATGTGTTTTGGGTCATTGGTTATCGCCTGTCTGCCCGGTTATGACACCATCGGTACCTGGGCACCTTTACTGTTATTATTCGCCCGCCTCTTTCAGGGATTGTCCGTTGGTGGTGAATATGGCACCAGTGCCACTTACATGAGCGAAGTTGCGATTGAAGGACGTAAGGGATTTTTTGCCTCCTTCCAATATGTCACGCTGATTGGCGGTCAGCTACTGGCTCTTTTGGTTGTCGTCATATTGCAACACACCATGCCTTCTGAGAGTTTGTACGCTTGGGGATGGCGTATTCCATTTTTCATTGGTGCCATTTTGGCTATCGTTGCCTTATTCTTGCGTCGCTCGCTTAATGAAACCTCTGATAAAGCTTCTCGCTCACATAAAGACGCAGGTTCTTTGCGTGGGTTATGGAATAACCGCAAAGCATTCCTGATGGTCTTGGGTTTTACCGCAGGTGGGTCGCTTGGTTTCTATACCTATACCACTTACATGCAAAAGTATCTCGTCAACACCTCTGGCATGGCACCTGAAGTGGCGAGTGGTCTGATGACGTTGGCCCTTTTCGTTTTCATGTTGTTGCAGCCGCTGTTCGGACATCTATCCGACAAGATTGGACGCCGCAATTCGATGCTGTGCTTCGGCGCATTAATGGCGTTGTTAACGGTGCCTATTCTGTCGCTTCTTCAAAACGTTACCAACCCGGTGATCGCTTTTCTGCTAGTTTTGCTGTCATTGACTATTGTGAGTTTTTACACGGCAATCAGCGGGATTTTGAAAGCGGAAATGTTTCCCCCAGAAGTTAGAGCGATGGGCGTTGGCCTGTCGTATGCGGTAGCGAACGCTTTGTTTGGCGGCTCCGCTGAATACGTTGCACTTTCACTGAAGTCTTTAGGGTCGGAAAATGCCTTTTTCTGGTATGTATCGGCCATGGGTGCGATCTCATTTATAGTCTCTTTGGGACTACATCGTAAAGGCCAAGGCAAGACACTTTAACTCTGTATGAGTCAAATGTTCCACAAGGCCTATTAACGTTACCGGAAGGTCATCGTTTCCCGCGTCTCTTTGGCGCGGGAATCTACTTATCCTTTATTATCAAAGATAGATAGACCTGCAAATATAACCTCACCCATTTTATCCGACAGATATCCCTTTATTTTCTAGTCAATATTTTGATGCTTTATATCTGAGTGGTTATTAGCTGTGAAATAATACTGTGAGTATTTTTATTACTGCAGGATAAATTTACAGTTCGTACCGAGAAAGATTGGCTGAGTTAGTCTTTTAATTATATTACTCAGCGAATAAATCTTGACACAACTCAGCGGGAAAGGATGAATGAGAACGACCGTTCATCGGCCGTCACCGACTCTTTATAGAGACATCACAGAATACGGCTAATGAGCTTATCGATTCTCACACGACGTACACGACGAATAAGCTTACGCACTTTGACTGGATATTGTGCGATGCTTTCCAACTGCTGATAGCTGCTCAGTACATGTGTATTCTTACGGATGCAAGCAAGTTCTTTAATTCGCTGTTCCAACAATTGTTTTTGAGGATCGTGGATCAAAATTGCATTCTCGAGATCCAGCCGCCAGGCGCGTGGATTTAAATTGTTGCCAGTCAGCAGCTGCCATTTATTGTCCACCCACAGTCCCTTTAAATGGAAACTGTTGTCGCCATCTTTCCATAGGCGCACCACCAACTGGCCATTATCGATATATTTTTGTAAGCGACTAAGGAAACGGCGGAGGTTAATCTCATACAGGTAAGGCAGCGCACCTATAATTTTGAATGGCTGACTTTCAGGAATATAAAAATCATTAGCAGTCTTGTCGCCAATGATAATTTCGACCTTTTTGCCGCTGCGCAGCAGGTTAATGACGTTCCTGACTAACGGTGCCGGTAGATTAAAATAAGGAGTGCACATTACCAGATGTTGTTCAGTACAGCACATCAGATGATGAATTGTTTTATTTAACGGGTTTTGTTTTCCTAATCCTACCAACGGCGTTACTGCTAGCTGATTATTATTTGAGATATTGGGTAAGCGGTAATGAAGGGTGCGTAGCATCTGGCGGAATCGACGGATCGCATTTTTAATTTCAGCGGTCTTCGGTCTATCTTTCATATCGAGACGCTGTATCGCCGATGAAGCCAGCAGTCTCTGTACGTAACTCGCCATCGTATCCGCCAGGGGCTTATTATCGATCATCTGATATCGGTCGTAGCGGTATTTTTCATGCTGCTGCAAATAGACGTCATTCAGACTGGCACCACTGTACAGCACAGTATCATCAATAATGAAACCTTTCAGATGAAGTACGCCCAGGGCTTCGCGTGTGTTAACCGGGACCCCGTAAACGGGAAACTCGATACCGTCACCCCGTTCCTTCATCGCCTGATACCAGTCTGCATTAGTGTTCGCTGCTGCCGCACCGATACGACCGCGTTGCGCGCGGTGCCAGTCCACCAATACGCGAACATCCAACTCAGGGCGCAGGCGTTTCGCTTGGTAAAGCGTGGATAAAATAGTCTCACCGCCATCATCGTGCTCAAGATACAGAGATACGATGTAGATGCGTTGTTCTGCCTGGAGAATCCGATCCACAAGCGTGCGACGGAATTCCTCCGGGCAAAGGAGTGTTTGCACGGCGTCGGCTGACTGAGGAATTTTGGGCAGTTGTGCAAGGTGTTGTTGGTATTTAGTTCGCTTTAGTTTTGACAACATCACAGTGCGATTCTTCTCTTATCATGTTATGACCGGGTGGGTCTTGAACGTTGAATATGACCGAATTGGGCAATAATAACATCACTTTCCCGCTGCTGTGAGCAGGTTTTATCTTTTAGTACGGACCCTTTACCTTGGCGATGACTTGCTTCGATATGGTGTTGAAAGGTTATCGCGTACATTTAACATGTTCCTCCAATCATGCGACTTCAGGAATATTGGCTTATCGCTGATTCTGTTTATGCAGCCCTGAAGTGAAAGCAACGCTGCATCCTTATTCATTGAAGACATTGAAAATTAGCCGATGCCGATGAGTAAAGTTCACGGCGTGTATATTCATAGCTACTTTGCATTGAGTGTCTGGACGTGTATTTTCGCTTCATTCTGCAAGATGGTGCGGTTTTCCCGCCAGATAGCTTTTTCTGAAGTGGTCAAAGTGGTCATTCAGTGTTCGCGCCGCTATGTCATCCCCGGCTTGTTCCAAGAGCGCCACGGCGATCTCGGCGGTACACTGCTGGCCGGCCAGGCTCGCTTCACGCAATTGATAACGAGACAGGGCCTCAATATTGAGAGATAGAATGGGCAGATTATCCAGGTATGGGCTTTTACGGAACATCTTTCGGGCTTCTGGCCAGGTACCATCCAGCATTATAAAGAGCGGAGCCATATCTGTTTCAGGCAGTTGATGAAATACGTCACGTTCCTTTCCTTCTTCTTCGGCTAAAAAAACCAGGTAGGGTTGATAGTGTGATGAATGAATCGCCGCCAGTAGCGCCGGATTAGGCGTTGTGCGTGACCATTGAAAGGCTAATGTATCCGGCAGAATATCCGCAATGAGTCGGCCCGTGTTGCTGGGTTTCATGGGTTCTGTATCGAACATGATTAGGCAAAAACGGCTTCTTGCCTGCTGCGCAACGACGGTGTGACACAGGCAACGGATGACGGGAAGCAGACACCGCTGACACCGAACAACTCGGCTTCCACGAGCGATAAAAGGGCGAGTGGCGAGCGCCAAACGCTGTTCGCGCAATTTAAGGACGGCATTTTCAGTCATGGGATCCCGCAAAAAGACGCCATTCTAATCAAGCAACGGCGGGACCAGAAGCCCCGCGTAGTGAAAACGCCCTGCAGTCGCGTTAGAGTGATTCTTCCAACCAGCTTTCAAACGGCGCTTTTGGCATAGCGCCGTTAAGCATATCCACCATCTGCCCATTTTTGAAAATCATGATAGTGGGGATGGCACGAATGCGAAAACGTTCGCTTAACTCGGGTTCTGCCTCGGTGTTCACTTTCACAAAGCGAATTTTGCCGCCATTTTCTTCAGCTACGCTGCTAAAGACAGGGGCAAAATTAACACATGGACCACACCAAGGCGCCCAGAAATCAATAACGACGGGAAGATCGTCTTGAAGTAGCTTATCAAGCGTTTTTGCCGTGGCGTTGACAACTTCTCCTTTGAATAGCGTATCCCCGCAGCGTCCGCAGGTGGCATTATCTTCAATGCGAGCTTCCGACAGGCGGTTGGTAGTGTGGCATGATGCACAAACCGTATTCATAACAAGGCCTCAATAATCAAAGGACTAACATGGGTCAGCGAACTGTTGAAGAAAACCGCCATAAGTGCAACCTAAAAGTACCGAGCGGCGATTTTTAATAGGGATCCAGTATCGTGACCGGAACCTGAAGGAACAACGTGGTTTACTCAATGGCTACAATAGTTCCTGACTTTTATGTGTAGGTCGGTAGCTAAGCGACAGTACATAAGGTACTCTTCGCGGCGAGTGCGTAGGTGGAGAAAAAGATGAGCGATTCGTTTAGTGGGAAAGGCGGCAAGGTCCGCGTTATGTACGTCCGCAGCAGTGATGAGGACGATAAAAAGGATAAGAATTCACGTTCGTCAGATACTCGACGTAATAGCAGCGATAGCCGGGATAAAAAACCGCGCGATAAACGCGCCCCCGCGTCGCGTGATGGCGGCGGCGACCGTCATGAGGGGTCAACATGGCGCGGAGATAAGCGTCAGGAAGAACGCCCGGCTCGTCGAGAAGCAACAGGCGAGTACGACTCTCCCTGGAAAACAATTTCACGTAGCCCGGATGCCGCGCTTGATCACGGCGGTATTGTCGGTAAAAGTCAGTTAGATCCTGCGCAGCTGCGCCGCCAGCGGGCTGAAGAAACTCGTGTATACGGCGAAAACGCCTGTCAGGCGCTGTTTAAAAGTCGCCCTGAATCGATTGTGCGTGCCTGGTTTTTGCAAGAAGTCACTCCTCGTTTTCGCGATGCGCTACGTTGGATGGCGGCAAACCGCAAGGCTTATCATGTCGTCGATGACGAAGAGCTGACCAAAGCATCCGGCACCGATCATCATGGCGGCGTCTGCTTCCTGATTAAGAAGCGACGTGGCACAGAGGTAAAAGTTTACCTGAGTGAAGCTGGCGAGAGAGACTGTGTTTTGGCGCTGGAAGAAGTGGGTAATCCGCATAACCTTGGCGGGATTATTCGTAGCTGCGCGCATTTTGGCGTGCGTGGCGTTTTAGTCCGTGATGCAGCGATACTGGAATCCGGCGCGGCAGTGCGCACGGCAGAAGGTGGTGCTGAACATGTGAAAGCTATCAGTACCGAAGGGTTGCTCGATGCGTTGGATGAGTTCCGTCGTGCTGGCTATACCATCGTGACGACGTCCAGCCACAAAGGCATGCCTTTGTCCGGTGCCAAATTACCCGCCAAAACGGTGATCGTTTTGGGTGAAGAAAGTGGTGGTTTGACTGACAGCGCCTGGGAACAAGGCAGCGTGAAGGTTTCTATCGACGGAACCGGCAAGGTTGAGAGCCTGAATATTTCCGTTGCGACCGGTATCCTGCTGGCGGAATGGTGGCGTCAGAATCAAGGCTGAACGGTGACATCCTGTTTTTAAGCGTGATATAGTAAAGGCCAGTCAGTGTCACCTGACTGGCCTTTTTCATTGGCACTTTTGCCGGGCACGGCTAGGTGCTGGTTAACATTGAAGTGCTGAGTATGGCCCACATGAGTGGGTCATTCTTTAAAGCGTTTTCACATCCAGTTCCGGCGGAATATAGCCGTAATCCAGTTCTTCAACCACGAAGCTACGAGAGCCGATAAATTTGATTTTCACGGTCGGTGCTTCAGTCCCACCAATACGATACTCCATACCTGTTGTCTCAACATCGGTAGGAATGCTGTCGATGAAGGAAGTCACCAGGCCGTTAGGCATGACATAGTGCGAGTATGTCTGGTAAGGCTGACTGGACGGGTTACCCAGAACCAGACCAGAACCGTTCATCGGCTGATATCGGCCGAACAGCTCGTCGCTCAGGAAGCCGTAAACACCATCCGGACCCGTCAGACCATCGGCATAGGTAAATGTATGGCTGATTGTCATCAGGTAGTATTGGTCGTCCTGGAATACGAAGTGAGGACGTTCGGTCTGATCGTTGACACCAACCGCCGTAACCAGTGGTGGTAACAGTTTCCATTGATCGCCATCTTCATCCAGCGCAACAGCAATACCGATACAACCGGTCTGGTAGCGTGCGCCACCCACTTCTTCGTAACCCGGCGGTACATCGCCCAGTTCGTCATCACCCACGACATGTGAACCACGATCACCTGCAACATTACCTTCGAACAGCATGTACAGCTTGCCGCTTTTCGGGTCACGGAACGGCCATGGATCACGGAAGGCCCAGTACTGGTTTTGTTCTTCAGTCTGGTAAATCGCGCCATCGGCGTCGAACAGGCTATATACTTTGTTGAATCCGACCATTTCCACTCCAGTGGATGTCGTTACAACGCGACCGCGTACTTTGGATACCGTTGAACCAGGAG
The DNA here is from genome assembly GCF_015999465.1 of Lonsdalea populi. NCBI lineage: Bacteria > Pseudomonadati > Pseudomonadota > Gammaproteobacteria > Enterobacterales > Pectobacteriaceae > Lonsdalea > Lonsdalea populi. Next base: position 694,110 of record NZ_CP065534.1, read on the forward strand.
TCACCGCGGTGTAGTAGAATGCGATATCGCCTTTTTCATTCAGCAGGATGGGAGAACCCGCCCATTCGCGAGTGGTAGGCGAAACGCCTTCAGCCATCATGCGGCCACCGAAGGTCCAATCTTTACTGTTATGTGAGAACCAGTAGCAGATTTTTGCACGACCGTGGCGGTCGTTCCAGTCGAGAGAGATGTTGTAGTTGCCGTTTTCATCCAGGTAAGCCGGGTTATCTTCTTGACGATCCGCAGTGAGGGTGAAAATGACTGACCAACCATCGACGGACACGGTGTGACCGTTAATATCACGCAGCGGCATGGTATCCCAAATGAATACCTCGTCGCTCATGGTTTTGAAGTCAGCACTGACCAGAGGCTGAGTCGTAGTAGGATCGTCAAACGTCACTTTCAACGCATCGGCACGAGTCCAGATCGTAGGTTTGTAAGCGGGAGTGGCTTTCAGTTCTTTATGAATGGCCATGAGTGTATCTCCTGTAAAAGTGAGTGAGTTGTTTTACTGTATGCATGTACAGTGCTGATACTATATACAGTATGTTTATGGCATTCAATCCAATTTTTGATATTTTTAATCAATTTGGGTTTTTTATTTTAATATGCCGATTTTTCGATTTTTAATTTTTAAATGTGACGGCAATTTGCGTATTTATTGGTTTTTTATCCTGTTGTATTTTCGCATTTGAGTATTCTGAGGTTTGTGACGGCGAGGGGGACGAAGCCGCTGTGCAGCAAGTAAGACGTTGAAGGCAAAGGCTGTCAGGAGGATGAAGCGACGTCAGAATTGATGATGAAAAGGTTTGATAACGCCTGATTGAAAACGAAAGCCTTATCCTTGGTTGAAGATAAAAATGCCGTCCCTAAATAGGACGGCACGGTGATGAGAAATGGTGGCCGGCCTAATGTGCGCCGCCACCGCCTCCGGCACTGCCAAAGGGCGGTCGAGCGAACCACACCAAAACAATCAGCGCTATAAATATTGCCGCTGCGGCCCAAAAAATCTCGTTTGCAGCAATGATCAGACCTTGCCCGGTAATCTGCTGGGCAAGATAAGAAGAGACCTGCTGCTGAGTGAGCCCTAAAGCCTCCATTTGCTGGTAGATCTGCTGCGCAATGGGATTATAAGGCGACACAGACTCCGTCAACTGAGCGTGATGTAGCGCTTCTCGCCGCTCCCAAAGCGTGGTCGTTAGCGACGTTCCGATGGAGCCCGCGAGGGTACGCGAGAAGTTGAACAAACTGGATGCTGCAGCCAGCCGCTCTGGCCCTAGTCCAGAAAGGGTAATCGTCGTCAGCGGCATAAAGAAACATGCGACGGCAAATCCTTGGACGAACTGCGGCCAGGCCGAGGCGGCGAAGTCCATTCCCGGCTCAAAAGTGTAGGCTCGCCAATAGAAGCAGACGGCGTACATCACAAAACTGAAGCTCACCAGATAGCGCATGTCCAGACGCGGCGCGAAGCGACCGATAATCGGCGACAGCAGTACTGGCATCAGTCCGACGGGGGCCGAGGCCAGTCCTGCCCAGGTGGCGGTGTACCCATACACTTCCTGCAATAGCTGCGGCATAAGAACGATGGCGCCGAAATAGAACATAAACGCCAGGCTGGTGCACAGGCAGCCAATCGTAAAGTTGCGTGACGTGAACAGGGAGAGATCGACGACCGGATTATCATCCGTCAGCTCCCACACCACCAGGAATACTAGGGCTATCACCGCGACGACGCAAAGCGTGATGATCTCTGTGGAGTTAAACCAGTCCAGTTCCTTCCCGCGATCAAGCATCATTTGCAGGCAACCTACCCCTAAAACCAGCAGCACCAATCCGATAGTGTCTATCGGTCTGACCGCGACCGCAGTCTCACGTCCACGCAGTAGCTGCAACGCCAGCACGACCACCAGAACGCCCAGCGGAATATTGATGAAGAAGATCCATCCCCAATGGTAGTTGTCGCTGATCCAACCACCGAGTATCGGACCGAAAATCGGCGCGACGACGACGGTCATCGACCACAGCGACAGGGCGATACTGCGTTTCGCCGGAGGATAGTTGTTCAACAGTAGGCTTTGCGACAGCGGGATGATCGGACCTGCGACCAGCCCTTGCAGGACACGGAAGAATATCAACATTTCGAGGCTGTTGGAGATACCGCACAGCCAGGACATCAGTGCAAACAGTCCGGTGGCCCAGACGAAAAGGCGGACTTCGCCGAAGCGTTTCGCCAGCCAGCCGGTAATCGGAATAGAGATGGCGTTCGCTACCCCGAAGGAGGTGATAACCCAGGTACCCTGAGAGTTGGATGACCCCAGATTGCCGGCAATCGTCGGGATCGCCACATTAGCGATGGTGGAATCCAGTACCTGCATGAAGGTGGCCAACGCGAGTGCAATGGTCAACAAGGCCAGCTGTATTCCCTCAAGCGGTTTCTTCTGCACGTGTTTATCCCTCATGCTTAGCCTGCGTTAGCACGGATAATCTCGTCGATGGTCTGATTGACCGGCGCCATATTCAGCTCCAGCGCATCGCTCTGGTAGGCGGGTTCGCTACGTGGTATGTCAGATAAGACTTTGCCGTCCGCCTTGGCGGTATCAACATTGACCAACATTGATAGACCGATGCGCAGGGGATGATCCGCCAACTCTTGCGGATCGAGCTCAATACGCACGGGAAGACGCTGGACGACCTTAATCCAGTTGCCGGTGGCATTTTGGGCCGGCAGGAGGGAGAAGGCGCTGCCTGTACCCATATCCAGACCGACGACCTTGCCTTTGAACACGACATCGTCGCCGTAGAGATCGCTGACGATAGTGGCGGGCTGGCCGATACGCATATTGGTCAACTGCGTTTCCTTGAAGTTGGCGTCCACCCACAGGTCTTTGGCGGAAACGACCACCATCAAAGCCGACGTTGAGGCAATTCGTGCGCCGACCTGTACGCTGCGGCGTGAAACATAGCCATCTACCGGGCTCACGATGTGCGTCCGCTGCAATGCCAGCCAGGCGTCACGCAAGGAGGCGGCGCTTTGCTGTATCGCCGGCTGCTTTTCCAACGGCGTGTTGAGAATAAGCGCCTGATTGGCGGCGAATTGCTGTTTGGCGACGTCCAGCGACGCCTGCGCGCTGGCGACGGCATCGTGTGCGTGCTGCACGTCTTCGCGACCAATAGCGTTGACTTTGCCCAGCGCTTCACGGCGATTCAAATCACTGATCGCTTGGTTAAGCGCCGTCTGCTGGAGCGCGATATTCGCCTGGTATTGGCGACTATTGATAATTAACTGATGAACCTGACGCACGCTATTGGCTAGCGCGGTTTGTGCGCGCTCGTATGCCAGTTGGGCATCGGTTGGGTCGAGTTCGACCAGAACATCGCCTTTTCTGACGAAGTCCGTACTGTCGACGTTAACGCTGGTCACACTACCGGCTACCTGCGACATGATCTGGATCTGGTTACCCGCGACGTAAGCATCATCAGTTTCCTGATGATGACGTAAAACTAGGAACCAATAGGCGAGCCACAGGCAACCGAGGAATAAAAAGAAAAGAGTTAATAGCGTTAAGATGTGTTTCCGACGAGTATTATTGTTTTTAACCGGCTGCGGTGCAGATGTTTCCACAGTGGAGCTCATGGTTTCCCCTGATGTGCTTCTCATTATTCAATGGGTAATTGCCATACGGCGATGTGAGGGTAGTATCGCTAACGCTCTGGCTGCGATAAATAGACAGCCCGTGCCGAATCCACACTGAGAACATCCCGTGGTGCCTTGCGCGTAAGGTTGCGCAAGACGCGAGAAGGTTCGCCTGGTGCCGGTAAACTTCCGTGTAGGGCGGCATGGAGCTGACTTATGATGATGGTGTATAACTAAGACGACATGCTTTTCTCAATTTCGTCAAGGCGTCCCAGCAGTTTACGCATCAATGTTTCCAATTCGAGCTGCTCTTCGTCATCCAGGACAGAGCATAGCTGATGCAGGCTGTAGTGTTGCGGCGGGAGTAACTCATTCAAAAAAGCCTTCCCTTTTTCCGTCATGAACAAGTGCAGACAACGTCGGTCGCTTTCACTCTCCCGGCGCTCAATCCAACCGCGTTTTTCCAGTTCATCCGCAATACGCGTGGCGTTGGTGCGTGATGAACCGAGCGCGGCGCTGAGCTCAGAAGGCTGAATGCTATAAGATTCTTGCGATTCGAGCGTAAGCAATGCCATGAACAGCGTCTCATTAATGTTCTGTTCCTTCAGCATTCGATTACGGTGCTCCAGTATTTTTGTCTGCAAATGTAGAAACAGACGAAGCATCGTCACTTCCTTATACGGGAAGTCGGGATGGCGAGTGGCGCGCATACGCAGCATACTTTCTATTGGTGCAAACGAACTTTCCATTTATGTCAACCTCATTAATCACTTCCTGTATAGTAACGCGGGTTATTACTTGGGTAAATGATGGAAAGTATCAAAAGCGGTAAAAAAGCGGAGAGACGAAAGCACTTGCAAAATTATTTTGTTGATATTTATGTGTTTTTCTCCTATTTCATGCAATTTTTTTTGACAAAAAAAGAAGAAATTATCTAAAGAAGGAGATTTGTGGAACTCCCCTGTCGGGTCAAGAGGTCCGATAGGGGCGGTCAGCGATTTAAGAAACGTCGTTTCTGTTATACCACCAGACCAGCAGGGCGGTGAGGCTGGTTAGGAAACCCGCAGCGGAAACGCCCAGCCAGCCGAAGTACTGAAACATCATGGCGGATAACATCGAGCCCAGCGCGCCGCCGATGAAATAGGCGGTCATATAACCAGAGGTAATACGATTACGGGCCTCAGGCATGTCGCGATAGATAATGCTCTGATTGGTGACATGCACGCCCTGAACCGTCAGGTCCAACGCCAGAATCCCGATCACCAACGGCAGAATGGAGTGAACGCCCGCGGCGATGGGCAGCCACGACAGCGCGAGTACGACAAGGCCGACGGTCATGACCGCTCTGGCATGTCCGTGGTCCGCCAGGCGTCCGGCTCGCGTTGCGGCCAGCGCTCCTGCGGCGCCGACTAATCCAAACAGGCCAATAACGCCTTCGGAGTAACGATACGGCGGCGCGGACAGCAGAAACGCCATAGAGGTCCACAGAATGCTGAAGTTCGCGAAAGTCAGGCCGCCTAAAATGGAACGAATGCGCAGCGGCTTGTACGTGATCATGAGATGGAAAATCGAAGACAGCAACTGCGGATAATTCAGTTGATTGTCTTGTTTATAACGAGGCAGTGCGCGCCACAGCAGCAGGGACAGGGCGATCATCAGAACGCTCGCGACCCAGTAAACCATCCTCCATCCGCCCAGCGACGCCAGCGCGCCCGCCAACGTTCGGGCCAGCAATATCCCCAGCAGGAGGCCGCTCATCACGGTGCCGATCACTTTACCCCGGGTTTCCGGCGAGGCCAACGTCGCGGCCAGCGGCACCAGGACCTGCGCGGCGACGGAGAACATCCCGGTCAATGCAGTGCCGAGTATCATCACCCACAGTGACGACGATGATGCGGTAATCAACATGCCAGCGGCGGACAGCAGGCTCATGCCCACAATCAGCCCCCGGCGCTCCAGCATATCTCCCAGCGGTACTAGCAGAAGCAGGCCCACGGCATAGCCAAGCTGGGCTGCGGTGACGATAAAACCCGCCTGATTGGGGGAAAGCATGAAGGCATTGGCGATGGCATCCAGCAGAGGTTGAGCGTAGTAGTTGCTCGCCACCATCAGACCGGTGGCGGCGGACATCAAAAGGGTTAACGTAGGGCTTAACGTCTTGTTTCGTGGTACGGCGGTGTTCATGAAATGGTTAACTATTTGTTAAGGCTACAGGTTGGTAGTATCGGACAGATCTCCCACTGATACCACCCTTGCGTCAATTCCACGCGTAATAATTCCAGCATGAGTAATTGCTGTCACGAGGGCGTGGGTTGGAATGATGAGGTCGGCGGGAAGCCAGAAAATCGATTGCAAGGGGGATATGTGTCGCGAAAAGGCCGAGAGAAATAAAGGGAAGAAGAGCGCCTGATGGAACAGGCGCTCCAAAGCACGATTTACTTCACGGCGGCGCGTGCGGAGTCAACCCACGCGTCAAACTGTTTCTGGTGGGCTTTAATCCAGCCGTCAACGTGACGGTTAATGGCCTCTTCAGACGACTCACCGGCGTGCATACGCTGGTTCTGCGCACTCACATCGGCAACCGGCAGCCACATGCTGGAGAACAGCTTGGCCGCAGCCGGGTTCTTCTCTGCCCACGCCTTGTTGGCAGCGATGCGGATGTTGTTCACCGGGAAGCCGTAGTCGGCGCCGTTAGCCAGTTTGGTGCTGACGCCTTTCATGTCTCCCGGCTGGGAGGAGAAAGGAACCTGCAGCCAGACGACATCACGTCCCGGCACCAGTACGTTGCTGACCCAGTATGGCGTCCAGGTGTAGTACAGGATCGGCTTACCTTCGTGGAAACGGGTGATGGTATCGGCGATCATCGCCGCGTAATTACCCTGATTATGTTCCACCGTCGGCGTCAGGCCGTAGGCCTTCAGATGGTTATTGATAGCCGCTTCACAGCCCCAGCCCGGATTACAACCGGTCAGATCGGCCTTGCCGTCATCATTAGTATCGAACAGCTTGGCGATTTTAGGATCTTTCAACTGAGCGATGTTGGTTATCTTGTACTGCTCCGCCGTTTTCTTATCGATCAGGTAACCCTGAGCCGCGCCGGAGACATAAATCCCCTGGCGGAAGAATTTGGCGTCGCCGCCTGCGGATTTGTACTGGTCGTTCTGCAGCGGATCCCAGTTAACGGCCATAAAGGTCGCGTCGCCAGCGGCAATAGAGGTGTAAGCGACGTTGTAGTCCACTTCGCGCGTCGGCTGGACGTCGTAGCCCAGTTTTTCCAACGCTTTGTTCACCAGCTCTGTCTGGAACGTTTCTTCCGTCAGTGTGCTCTGGATCGGCTGTACGGTAACGCCTTTGCCCGGAAGTTCGGCTGCCGCGAGAGAGGTACTAAGTACTACGGTCAGGGCAAACGTCATTATGCCTGTTTTATGCATAAAAATTCCTCTTGTTGGTGTCGGGGACACGTGGCGTCCCCTGTCATTATGATGAGTTATCTTGACGTGACCGACCGCAGCCGGTCACGAGGGGCTGAGTATTAAGACTTGATGAAAGGACGGGCCAGCAGACCGATAGGACCGCTGTTGAACCAGCGCTGATTGTTACGGCTGCGCTTGTCGCGGCCCAGAGACTGGGTCAGACGGTCAAGGATGATGGCCAGAATGACGATCCCAACGCCGCCGATTGCGGCCTGTCCCATATCGAGCCGGCCGATACCGCGGAGTACCATCTGTCCCAGACCGCCGACGGCGATCATCGAGGCAATCACCACCATCGACAGCGCCAGCATCAGCGTTTGGTTGACCCCGGCCATAATGGTCGGCATCGCCAGCGGCAGCTGAACTTTCAACAGCATCTGACGCGGGCTGGCGCCGAACGACTCTGCGGCTTCCAGCAGGTCGGCGGGAACCTGACGTATCCCCAGAATAGTCAGACGCACCATGGGCGGCAGCGCAAAGATAATAGTGACCACCACGCCCGGTACGTTGCCGATGCCGAACAACATGACGATTGGCACCAGATAGACGAACGCAGGCGTTGTCTGCATCGCATCCAGCAGAGGCCGGATAATCTTCGCGGCCCGCTCGCTGCGCGCCAGCCAAATTCCCATGGGAAGGCCGATAAGGACGCAGAAGAACAGGGCGGTCAACACCAGAGACAGCGTAACCATCGCCTGGGACCATGCGCCGATCGCGCCGATCACGATTAGGGAGATAAACGCCGCCATCCCCATGCCGAAGCGGGAGACCTGCCAGGCCAGCAGCGAGAACACGATGATCGCGACCGGTGCCGGCATGCCCATCAGCAATTGCTGGAAGGCGTTCAGGATAATATCGACCGGCACGCGCACGCCCTGAAATACGGGGCGGAAGTGCATCACCAACCAGTCGATGCCGCGCGTCACCCAGCTATCCAGCGGGATCAGCGTATGTTTGAACGGATCGAGCAGGTTAAAGTGCTCGGATTCCGGCGTCGGCGCGCTGCTCAGCCAGTCGGTGCTCCCGGCGGGAACGTCGGTGCCGCCGGCGGGCGGAGCGGCATTGCCCCAGGCGTCAGCTCCGCCGCCATCGGTCGGGGCGGGAGCCGCGCCCCAAGGATCGGCCTGCGGCGCGGCGGCCGGTTGCTGGGCGGCTTGTTCAGCGGTCGTGGAGGTTTCCCACGGATTAGTCGCATCAGTCATTCAGAGAGCCCTCTTTATCCAGTGCCTGCAGCAGCATCCCTTTAGAGATGATGCCCATGTACTCATTGTTTTCACCGACGACAGGTATGGCGCAGGGAGCTTGTGCCACGAGGGAAATCAGCTCGTTGAGCGGCATATCGGCGGGAACCGGAACCGGATCGGACAGCAGCGCCTGATCCAGCGGCAATTGCTTCTTGTGAGCCTCTTTCAGCGATTCGATCGATACGATACCGATGAATTTCTGGCCGCGCTCCAGCACATAGCCGAATTCCCGGTCCTCTTCCTGCAAAATGGCCAACGCGGAACGCGGCCCCACGCCGGGCGATTTACGGATGATAGCGACCGGTCGACGGCGCGCGATGTCTTTGGCGCTGAACACCTGGCTGATGTCGACGCCGCGGAAGAAGGTACGCACGTAGTCGTTGGCGGGGTTGTTCAAAATTTCATCCGGCGTTCCCACCTGAATCACTTCGCCGTTGCGCATGATGGCGATACGGTCGCCGATGCGCATGGCTTCGTCGAGGTCATGGGAAATGAACACGATGGTGCGCTGCTGACGAGACTGCAGCTTGACCAACTCATCCTGCATTTCGGTACGTATCAGGGGGTCGAGCGCCGAAAACGCTTCATCCATCAGCAGGATGTCCGGGTCGTTGGCCAGTGCGCGAGCCAGGCCCACACGCTGACGCATCCCGCCGGACAGCTCGTCAGGATAGGATGCCGCGTAGGCTTCCAGTCCGACCTGCTGCAGGGCGTCGCGCGCTTTCTGCTCCCGCTCTGCTTTGGGGATGCCCGCCAGATCCATACCGAACGCGGTATTGTCGAGGATGTTCAGATGGGGCATCAGCGCGAACGACTGAAACACCATACTGATCTTTTTGCGGCGAACTTCACGCAGGGCGCCGTCAGAGATTCGGGCGATATCTTCGCCGTCGATCAGCACCTGACCGCGCGTCGGTTCTATCAGACGATTGAGAAGGCGTACTAGCGTGGATTTTCCAGAACCGGATAATCCCATGATGACGAATATCTCGCCTTCTTCAATGGCCAGATTGGCGTTTTCGACACCGACCGTGAGTCCGGTCTTCTCAAACACCTGATCTTTATTCAAGCCCTTGTCCATCAGCCCGAATGCACGGTCAGGATGTTCGCCAAATATTTTGTAGAGATTTTTTACTTCAAGTTTAATTGCCATGAAATTGGTTAGTTCCTATAGTGACGATATTGCTTTGATGCTATGCGCTATAGATCTGCCCTGGTAACGATAAAACAGCCGTACACCCTAACATAATGAATATCTGAGGCAACCCATTAAGTCATTTTATGGAATTTCCCGCCTTCGGAATCTTTGGTTTTTTACGTGTTTTTTTGATGTCAAAAACAGGCGGAAAATATCCTTTATCAAAAAGTATTAGAAATATTAATAAAAAATTTCTACGTGTAAAATCAAATCATTGTGTTGTTTGTGACGCATTACGCGATCCGCGTAAATCCTATATTTCCACTGTCGCGATTTTGCGCTTTTCCATATTTATGTCAGCGACGGAAAATAGTGCGGCAACGCTCTGCTTTTTGGTGAAAAAGAGGTGCGCCGATCGGTACGGCCTTAGCGAATTGCGTTAAAATAGCAATGCACTATGAGCGGTTTTTCAGCGCCGGGCGTGGTCGATGTCGCCCCAATGGTAAATTTCGTTATCTTCCCGCAGTTGATATTATTAATGGGTAATAAAGGGGATATTTTTCGTTTCGTTCTTTTCAACGAAGAGATTCAAACCGGTTATATTCCGTCGGCGATGCGTTCGCGGAAATAACCGTCGGGGCGATAATCGGGCAAGGCGAGCGACGTTAATTCACCTCGCTATTAATATTAAAGACTCGTGCGTGTGCTTATCGATACGTATAAATACATCTGTGAAATATGAATATATTTCATTTATCCGGTGAAAATAGAATTATATGCCTGTTATTTATTGGTTATTAAAGTGATGAATCGCTTTTTCTACAATGATATTCTCGATGGCTCTTAAAATTTAACTTCGCGTTATTACCGTTATGGTCAATTAATCTTTTTTACTCGGATATGTAGAGAGCAATGGATATGAGGATATTGATATTCATGTCGTCGGCGGCGATAAGCCTTGGGATAGCCTTGTGGAGCGGCATCAATCCGGCTCGGAGTGAAGGTATCGAGAAAACGACGACGGAAGCGACGGTGGTGCCGCGCTCCGGGAATTTTCCGGCCTGGTGGAAGGAAGCGGTATTTTACGAGGTCTATCCTCGTTCTTTCAAAGACAGCAATGGCGACGGCATCGGGGATCTCAATGGTCTGATTGAAAAACTGGATTATCTGAAAACTCTGGGTATTAACGCCATTTGGATGACGCCGCATTATGATTCACCGAATACCGATAGCGGCTACGATATTCGGGATTTCAAAAAAATAATGAAAGAATATGGGACCATGGCCGATTTCGATCGTCTGATGGCCGAATTGAAAAAACGCGATATGCGTTTAATGATTGATGTCGTTATTAATCATACCAGCGATCAAAATCATTGGTTCGTGGAAAGTCGAAAATCAAAAGATAATCCTTATCGCGATTATTATTTTTGGCGGAATGGTAAGAATGGCGGCGCGCCGAATAATTACCGTTCTTTCTTCGGCGGCGGCGCGTGGGATAAAGATCCGCAGACCGGCCAATATTATCTTCACTACTTCAGCAAACATCAGCCGGATCTGAACTGGGATAATCCTCAGGTACGGAATGCGCTGTACGACATTCAGCGCTTCTGGCTGAACAAAGGCGTTTCGGGTCTGCGTTTCGATACGCTCGCCACCTATTCCAAAATCCCCGGTTTTCCTAATCTGACCGACGAGGAGCAGATGTTCTTCGCCCAAGCCTACACTCAGGGTCCCAACCTGCATCGCTACATCCAGGAGATGCATCAAAAGTTATTCACCCAATACGACGTCGTCACCGCAGGGGAGCTGTTCGGCGTGCCGACGAGTCAGGTGCCCTTGTTCTTCGACCAGCGCCGCAAAGAGCTGGATCTGATTTTCACGTTCGACCTGATTCGTATGGATCGCGACAAAGACCAACGATGGCTGCGGCGGGATTGGACGCTGCGCGACTTCAAACAGGTCATCGCGCGCAACGACAATCTCGCGGGCGATTACGGTTGGAACACCTTCTTCCTGAGCAACCACGATAATCCGCGCTCGCTCTCTCATTTCGGCGACGATCGCCCGGAATGGCGGGAGCGTTCGGCGAAAGCGCTGGCCACCGTGCTGTTGACCCAGCGAGCCACGCCGTTCATTTTTCAGGGCGAGGAACTGGGCATGACCAATTACCCGTTCAAATCGATGTCGGATTTTGACGACCTTGAAGCCAAAGGCTTCTGGCAGGACTACGTGGCGACCGGGAAAGTCAAGCCGGACGTCATGATGGCGAATCTGAAGCAGACCAGCCGCGACAACGCCAGAACCCCTGTACAGTGGGACGCTTCGGCCAACGCCGGGTTCACCACCGGTACACCGTGGCTCAAGGTCAACCCCAACTACACGGAGATCAACGCCGCGAAGGAGATCGCCCAGCCGGACTCCATCTTCAACTATTACCGCACGCTGATTGCTCTGCGTCGCCAAACGCCGGGCCTCATTTATGGTCACTATGCCGACCTGTCTCCCGAAAACCTTGACGTTTACGCCTATACCCGCACCACCCATGACGTCCGTTATCTGGTGGTGGTCAACGTCAAGGCGCAGCCTGTGAGGTACGCGCTGCCGGCGTCCATGACCATCGACCGCACGTTAATCGAGAGCGGCGCAAACGGCGCGCCTGCGCATAATGCGACTTCTCTCACTCTTCAACCGTGGCAGTCCGGGATCTACCGGCTGAACCGATCGGACGTCAAATGCGTCAGCCGTCTCCACTAGCCCAGGAGCGCGGCGAGCATTAACGACGGAACGGAGCGAAAACGGCGTTCGGTTTTGTCGCCGTAGATAGCCGGCGACGTTTCTGGCGCTCTGCGGATGGCGATACCCCTGCGATTCAGGACCGGATACCCGTACTGTAAAAGCCGTGCGGCGATGTCGGGGGAATGCCGCCGCGTGACCCTCGGTCGTGTCATGATCAATAGCCAGGGAATAATAAACGCGCTCTCTGAATCTCTTTTATCGGAACTCAACGTTAAGCAAGTGTAACGAAATGAGTGGAACATCATGATTATATGCCGGGGCGGCGATTGACTGGGCGGAAAATATCAAGGGCGTCGCTTATGCATCGCCTTTTATTTATTTCCAGAGCGGCAGGGAAATACCCGAGACTGGGATGTTACGGACGGCGCCGGCGGTGAAATCCAGGATGACTCCGCTGTTCCCGCGCGTGCGGCGAGATCTCGACCGCTCGCCGAGAAGAAAATGATGAGTAAATTAAAAAAATAGTTGTAAATCAATTCATTGATTGGTTTTTGACAACGCCCTGAGCGGCAATATTCTCCCTGCTAGACTGTTGCAAATCCAATGGTAATCACAAGGATGTTTTTCTTGAGTGAATATAAATATTAGATTATTGCATGCGTCATAATATTTATTTCCGTCACTCTTTCTATCTTCACTAATTCGTCGTTATAGGGTCATGCGGTATTTATTTCATATTAAACTAATGTCTAAATATTTCCGCGGTGCTATTCTCGAACACGCTATTGTATATATACGCTCGCCATAACATCAGAAATAAAACTGAGTTTTTCTTATTGTTTGACGCAAGGAAAAAATGGAAATGAATAAACTGAGATTGGCATCGCTGATTGCGATAAGTCTAGGTATTGCCCTGTGCGGAAATGTCCCTCAGGTTCAGGCGGAGCCTGTGGAGGCCGCTTCTCCTCAAGGCGCCGGTATCCAGCGTTCCGACGATTACCCGGTCTGGTGGAAACAGGCTGTTTTTTATGAGGTCTATCTCCGCTCGTTCAAGGATGGTAACGGGGATGGTATCGGCGATTTCAACGGCTTGATCGAGAAGCTGGATTATTTGCGCAATCTGGGCATCGACGCCATCTGGATCACGCCTCATTACGACTCTCCAAACCAAGACAGCGGATACGACGTTCGCGATTATAAAAAGGTCATGAAAGACTTCGGTACGATGGAGGATTTCGACAGGCTCGTCTCTGAGATGAAGAAACGCAATATGCGCCTGATGATCGATATTGTGTTTAACCACACCAGTGATGAACACCCGTGGTTTCTAAAAAGCAAAGAGTCCACCGATAACCCGTATCGCGGCTATTATTTCTGGCGTGAAGGCAAAAACGGCGGCGAGCCCAACAACTATCCGTCGTTATTCAGCGGCCCGGCGTGGGAAAAAGATCCCAAGACCGATCAGTACTATCTTCACTACTTCAGCGTACATCAGCCGGATCTCGACTGGGGAAACCCAGAGGTCAGAAAAAATCTCTACGACATTATGGAGTTCTGGCTGTCGAAAGGGGTGTCCGGCCTGCGGTTCGACTCCATCAATACCATCTCCAAGCAGCCGGGATTCCCGGACCTGAACCAGCAGCAACTGCACCACACCGCGGCGAGCTATGGCTGTGGGCCCAATGTTCACCGTTATCTCAAAGATATGAACGATCACGTCCTGTCGCATCATAAGGACTTGGTGTCCGCCGCCGAAGCCTTCGCCGTGCCGCAAGAGTCGCTAAAAGATTATGTCGACCAGCGTCGTCATGAAATGGATTTGGCCTTTACCTTTGAGTCGGTGCTGTTCTACCGCTATCCGGGCGAAAAGTGGCATTACAAAGGCTGGGTGCTGCCGCAGTTGAAAGAAGTGGTGCAACACGCGAACGAATCCGGCGGCGAATATGGCTGGCTCGCGTTCTTCCTCGGCAGTCACGATAACCCGCGCGTCGTTTCCACCCTTGGCGACGACCGCCCGGAATGGCGTGAACGATCCGCGAAAGCGCTGGGCACGCTGCTGCTGACGCAGCACGCCACGCCGTTTATCTACCAGGGCGATGAACTGGGGATGATCAATGCGCCGTTCAAGTCCATCGACGACTACAACGATATTGAAACCAAAGCGTTCTATAAAAACCTGGTGCTCAGCGGCAAAGTGAAGGAGGACGTCTTCCTGAACAACGTTCGCATCACCTCGCGCGAACAGGGCAGAACGCCGCTGCAGTGGAGCGCCGAGAATAACGCGGGCTTCACGACCGGTACGCCGTGGTACGCAGTGAACCCGACCTACAAAGAGATCAATGCGGCGAGCGAGGTGGACAATCCGAATTCGGTCTATAACCACTATCGTGAACTGATCGCCCTGCGTCACCGCATCCCGGCGCTGGTTTACGGTAAATATGCAGATCTGGACTCGCAAAACCCCGACGTTTTCGCGTATACCCGCAGCTTGAAGGGCGAACGCTACCTGATGGTGATCAACTTCAAGGAAAAAGCGATCGACTATGCGCTGCCGGATCGTCTGGCGATAGGCGAAACGCTGCTGGAAAGCGGTCAAAAAGCAAAACCTGAAACCAATGCGAGGGTGCTTAATCTGCAACCGTGGCAGGCGGGGATCTACAAACTGAAATAAAGCGCGATATGGGGATGGCCTCCATGCCCTGTATGACATCGTCCTTACATCCCGGCTCAGGCCGGGATGTTTTTGTATGGGGGAGAGCGGAATTTCGGGTTGCCTCGCAGCGAAACCCCTATTCCACACCGGGCATAGACAGGCGGCGAATCGGATAACCCGGGCTGCGTTCATGGCGAGCCAAAAAGCGGTAGCAGCCTGCGCCCAGCGCTGCGCCGATAAACCAGTTGAAATTAGCGACCGCGTGCCACGACGGCATAAAGCCGATAAAGAGACAAATGCCGACGGCGGGGATCAGCGCCAAAACGGCTTTGGGATTAAAGCCATGTCGATACCAGTAACGCCCCTGCGGAGTCGCGTTGAACAGATCGTCAACGGACACGCATCCGCCCTTAATCAGATAAAAGTCAGCCAGCAGGATCCCGAATAGCGGGCCGACAAAGGCGGCCAAAACGTCCAGCGTGTAGTGGATCAGTTCGGGTGACTGGAAGAGGTTCCAGGGCGTCAGCAGGATCGAGCCTACGGCGGCGATCATCCCGCCTGCGCGGAAACTGATCCGCTGCGGCGAACAGTTGGAGAAGTCGAAGGCCGGCGACACGAAGTTCGCCACGATGTTGATGCCGATGGTGGCGATGATCATGGTTAACAGGCCCAGCGCGACGGCAACGCCGTTGCCGATGTGGCTCACGGTTTCGATAGGATCGGTCATCATCTTGCCGAACAGCGACTGCGTACCGGAAACGATAACCACCGTCACGATGGAGAACAGCAGGAAATTGACCGGCAGTCCCCAGAAGTTGCCGCGACGAACCTCGCGCATGCTCTTACCATACCGGGAAAAGTCGCCGAAGTTCAGCAGCGGGCCGGAGAAGTAGGACACCACCAGCGCGACGGCGGTGATCATCTGCCACAGCTGTTCGCCGGGGCTCAGCGATTGACTGGAGAGCGTGAAGGAGATGCCCTCCCAGCCGGTCTGGTAGACAATCCAGCCGGCCAGCCCCAGCATTACCGCATAGACCGCCGGACCGGCGAAATCGATAAAACGTTTGATGGCCGCCATGCCGTGCCAGAACACCATGGCCTGTAGCAGCCAAAGGATGCCGAAGCATATCCAGCCCAGTGCGGACAGGCCCAGCCAGTGATGCTCGGTCAGCGGGATCAGTGAGGGGTAGAACTTCAGCAGTGCCAGCATCAGCGCGTTGGCGGCCAGATAGGTTTGTATACCGTACCAGGCGAAGGCGATCAGTCCGCGGATCACCGCCGGAATATTGGCGCCGAAAACCCCGAAGGCCTGACGGCAAATTACGGCATAGGGAACGCCGCTTATCTGGCTGGGTCTGGCGATCAGATTGGCGCACAGCTGAACGATGCCGATACCGGCCAGCAGACAGAGCAGCACCTGCCAGCTGGCCAGCCCCAGCGTAAAGAAACTGGCCGCGACGACGTAGCCGCCCATACTGTGCACGTCGGACATCCAGAAGGAAAAAATGTTATACCAGGACCAGTTCTGCGACCGCACCGGCGCGAGATCCTCATTGCATAACCTGGGGCTGTAGTCTGTCCGCATAGCGCGGTTCGATGAGGTGTTTTCTGGCATGGAATCTGTTCCTTTTGATAATCGGACGTCAACGTCACACGATGATGTATACAAAAAGTGTTTTGCATGATTCGGGCCATAATCTATTTTTTGTATACAATAATTGATGGTTGAGGTGTACGATTTAGCCATGACATGTTGATGGGATAACGTGATGAACTATACCTATGGTCTTGAAGACGAAACGCTTTCTCAGCAAAAGGACGAGGTGATTTATCACGCGTTGCTGAATGCGATTGTGGAACACCAGCTGCTGCCGGGCACCAAATTGCCGGAAGAGGCGCTGGCGGAGGTCTTCGGCGTGAGCCGCACCGGCATCCGCAAAGTGCTGCAGCGTCTTGCCGCAGTGCAAATGATCACCCTGGCGCCCAAACGTGGTGCACAGGTCGCCACGCCTTCGATAGAAGAAGCGCGGCAAATCTTCCGCACCCGCAGCCTGCTGGAGTGCGCCAACCTGCCGCAGGTGACGGAACACTGCCGGCCCGCTCACTACAAGGCGCTGGAGAAGGTGGTGCAGGCGGAAGATCGGGCTCATCAGGAGCAGAACGGCGCGGAGGCGATCCGCCAGTCCGCCGCGTTTCACATACAGCTACAGGCTATCTCCGGCAATGCGGTATTAACCGGCATGGTGTCTCAGCTTACGCTGCGATCGTCGCTGGTGATCGCCGCCTACGGTGCGCCGTGGCAGCAGGGGTGTCGCTGTCACGATCATCAGCACTTGATCACGCTGTTGCGAGACAAAAATACGGCGGTGCTCATATCGGAAATGCAACGTCATTTCGACGATATCACCGCCCATCTGCGATTTGATCGCGACGATAGCGTGACGCCGGATTTCTCCCGCCTCTTCGCCCACCTTCATGGACAGGAGCCAGCATGAGCCGCTGTGTGATACAGGTCATCAACCCGAACACCAGCCGGGAAATGACGGATACCATCGACGCCGCGGCGCGGCGAGTCGCTAACGCAGACACCGAAATACTGTCTGTCTGTGCGTCTTACGGCGCACCGTCGGTAGAAGGGCATGTCGATGAAGCCATCGCGGCCCTCGGCGTGCTGGCGCAGATCCAACAAGGCCGGTCGCAGGGCGTACACGGTCATGTCATCGCCTGCTTCGGCGATCCGGGTCTGTTGGCGGCACGCGAGCTGGCCACTGCGCCCGTCGTCGGCATTGCCGAAGCCGCAATGCACATGGCGACGCTGGTGGCGACGCGCTTTTCTATCGTCACCACGTTGCCGCGCACGCTGATCATCGCGCGACACCTGCTGCATCAGTATGGTTTTGAGCGCCACTGTGCTGCGCTGCACGCCATCGATCTTCCGGTGCTGGCGCTGGAAGACGGGCAGGGATTGGCGCAACAGAAAGTGCGCGAACAGTGTATACAATCGAAACAAAAAGATGGATCCGGTGCGATAGTGCTGGGCTGCGGCGGCATGGCGGATCTGGCCGTTGAATTGACGCATGAGCTGGGGATCCCGGTGATCGACGGCGTCAGCGCCGCGGTTAAACTGATTGAATCGCTGGTGGGGATGGGATTGACCACCAGCAAACACGGCGACCTCGACTATCCGCTGCCCAAACCGCTGACCGGCCCGTTCAGCCAGCTGCGCTGACGTTGGTTTTATCTCCTTGGCAACAGAAAAGAGAACACATGATGAAGACGTTGACGCAGGCGTTGAGGGAAGGGCGGGACTACCCGCGCGATCTGGTTGGCTATGCGGGGCAGCCGCCGCACGCCCAGTGGCCGGGAAATGCGCGCATCGCGGTGCAGTTTGTCCTCAACTATGAGGAAGGCGCGGAAAATAACGTGCTGCACGGGGACGCGGGCTCCGAACAGTTTCTGTCTGACATCATCGGCGCGGCCAGTTACCCGGACCGTCATATGTCGATGGACTCGTTATACGAGTACGGCTCGCGCGCGGGGTTTTGGCGGATCCACGCGGAGTTCCAGCGTCGCGGCCTGCCGCTGACGGTATTCGGCGTCGGGATGGCGCTGGCGCGCAACCCGGCCGTCGTCGAGGCAATTCGCGCCGCCGACTACGACGTGGTGTGCCACGGCTGGCGCTGGATCCACTATCAGGACACGCCGGTGGAGGTCGAACGCCGGCATATGGCGCAGGCCGTGGAGATGATGACGGCGCTGTTCGGCCGCCCGCCGTTGGGCTGGTATACCGGCCGTGATAGCCCGAATACGCGTCGGCTGATGGTTGAACACGGCGGCTTCCAGTATGACAGCGACTACTATGGGGACGATCTGCCGTTCTGGATGTCGGTGACTGGGGCAGACGGCGCGGCGCGGCCTCACCTGATCATTCCTTATACGCTCGAGGCCAACGATATGCGTTTCGCCTCGCCGCAGGGGTTCAACTGCGGGGAGCAGTTCTTTACCTACCTGAAAGACAGCTTTGATGTGTTGTACGAAGAGGGGGAAACCGCGCCGAAAATGATGTCGATCGGCATGCACTGTCGGCTGCTGGGACGGCCGGGCCGCTTCCGTGCGCTACAGCGTTTTCTCGACTACGTTCAGCAGCACGACCGGGTGTGGATTTGCCGTCGTCAGGACATCGCCGACCACTGGCGTCAGCACCATCCCTATCAAGGCTGATTTGTCGAGATAAGCTAAAAAGGCCGCGAAGACGCGGCCTGTCTTCCTCACGCCTATCCGTTACGCCATCAGGCTGACGTGGGCGGCCACGATGCGCCACCCCTGTTCGGTGCGAACCCAGGTTTGCATCTGGCGACCCACCTTCTCTGAATGCTCCCGGCGAAACTCGGTGCTGGCGACGGCCACGTCCCGGCCGTAGCTGGTGATCACCGTATTGTGCAACTGGCGGTCAAGTCCCGCGGAAGGACGGGCGGCGCGAAACGCCCGGATCTGTTCGATGCCGTAGAGATTCTCGGACGCGCCGTAGCGCACGGTGCGCGCATCGTGCCAGAACAGGGCGTCGAGTTCCTCGACGTCGTTGCCGGTCAGTGCTTTTTCGTAGCGGGCGAACGCGGCGGAGACCTCTTCCAGCACGTCGGGCAAATTGATGTCGTTGAGCTGCAACATATCGGGGCTCCTTGCGTATCAGAGCGGTGATGGGATGACGGAATGCGTAATGCCTTGCTGTTCCAGGCGTCGGGCCGCGCGCAGCGCAATGTCTTCACGCCACGGCGCGGCAATCAGCTGAACGCCGATGGGCAGTCCGCCATCGGTGAGCAGCGGCACGGTCACCACCGGCAGCCCGACGAACGAAATAGGCTGCGTCAGCATACCCATGCTGGCACGAATGGGCAGATCCGCACCGTTAATGCGCATGGTTTCCTGACCGATCGGCGTCGCCGGGCGGGGCGTCGCCGGGGCAATCAACAGGTCGGTGTGTTCGAACAGCGACAGGACTTCCTGCCGGAAATGGTTGCGAAAACGCTGTGCCTGTACGTACCACGCCGCCGGGATCATGGCGCCGGCCAGCAGGCGTTCGCGCGAATGCGGCTCGAACTGCTCCGGCACGCTCCGCAGCGCGGGCAGGTATTGATTACCGCCTTCGCTGGCGGAGATGAGGAAGGCGGCCGTGCGGGCCAGCGCGGCATTGTCGATCAACACATTGTCATCGGCTCCCAGCGCCCGGGCGACCCGCAGTACGGCGGTTTTCGCATGTTCGTCGCACCAGTCGGCGAAATAGCCTGCCAGAA
This sequence comes from Lonsdalea populi, assembly GCF_015999465.1. Taxonomy (NCBI): domain Bacteria; kingdom Pseudomonadati; phylum Pseudomonadota; class Gammaproteobacteria; order Enterobacterales; family Pectobacteriaceae; genus Lonsdalea; species Lonsdalea populi. The sequence continues at coordinate 714,282 of NZ_CP065534.1, forward strand.
TTTTGGCGCGCAGCGGCGTCGTGTCATCGTTCAGCGTGGCCGAGCAGTCCAACGACGAATGCGGCGTTTGAAAACGATCGTGGGCGTCGATGCCTTGCAGCAGATCGAACACCTGCGCCAGGTCCCCCGTGTTTCGCGCCATCGGGCCGATATGGTCGAGGCTGGCGACGAAAGGCTGCGTGCCGCGGCGGGACAGGCGGCCAAAGGTCGGTTTCATGCCGAAAATGCCGCACAGCGACGAAGGGACGCGAATGGATCCGTTGGTGTCGCTGCCGAGCGCGAAGGTCACCAGCCCGGCCGCGACCGCCGCCGCCGAACCGCCGGAGGAGCCGCCCGCGATGCGCGTCACGTCATGCGGGTTGCGGGTTGCGCCATAGTGGGTGTTCTCGGTCGTGAAGCCATAGGCGTAGGCGTCCATGTTTAACAGCCCCGATAGCAGCGCGCCCTGAGCGCTCAGCCGGCAGACGGCGTAGGCATCCTGCGTGGCGGGGGGACGCTGGCTAAACAGTTTGGCTCCCGCCAGCGTGGTTTCGCCTGCCACGTCGAACAGGTTTTTGACCGCATACGGCACGCCGGTCAGCACGGGCAGCGCGCAACCGTCGCGGCGTTGCCGGTCGAGCTGCGCGGCCTCTTCCAGCATGCGCGTCTCGGTGACGCGGGTGTAGGCGTTGAGCTGGGGATTGCGCTCGGCAATGTGCGCCAGCGTCTGGTGGGCAATCTCCTGTACGGACAGTTCGCCGCGCTCTTGCAGCGCCTGAATCTCATCAATGGAATAGCAGCCGGGGTGGCGTGTCGTACTCATAACTGATAAACCCCCGCGACTTCCTGACGTTCGTCCAGCGGAAAGGCCATCAGCGGCAGCGCCATCTCGGCGATGCGGCTGAACTGTCGCTGCAATTCTTCGCGGCGGGCCGGATCCAGCTCCAGCGCCAGCAACGTTTCCATCTGCCGCAGATAGTCGGCCAGCGCGGCGTCATCCAGTTTTATCTCACTCATGGTTTCCTCTGTGATCATCGTTGTCGCGGTCTTGCAGATTTAAAAGCCCAGGGCGCTGCCGTTGCTGCGCGGGTCGAACGCCCCTTCGAGCATACCGTGAGTATGGCGCACGATAGCCCCGGCGTGTCCGACGCTCTCGCTGAAGTCGGGCAGCATCTCCACCTCATGGCCCAGTCCACGTAGCGTATCGACGGTGGCGGCCGTGAAGCGGCCCTCCAGCTTCAGGCTATCGGAGGTGTGTCCCCAGGTGCGACCCAATAGCCAGCGCGGCGCGGCGATGGCCTGCTGTAGCGGCAGCCCCTGCACCACGTGGCGGATAAACAGCGCCGCCTGCGTTTGCGGCTGGCCGTCGCCGCCCATCGATCCGTAGACCATCGTCCGTCCGTCAGACAGCCGTGCGGCGGCGGGATTCAGGGTGTGAAATGGCTGCTTGCCTGGTTCCAGCGCCAGCAGGTGCTGGGGATCGAGGCTGAACGAGGCCCCTCGATTCTGCCAGACGATGCCGGTCTCCGGCAGGACGACGCCGCTGCCGAATTCGTGGTAGATGCTCTGAATAAAGGAAACCGACAGCCCGTTGCCGTCGCACACGCCCATCCAAACGGTGTCGCCCGGGCCTTTACCTTCCCCCCACGGCGTGGCGGCGTTGGTATCCACGCGGGCGCTCAATGCCTCCAGCGCATCGGCGCTGAGCAGGGCGGGGATATCCTGCGTGACGAGTCTGGGATCGGTGATGAAGGCATCGCGCAGTTCGAACGCCAGCTTGGTGGCTTCGACGACGCGGTGGATCGTTTGCGCCTCGTTGAGATCGGCCATATCGAGGCGGTCGGCGATCCCGAGGATCGCTAACGACACCAGCCCTTGCGTCGGCGGCGCCAGATTGAAGATCTCGCCCTGACTGTGGGCCAGCCTCAGGGGCGCGACGCGTTTGGCGCGATAGTTCGCCAGATCGTCGCGGGTCACCGGCATCCCGGACTGCGCTATGGCCGCCGCCAGCGTATCGGCCAACGCGCCGCGATAGAAACTGTCCAGACCGTCTTGCGCCAGCTGCGTCAGCGTGCGGGCAAGATCGGGCTGAACGAAGCGGCTACCGGGGGAAGGGGGGTGACCGTCCGGCAAGAAGACGCGGCGGAATTCGGCATTGGCGCGGAGAGCCTCAAAATGTTGTGTGAGCGCGTTCGATTGCGAGAGGGTGACGGGAATGCCGTCTTTGGCGTAGCAGATCGCGTCGGCCAGCAGCCGCGCCAGCGGCAGCGGTGTTCCGCCCAGCTCGGCGGCATAGCGCAGCGCTTCCTGCCATCCGCCGACGGTGCCCGCCACGGTGATGGCGGCTTTGGGGCCGCGATGAGGAATGCGCTCCATACCGTCGTACAGCGCGCGGTTGGCCAGCGAGCCCGCCGGGCCGCTGGCGTCGATGGCGATGGGATCGCCCTGCGGGGGCACGATCAGCCAGAAACCGTCGCCGCCCAGACTGTTCATATGCGGGTAGACGACGGCGATGGTCGACGCGGCGGCGACCATCGCTTCGATCGCATTCCCACCCTCCCGCAAAACCGCCTGAGCGGAGGCGCTGGCCAGGTGATGAGGCGTCACCGCCATACCGGCAGGCGCGATATTACTGTGCATCATAGAAAAAGATCCCCAACGCTAGGAGGGCCAGACTCCGGCGCTCAACGCTGGCGAGTGATAGTCAGAAGCCGGACGTCGCGTCGCGAGGGCTGCCCAGGGACAATCGATTACAGACAAAAGCAAGAAGCATTCCACTCTTTTTCCTCTTGCCGCTCTCGATGAGAGGTGTGCTAAGGTGCAGCGATACCGTCAATGGCTGAAACGAAAGTTACAGAGGCAGACATGAAGCAGATTGATGAACGGCTACGCAGCCATTTTGATGCGCTCTCTCCACAGGAGCGGCGGGTCGCGGCGTTTATTTTCGATCACCTCGACGACCTCATCAGTTATAACAGCGCGGAGCTGTCGCGGCTGTGCGGCGTCTCCAAGGCGACCGTCAGCCGTCTGTTTCGTCGCCTCGGCTACCCCAGTTACCGGGAAATGCGCGATGAGTTGCGCACGCTGCGCCAAAGCGGTATGCCGCTGGCCGATAACCGCGACGCGGTGCAGGGAAATACCCTGCTGGCGCGTCACTATAAGCAGGAGATGGCGAACCTGACCCTGTGGGTCAGTCAGATCGATCCGGTGCAGTTCGGCGCGGTGCTCGCCGCGCTACAGCAGGCCCAGCGCGTCTGCCTGATCGGGCTGCGCAACAGCTATCCGCTGGCGCTGCATCTGCGCCAACAGCTGTTGCAAGTGAGGCCGCAGGTCTGTCTTTTGGCGCAGCCGGGTCAGACGCTGGCGGAAGAGCTGGCCGACCTGAGTCCGCAGGATGTCGTGATCGTGGCCGCGTTTCGTCGTCGTCCCCGACTGATCCCGTCTCTGCTACGCCAGCTACAGGAAAAGCAGGTGCCGGTGCTGCTGCTGTGCGAACCGCAGGCCCACCGTCTGCAACCGCTGGCGACGTGGACGCTGAGCGCGCCGCTGGACAGCGTCTCCGCCTTCGATAGCTACGCCTCTGCGATGGGCCTGGTCAATCTGCTGAGCAACGCGTTGCTGCACGAAATGTTGCAGGACGGGCGTCAGCGTATCCATCACATCGCCGATCTGTATCAACGGCTGGATGAGTTGGAGCTGCGCTAGGCGGAGGCGTCCCATCGGCAATAACGGGCAATCCGCGTCGCCATTCCAGACGCGCTGCCCTCTGGCTCTCGTCCAGGCCCCTATCTCAGAAACTATCCTCAGCATTTACTCCCCAGAACGTCGGCAGCAGGTTTTTTTCGTCCTTCCCCTGAGTGGGCGATGGCGGCAACAGCATCATGCCGCATGAATGCCGATAGTGCTCAGCGATGAGCCGGTTTTCAGCACCAAAATAGTGCCTTTGCTTCTCTATGGTGCGTCGTGTCGGGGGCATGTCTTCGTTTGATGTCTGCCGTTCTGCGCGATGATTTTCTCCGCTTACTCTGATAAAAGGCCTATCTATAGGACTGTCCGCGCTTTTTTCTGACGCGGCTCGCACCCTGGCAACCACCTCACTGTTGGCATATATTTTGCTCACCTTCATGTAACGATAGTTTCACTATCATTTATTAAGAATCTTTTGTTTCAAATTGGCTAACCAGGAGCAGAGCGATGAATATCAGAAAAGGTTTCTTGGCCGTGATAAGCGCGGCGCTGTTTTTCGTTCAGGCCGGCTACGCCCTGGCCGACCAGTTGCAGGACATCGAGAAGCGCGGCGTGCTGCGCGTCGCCGTGCCGCAAGACTTCCCGCCGTTTGGCTCGGTCGGCACGGACCTTCAGCCGCAGGGTTACGATATCGACATGGCCCGTTATCTGGCCAGCGAGATGAAACTAAAGTTGCAACTGGTGCCCGTCACCAGCGCTAACCGGGTGCCTTATCTGCAAACCAACAAGGTGGATCTGGTGATCTCCAGTCTGGGTAAAAACGCCGAACGCGAAAAGGTGATCGACTTTAGTCGCGCCTACGCGCCGTTCTTCCTGGGCGTGTTCGGACCGAAAGACAGCGATCTCGCTAATCCTCAAGCGCTGGCGGGCAAAAGCGTGGGCGTCACCCGCGGCGCGGTAGAGGACATGGTGCTGACCGACCTTGCGCCGAAAGAGGCGCAGCTGAAGCGCTATGAGGACAACAACACCACGCTGTCGGCTTATCTGTCCGGACAGGTGCAGTACATCGCGACCGGCAACCTGGTGGTCGCGGCCATCGCCGCGCAGAATCCGACGAAAGCGCCGGTGGCGAAATTCATGCTGAAAGATTCACCGTGCTTTATCGGCCTGAAAAAAGACGAACCCGCATTGAAAGAGAAGATCAATGCGCTGATCGAAAAGGCGGTGAAAGACAATATGCTGAACGGCCTGTCGCAAAAGTGGTTGAAGGCCCCGCTGCCCGCGAATCTGGACGCGTGAGGGTAACGACGGATGACCTATCAGCTTAATTTCGCGGCGTTGTGGCCTTACTGGCCGGATATGCTGGACGGTCTGTGGGTCACCGTACAACTGACGGTGCTCGCCACGGCCGGCGGCATCGCCATCGGCATTTGCGGTGCGGCGCTGCGCAGCGGCAAGCCGAACCTGTTGAGCGGGCTGTGGGGCGTTTACGTCGAGGCGATTCGTAATACGCCGTTCGTGGTGCAGCTGTTCTTTATCGTGTTCGGTCTGCCGGGGCTGGGGCTAAAGTTAACCGCAGGCGAGGCGGCGTTGATCGCCATGCTGGTGAACCTGGGGGCCTACAGCACCGAGATCATCCGCGCGGGCATTCAGGTGACGCCGAAAGGGCAGTGGGAAGCCTGCCGGGTATTGGGACTGACGCGCACGCAGACGTTTCTGCGGGTGATCCTGCCGCCGGCGCTGCAACGGATTTATCCGGCGCTGGTCAGCCAGTGCATCATCGTGATGCTCGGCTCTTCGGTCGTCTCGCAGGTGTCGTATGAAGAGCTGACCTTCGCCGCCAATCTGATTCAATCTCGCACCTTCTTAAGCTTTGAGGTGTATCTGGTCACCACGCTGCTGTATCTGGCATTGTCGCTGCTGATGCGCCAACTGCTGCTGCTGCTGGGGCGACGTTTTCTGGGAACGCAGAGCGCATGATGAACTTTACCGACTGGGATATCGTGCGCAACCTGCTGCTGGCGGGGCGCTGGACAGTGTTGCTGTCGCTGACCGCGTTCCTCGGCGGAGCGCTGGTAACGCTGCCGCTGTTGCTGTTGCGCCTGACCCGCCGTCCCTGGCCGCTGCGGTTGACCCGCGCCTACGCCAATCTGTTTCAGGGCACGCCGCTGCTGATGCAGCTGTTCCTCGCTTTCTTTGGTCTGGGCCTGTTCGGCATCGACGTCAGCCCGTGGGTGGCCGCCGCGCTGGCGCTGGCGCTTTTCACCAGCGCGTTTTTAGTGGACATCTGGCACGGCAGCGTGCTGGCGCTGCCGCGCGGCCAGTGGGAAGCCTCGCGCTGTCTGGGGCTGAACTTCTGGCAAACCTTGAGCCGGGTCGTCGCGCCGCAGGCGATGCGTATCGCCATCGCCCCGACGGTCGGCTTTTCCGTGCAGGTCATCAAGGGCACGGCGCTGGCGTCCATTATCGGCTTTGTCGAGATGACCAAGGCCGGGATCATGCTGAACAACGTCACCTATCAGCCCTTTAAGGTGTTTGGTCTGGTGGCGCTCGGCTACTTCCTGCTGTGTTATCCGCTGTCTTACTACAGCCGCTATCTGGAGAAGAAATTTAATGCCGCTCATCACCATTAATCAGGTACATAAGTTTTACGGCCAAAACCACGTGTTAAAAGGCGTGGATCTGGACATCGAGATGGGCGAGGTGATCTCCATTATCGGGCGCAGCGGCTCGGGGAAAAGTACCCTGCTGCGCTGCGTCAACGGCCTGGAAGGCTATCAGGAAGGCAGCATCAAGCTGGGCGGAATCACCATCACCGACCGGGAATCTCAGGCGCGTGAGATCAGCCGTTCCGTCGGCATGATTTTCCAAAATTTCAATTTGTTCCCGCATATGACCGCGCTGGAAAATGTGATGCTGGCGCCCCGGTTGGTGCTGGGCAAAAGCGCGGTGGAGTGCCGCAGTCTGGGCGAACAGATGCTGGACAAAGTCGGGCTGGGCGAACGGCGGGACTATTATCCCGCCAATCTCTCCGGCGGACAGCAGCAGCGTGTGGCTATCGCCCGCGCATTGGCGATGAATCCGAAGGTACTGTTGTGCGACGAAATTACCTCGGCGCTGGATCCGGAGCTGGTGGGTGAAGTGCTCAAAGTGCTGGAACAGCTGGCGGCGGAGGGCATGACGCTGATTCTGGTCACCCACGAAATGAACTTCGCCCGCGAAGTCGGCGACCGCGTGGTGTTTATGCATCAGGGCAAGGTGTGGGAGCAGGGTGAAAGCCGCCGCCTGTTCGCCGAGCCGCAGACCCCGGAACTGAAACAGTTTATCGCCTCCGTGCGCGGGCTGACGGAAGCTTGACGCGCGGCGCAGCCGGTATGCCTTTCTCCGACCAACGCGTCAACGCACACCATGAATCAAGGACATCAGGAGTTAACCACTATGCAAAGCGAACCGTTCGCTCAAATCAATCCGCCTCATCGTCTGCTGATGGGGCCGGGCCCGATTAACGCCGATCCGCGCGTTCTCCGGGCGATGTCCAGCCAGTTGATTGGCCAGTACGACCCGGTGATGACCGGTTACATGAATCAGGTTATGGCGCTGTATCGGCAGTTGTTCCGCACCGAAAACCGCTGGACAATGCTGGTGGACGGCACCTCGCGATCCGGTATCGAAGCCATTCTGGTTTCTGCGATCCGCCCCGGCGATCGGGTTCTGGTGCCGGTTTTCGGACGCTTTGGCCACCTATTGTGCGAGATTGCCCGGCGCTGCCGCGCCGAGGTGCATACGATTGAAGCGCCGTGGGGCGAAGTCTTTACGCCTGACCGCATCGAAGAGGCCGTGAAGCGGGTTAAACCGCGTCTGCTGCTGACCGTCCAGGGCGACACGTCGACGACGATGCTGCAGCCGCTGGACGAACTCGGCGATATCTGCCGACGTCATGGCGTGCTGTTTTACACCGATGCCACCGCGTCTTTTGGCGGTAATCCGCTGGAGACCGACGCCTGGGGGCTGGACGGGGTGTCCGCCGGCTTGCAGAAGTGCCTCGGCGGTCCGTCCGGCAGTTCTCCGGTGACGATCAGCGAGCGCATGGAAGCGGCGATCCGCCAGCGCAAATGCGTGGAGCAGGGGATCCGCACCGACGATCATCATGATGGCGACGAGGAGATGGTGTACTCCAACTACTTCGATCTGGGCATGATCATGGACTACTGGGGGCCGGAGCGGCTCAACCACCACACCGAAGCGACCAGTATGCTGTTCGCCGCCCGCGAGTGCGCCCGCATTATTCTGGAAGAGGGGCTGGACGCATGCATCGCCCGCCACGCGCTGCACGGTCAGGCGCTGTTGGCCGGGATCGAAGGCATGGGCCTGCAGGCCTACGGCGATCCGGCGCATCGCATGAACAACGTATTAGGCGTGACGATCCCCGAAGGCATTCACGGTGAATCCGTGCGTAAGCGGCTGCTGGAGGATTTCGCCATTGAGATCGGCACCTCTTTCGGCCCGCTGCAGGGCAAGATCTGGCGGATCGGCACCATGGGCTACAACGCGCGCAAAGATTGCGTGATGCAGACGCTGACCGCGCTGGAAGCCGTACTGAACCGTCTGGGTTTCCGCTCGGAGCAGGGCGCGGCGTTGCAGGCTGCATGGGATGTCTACGCCTCTCAGCAGGCGTCCGCATGAGTCACATGGCGATGACGGTTGCCGAGGCGCTCGACGCCGCGCGGCAGGTCATGGATCGCTGCGATGCGCTGGCCGAGATTTCCGAAAGCGCAGGCCAACTGACGCGGGTCTACCTGTCAAAAGAACATCTGTTCGCTAATCAGGTGGTCGGCGAGTGGATGCGGGCGGCGGGGATGCGCGTCTGGCAGGACAGCGTGGGCAATATTTGCGGCCGCTACGAGGGCGAAACGGTCAATGCCCCGGCGTTGTTGCTCGGCTCGCATCTGGACACGGTGCGCAACGCCGGCCGTTACGACGGTATGTTGGGCGTGCTCTGCGCGCTGGAAACGGTCCGATACCTGCATCAACGCCAAATTCGGCTGCCGATGGCGCTGGAGATTGTGGGCTTCGGCGACGAAGAAGGCACGCGGTTCGGCATTACCCTGTTGGGCAGCCGTGGACTGACCGGCACCTGGCCTACTGAGTGGCTGGCATGCCAGGACGCCGACGGCGTTTCCGTGGCGCAAGCGCTGACGCAGGCCGGATTGTCCGCCGACGCGATCGGGGATGCGGCGCGCGATCCGCGCGATTTTCTGGCCTATCTGGAACTGCATATCGAACAGGGGCCGTGTCTGGAACAGGCGGGACTGGCGCTGGGCGTGGTGACGGCGATCAACGGCGCGCGGCGGTTAAACTGTGCGTTTATCGGTCATGCCGGTCATGCAGGCACGGTGCCGATGGGGCAACGCCAGGATGCGCTGGCGGCTGCGGCGGCCTGGATGACGCAGGTGGAAGCGCTGACGCAGTCGAGCGATCCGCATTTGGTCGCAACCGTAGGGTCGTTGCAATGTTTGCCGGGCGCGGCCAACGTGATACCCGGCGAGGTGAGGCTGACGTTGGACATACGGGGGCCGGAAGATGCGGCGCTGGAGGCGTTGCTAAGCCGGTTGCTGGCGGCGGCGAAGGCGATCGCCCGGCAGCGCGGATGTCAGTTCAGCGCGGAGGAGTACTATCGTATTCCCGCGACGCGCTGCGATGAAGGCTTGCAGGCGACGTTGTCCGACGCCGTGACGGCGGTGCAGGGTACGGGCCTGTCGCTGCCGAGCGGCGCGGGCCATGACGCCATCGCCATCGCCGAACGTTGGCCGGTGGGAATGCTGTTCGTGCGCTGTCGCGGCGGGATTAGCCATCATCCCGATGAGTCCGTGCTTACTGGCGACGTGGCGCGGGCGTTGCAGACGTTACTGCTGACGGTGGTGAGCGTCGGCGCAGCTCACAAGGGGTGAATTGCGCAGAGGCCTTAGCCCCTCGTTAGGTCGTGTGAGGGGCGGTCATTTCGCCGGGTGGCGAGGGCTTTTGCTGCACCTGTGTAAGCGTGGACTTACATCAAAAGACAGCAGATGGCCGCAAGAAGCGCGGTACTGACTAAAGGGTGAACGTGTCCGCATCGCGCCAGGCCGGGAACGCTTCTCGATAGGCCTGCAATGCTTCCAGCGACAGCTCTGCATCCAGCCGCGCAGGTTCATTCTCTGGGGCGATGGCCAGCGTCTGACCCAGTGGATCGAGGATCACGCTGTCGCCCTGATAGCTGTGGCCGTTGGCATCGGTGCCGACGCGGTTGCAACCCGCTACATAGCTTTGGTTTTCAATCGCACGGGCCGCCAGCAGCGTCTTCCAGTGCTGGGCGCGCGGCGTTGGCCAATTAGCGACGTACAGCAGCAGGTCGTAATCCTGCTGGTTGCGCGCCCAGACCGGGAAGCGCAGATCGTAGCAGACCAGCGGCATGATGCGCCAGCCGCGCCACTCCACCACCAGTTTTTTCTTGCCCGCCTGATAATACTGGTGCTCATCCGCCATGCGGAACAGATGCCGCTTGTCGTAGCGATACAGCGTGACGTGCGGATCGGCGAACAGAAAACGGTTCGCCGCCCCTTTCGGGGTTTGCACCGCCACGCTGCCGCCGATGAGCGCGTTGGTGCGCTGCGCCCACTGGCAAAGCCAGGCTTCAACCACCGATTGTTCCAGACTGTGTCCGGCGGCTTCCATCGCGAATCCGGTGGTGAACATTTCCGGCAGCAGAATCAAATCGCGCCCGGTGATGTTTTCCAATAACGCGTCGAAGTGGCTTAGATTGGCAGGACCATCCATCCACGCCAACGGTTGTTGCAGTAGGGTGATTTTTAAAGTCGACATAGGCGCTCCGCAGCAGCATCCAACGTTAATTCCTGTTTGGCGAAACATAGCCGAATCAAGGTGTGGGGGAAAGGGTCGGCGCAGAAAACCGACAGCGGAATGGCGGCGACGCCGACATGTTCGGTCATCCAACGGCAGAAACTCACGTCATCCTGCGTCGAAATAGCCTTGTAGTCTGCTAGCAGGAAGTAGGTGCCCTGACACGGCAACAGCTCAAAACGGCTGGCGGACAGCGCGTTCACGAAACGATCTCGTCGCGCCCGGTAAAAGTTTGGCAGATCGCGCCAGTGTTCCGGATGTTCCCGCAGCATATCGGCAATCGCCAGCTGTGCGGGCGTGTTGACGGCGAACGTCAGGTACTGGTGGATTTTGCGCAGTTCGGCGCTGATAGGCGCGGGAGCCACGCAGTAACCCACCTTCCAGCCGGTCATATGGAACGTTTTGCCGAAGGACGAGACGGCGACCGCACGCTGACGCAGCTCGGGATGCGCCAGTACGCTGGCATGTCCTGCCGGATCAAAGCAGATGTGTTCGTATACTTCGTCGCTCAGTATGTAAATTTCGCGTTCGGCAATCGCCTGCCACAGGGCGTCGAAATCCGATTTTTGCCAGACGGTGGCGGATGGGTTGTGCGGCGTGTTGAGGACCACCAGCCGGGTTTTATCGCTCAGCAGCCCGGCGAACTGCGCCCAGTCCACCTGGAAGGCGGGCGGCTGCAACGCCAGACGCTTCACTACGCCGCCGGCCAATTCGATGGCCGGCGCATAGCAGTCATAGCTGGGGTCGAAGCAGATCACCTCATCGCCTTGGCGAACCAGCGCGCTAATGGCGGCGAACAGGGCTTCCGTCGCGCCGGCCGTTATGGTGATTTCATGGTCGGCATTCGGTTTCCAACCATACAACCGCACGGTTTTTTCAGCGATAGCCTGTCGCAGCGGCGCGACGCCGGTCATTGGCGCATATTGGTTTGCTCCCTGGCTGACGTGATAGGCGAGACGCTCCTGTAGATACTGAGGACCGTCGAAATCAGGGAAGCCCTGCGACAGATTGATCGCCTGATGCTTCTGCGCCAGCTCGCTCATCTGGGTGAAGATCGTCGTGCCGAGAGAAGGGAGTTTACTGTGGGGAATTAGCGCCGCGTTCATGACTGAATACAACTCCTGCAAACATGTATAGCTTGCCAATATATCACGCTATCGATATTTGGCAATCGAGACGGTTGGATGGCTAAATGGCTAAGTTGTATAACGGACGGATGGGAATAAAACAGACTTATTATATTGTTATTAAAGGAAAACATTGTTGATGTCCGTTTTTTTAATCCAGAGGGCGATAAAGGATGGGAGGAAAAAGGCATAAACAACCCTGAGGAACAGGAACCCCTGTTTGAATGCTGGATAGTTGGCACATTGAAAAACATAAGGACATTGTTTGTTTATGAATAGCGTAATGAAAAACGTCAAGATGATTGATTTTGGAAACGCTCGATATATTCAAAATCCCAAAGGGTTAGATGGCACATTGACGCCGTACAAAAAGTTGAGGTTCAGCGCGAAGCGGTTACCTAGAAGCCTATCGTCTTATCTCCCTCTTCGTTTTTATTCGACGCCCTGCCGGGCCGTCAACGGTTTTTCCTCAACGGTGCAGGCTCGTCTGCGCGCGATGCTGGCGGCGGTGCTTCCGCGAAGCTTTCTCCATTCCAAGTCACAGATGACGGCGCAGGCGTATGGAACCACAACGGTGGAACCGACTACATGCGCCTGCCATCGTGATATTACGCTCAGCGAGCTGCGGAAAATCGCCCCGAAGGCCGATGAAAGCAAACTGATGACGTACCTGCAGGCATTCAATGCGGAATTCGCCAAATACGAGATGACGACTTGCAGGGAGAAAGCGCATTTTCTCGCACAGTGTTGCCATGAAAGCATGGGCTTGGTCTACACCGCAGAAATCGGCGGGAGTCAAAAAAGCTATGCGCCCTGGTACGGCCGCGGCTTGATTCAACTGACCTTCGAAAAAAACTATCGCGCCTATGGGAGCGCGGTGGGAGAGGATGTTTATTCCAGCGAAGCCAACCGAAATAAACTAACCACCTCTCCGCACTGTGTGACATCCGCCTTTTGGTTCTATATGGATTATGGCAACCAAAATCTGAACAGTTACGCAAAAAAAGATGATTTCAATATCATTACGGCCAGAATCAACGGCGGTTTTAATGGTTATGACGACAGGTTGCGCTATTTTGATAAGGCCGTTGAAGTGCTGAAATGTGAGCACCTCAATCAATTAAGAAAGGCGAATGGATTCACGTTCGAGGAGAGCGCCATTTATAACAATAAAGTCTATGCGTACAGCTGGGCGCGTTATCACGATCCGTTAAGCCGGGAGCAAGGCACTCGCAAAGATAAGGCTGAAGCGCTGGTGGCTTACAAAAGGGCGCTGGCGTTATATCAAGCTGCGAAGGACACCACCAAGGTCAGCGCGATTCAAACGCGAATAGATAATTTGAGCTAACAGGCAGGGGCTGATCAGCCCCTTTTTTATGCCCCTATTGCGCAAACGCAATAGGGGAATGCCGCGACTGCCGCCTCGAAATGACTAGGGATTATTTCGCCAACGCAGACAGTTGATTGACGTCCTCGCCAAACGAACAGAACACATCAGGCAGTCTATTTTTATCGTAAGAGGTGGAAAATAGCTTCCCGCTGGGCTCTGCCTGGGTGGCGAGATCTTTAAACGAACCGATGCTGTATTCGATTCCGTTGATGTGGAAGCTGACCACATTATATTCCGGACCTTTTCTGATATTGCGGCGATAGGTTTTGCTAATTTCCCGCACGGTTTCATCCGAAACATGGCTTTTCCCATTGAGCGTCAACGCTAATTTCCCCTCCTGTTTCGCCAGCGTAATGCTGCCGCCATCGTCTGTCGGACAATAAAACAGCGGCGTGTCGTCAGCTGACGGGGCGGCCTGACCTGGAGGACAGAAAACAATAAAACCGCACAAATAAAGGGGGATTATCGTTATGCTTTTCACGGTATTCTCCTTGACGGGAAGGGCTGATGATCTTCTTGAGATCCCCGTTTTCTCCGGGTAATCTCTCGCGCTAATGTCATACCTACACCCGGCGAGAGCGCTCTGTTCTGGGGGGCCAGCACGGTGAATGCGAAGGGCGGTGATACCGACTTGCATATTAGTGTAGACGCAGTCAGCCCGGGGTCTCAATAGCGGCCTAATGTCTCCTTATCGAACCCACTGACCGCTTGCCGCAGGTCATGCCTCTGGCGTGAGCCGGGATCGCCGAGATGAGCGCTGCGAATCAGAGGTTTGAGACGCGGACTGGTGAGACCGGCACGTTGACCTGTATTCTCTCTGATGTTTATAAAAATTCATGCTCACTGAGCGGTAATAACAACACTGAACGCCGACGGTTGCGTCGGAACGTTTGGGGATTCACCTGCACTGGGAAGAGACAATGAGCGATAACGTATTTTTGGCCGACCTGCTGGCGGCCTGCCGCTGGATCGGTGAAAAAGGCTGGTGCCCCGCCACCGGCGGCAATATGTCCGTCCGCCTCGATGACGCGCGCAGCCTGATCACGGCATCGGGTAAAGACAAGGGCAACCTGAAGCCGGATGACTTTCTTCTGGTCGACATCGCCAACAACCAGGTCCCGAGCGGACGCACGCCGTCCGCGGAAACCGGTCTGCACACCCTGCTGTATCGTCTCGACGCGCGCATCGGCGCCGTGCTGCACACCCACTCGGTGAACGCCACGGTGTTGTCCCGCGTGGAGAAAAGCGATGCCCTGATTCTGGAAGGCTACGAGATGCAGAAGTCGCTGGCGGGCCGGCATTCGCATCTTGACCGAGTGACCATCCCTATTTTCGATAACGATCAGGACATTCCTGCGCTGGCCGAGCGCGTCGCGGCTCGCCATACGTCTACGCCGCTGCGCTACGGTTTTCTGGTGCGGGGCCACGGCCTTTACTGTTGGGGGGAGAGCGTGCAAGAGGCGCGCCGCCATCTCGAAGGGCTGGAGTTTCTATTCCAGTGCGAATTGCAACGACGTGTGCTGGAGGCGCAATGATTAAGGCCATCGTGACCGATATTGAAGGCACCACCAGCGATATTCGCTTCGTCCACGACGTTCTGTTTCCCTACGCTCGCGCGCGTCTGGCGGATACGGTGGCGCAGGCCGACGAGCAGCCGGAAGTGGCGGAAGCGCTGGCTGCGCTGCGGATCGAGTTAGGCCAGCCGGAAGCCGGCGAAATTCAGCTGGTGGAGGCGTTGGCGCAGTTTATGGCGCAGGATCGCAAGTCGACGGCGCTGAAAACATTACAGGGCATTATCTGGCGCACGGGCTATCGGCGGGGCGATTTCCACGGTCACGTTTACGATGACGTGACGCCGCAGCTGCACGCGTGGCTTGAGCAGGGCATTAAGCTGTACGTTTACTCTTCCGGCTCGGTCGAGGCGCAGCAGTTGCTCTTCGGACACAGTGAAGTGGGCGATTTACGTCCGCTGTTCAGCGGGTATTTCGATACGCGCGTCGGCGCGAAGCGTGAAGTCGCTTCCTATCGAAATATCGCCGATGCCGTCGCGCTGCCGGCGGCCGAGATCCTGTTCCTTTCCGATATCCATCAGGAGCTGGACGCGGCGCGGAGCGCCGGTTGGCAGACCTGTCAGCTGCTGCGCGGCGCGGCAGATCCCCACAGCGATCACCCGCAGGTGAGCCGCTTCGATCAGATAGACGTACAGGAGATTTCTCAATGAGCGCACTCACTATTTTCAGCGATCGGGATGCCGCCCGACCCACCTGGCAGAGCCGGGACGCTGAGGAGATCCAGCAGCGTTTGAACGCCATCGGCGTTCGTTTCGAGCGCTGGCGGGCCGACCGCGCGCTGAGCGCCGAGCCGGACGCAGAAGAAGTGCTGGCGGCCTATCAGCACGAAATTAACAAACTGGTGGCGGAAAAAGGCTACCAGAGCTGGGATGTGATCAGCATGCGCGCCGACAATCCTCAGAAGGAGGCGTTACGCGGCAAATTTCTGTCTGAGCATACGCACGGGGAGGACGAAGTGCGGTTCTTCGTTGAGGGCGCGGGGCTGTTCTGCCTGCACGTCGACGGCCAGATCTTCCAGATCCTGTGCGAGAAGAACGATTTGATCTCCGTACCGGCAGGGACGCCGCACTGGTTCGATATGGGATCGTCTCCGAACTTCACGGCCATCCGTCTGTTCGATAACCCGGACGGCTGGATCGCGCACTTCACCGGCGACGATATCGCCACTGCCTATCCGAAGCTGGCCTGATTGACTGCTTCTTTGCGTCTCCCTCCGAGCGGCGGGGAGACGTCCCTACCGCTTTAACGCGACAGCGTCTGCTGAAAAATACCTTCCCGCGCCTGCTCGGGCGTAATCACACCGCTGTCCAGAACCCAACCGCTGATCAAGGCGGCCGGGGTGACGTCGAATGCCGGGTTATACACCGGCGCATCCTGCGGCGCCCACTGGAGATGACCGAAGCTGCCTGAAACGCCGGTGACTTCGGCGGCCGCTCGCTGTTCGATGGGGATCGCACGGCCATCCGGGCAGTGGGGATCGTGCGTCGTATGCGGCGCGGCGACATAGAACGGAATGTGGTGATAATGCGCCAGCACCGCCAGGCTGTAGGTGCCGATTTTATTGGCGACGTCGCCATTGGCGGCGATGCGGTCCGCGCCGACCCACACGGCATCGACCTGACCCTGCGCCATCAGCGACGCCGCCATGGAATCGCAGATCAGACGATAGGGAATGCCCAATTCGCCCAGTTCCCAGGCGGTAAGGCGTCCGCCTTGCAGCAACGGCCGGGTTTCATCCACCCACACGTTTTCTATTTTTCCCTGCTGGTGAGCGCGCAGCAGTACGCCGATTGCCGTGCCGACGCCCGCCGTCGCCAATCCGCCGGTATTGCAGTGCGTCAGTATCCGACTGCCGGGAGTGACCCGCGCCGCGCCGTAATCCGCGATGCGGTCGCACAGGGCGCGATCTTCCTCAATCAGCCGCAGGGCTTCCTCTCTCAGTGCCGGGATCCACTCCGGCGCCGCCAGCGCCTGCTTCATGCGATCGAGGTTGTTCATCAGGTTGACGGCGGTCGGGCGTGCCGCGCGCAGTGTTTCAAGCGCGCTGGTCAGCGCCGGTCGGGACAGGCCGTGTTCCGCCAGCAGCGCCAGCAGCAAACTCGCTGACAGTCCAATCACCGGCGCGCCCCGCACGCGCAGTGCTTTGATATGTTCGACCAGTGTAGAAACGTCCGGGCAGGGATGCCAGATCGTCTCCTGCGGTAGCGCCTGCTGATCGAGGATCCAGAGCTGGTTATCAATAACCTTTAGGCTTGTGGTGTTAATGTTTTGCATTTTGGGTTAAATCCGTGTTGCGCTATTGCATCAATTTTTTAATTCTGCCAGTATGCTTTGCGGATGTATAGACGTCCAAACGCTTTTATGTCTAAAACAACAAGAAAACGATCACCAGCACCACCTACCAGGGGATTCGCAATGTCACAATACCGGACTTTTCATGCAGACGATGCCGTAGCATACGCTCGCCAATACGGCGGACTGGCAGAGATGCATACGTTGGTCGCCGCCGAAGAGATTGGTGACGGTAATCTGAATCTGGTCTTCAAAATTCGCGATACGCAGGGCGTCAGCCGTGTGATCGTCAAGCAGGCATTGCCTTATGTGCGCTGCGTCGGTGAGTCGTGGCCGCTGACGCTGGACAGATCGCGAATTGAAGCTGAAACCCTGCTGACTCACGCGCAGTTTTGTCCGCAGCATACCGTCGCGGTATTGCATTACGATCCCGAACTGGCGGTGATGGTGCAGGAAGATCTCTCCGATCACCGCATCTGGCGCAGCGAGCTGGTAGCCGGGAAACATTACCCGCAGGCGGCCGCTCAGCTGGGCGAGTATCTGGCGCAGACGCTGTTCCATACCTCGGATTTCCATCAGCCGCCGCACGAGAAAAAGGCGGCCGTCAGCCGTTTCACCAACCCGGAGCTGTGCCGGATCACGGAAGATCTGTTCTTTACCGACCCCTATGTCGACCATGAGCGTAATCAGTTCGAGCCGGAGCTACTGCCGAACGTACTGGCGCTGCGGGAGGATCGCGAGGTGAAGCGTGCGGTGGCGACCTTGAAACACGGTTTTCTCGCCAGGGCGGAAGCGCTGCTGCATGGCGATGTGCACAGCGGGTCGATTTTCGTGGCGGAAGGCAAGCTCAAGGTGATCGACGCCGAGTTTGGTTTCTATGGCCCCATCGGCTTCGATGTGGGGTCGGCGCTGGGCAATCTGCTGCTGAATTACTGCGGCGCGGCCGGGCTGCTGGCAGATGAAGCGGCGGCGGCGGCCCGCGCGCAACGGCTCGAAGAGTGCGCGACGCTGTGGGGGACGTTTGCCGCGCGCTTCGCGACGCTCAGCGCTGAGCGCGGCCGCGAGCCTGCGTTGGCGGCGGACGGTTATACGGCGCAGTTTTTACGTCAGGTATGGCGCGATGCCGTGGGCTATTGCGGCACCGAACTGATTCGGCGCACCATTGGTCTGGCGCATGTCGCCGATCTGGACGATATCGCCGAGCTTGAGGCGCGGTTGAGCGCTCAGCGCCTCGCGCTGGCGCTGGGCCGAACGCTGATTGTCGACGCCCAGGCGATCGGCGACATCGACGCGCTGTTGACGCGGATCCGTTTGTTTGAGGTCTGATCGATACCGCATCGCAGGCCGATACGCCTATACCGCATCATGACAGGTGTACCGTCAGTGCCGGCTTGAGCGAATGAAGCGCAACGGAAAGGACTGCCGCCTGCCTTGGTCCGAACCGCAGAAAACGATGTGCTGTGAGACGACGGTGAAGCCTTTGCCCGCCATCTGAATGCGGCGGGCGTCGAAGGGCCTTATGCGCAAAATAACCGCACTGGCGTGACCTCCCCCGCGAATCATGCCAATCCTCAATTGTCCGCTTCTCCGGGTTTAAGCGATCCGTTACACTGCACGGCAGATCATCGTGATATCACCTAATGAGAGGGTTCCATGTATCAGGACTTAATCCGTAAAGAGCTAACAGAAGCGGCGGATACGCTGAATACCTTTTTAAGCGACGATGCCAATGTTCAGTCGATTCAGGCCGCGGCGATACTGCTGGCGGACGCTTTCAAGGCGGGCGGAAAAGTTATCTCCTGTGGGAACGGCGGTTCTCATTGTGATGCCATGCATTTCGCCGAAGAGTTGACCGGCCGTTACCGTGAAAATCGGGCGGGACTGCCGGCGATCGCCATTTCCGATCCGAGCCATATATCCTGCGTCAGCAATGACTTTGGCTACGACTTCGTGTTCTCGCGCTACATCGAGTCGCTGGGACGCGAAGGAGATGTGCTGCTCGGGATCTCCACCTCGGGCAACTCCGGCAATATCATCCGGGCCATTGCGGCCGCGCGCGCCAAGCGGATGAAAGTCATCACGCTGACCGGTAAAGACGGTGGCAAAATGGCCGGTTCGGCGGACGTCGAAATCCGCGTGCCGCATTTTGGCTACGCCGACCGTATTCAGGAAATTCACATCAAAGCGATTCATATCCTGATCCAGCTGATTGAAAAGGAAATGGCGGAGAACTAATCGCGCTGCGCCTATCGTGCATTAGGCAGCGTCCCCCCCGTGCGTGGTGCTGTCGTTGCCGTAAAATCGCTTCATCAAGGCGCGGACCGGCGCTCCGCAGAGAACAAGTTTTAGACGTTGGCCCCGAAGGAATAGGGCTGCGCTTTTGTCGTTAATGGGGATCTTTCACACCGCACGGCTCGCGCCTTGAGTCGCAGCCAAGCTACCGCCAGCGGCTCTCACGTTCTCATGACGGGCCACAAAGGTAAGGAATCAACCATGTGTGAACTGCTTGGGATGAGCGCCAATGTTCCAACTGACATCTGCTTTAGTTTTTCCGGGTTGATGCAACGCGGCGGCCGTACCGGACCGCATCGTGACGGCTGGGGCATTACCTTTTACGAGGGGAACGGTTGCCGGACGTTCAAAGATCCGCTGCCGAGCGCAACGTCGCCTATCGCGCAGCTGGTGCAGAAGTATCCCATCGAATCCTGCGCCGTGGTGTCGCATATCCGCCAGGCCAACCGCGGGGCCGTGGCGCTGGAGAATACCCATCCGTTTACCCGCGAGCTGTGGGGGAGAAACTGGACGTTCGCTCATAACGGTCAGTTGAAAGGCTACCGCAGCCTGAAAACCGGCACCTACCGCCCGGTGGGGCAGACGGACAGCGAATACGCCTTCTGCTGGCTGCTTCATCATCTCTCATTACGCTATCCCCGCACGCCATCGCACTGGCCTTCGGTATTTCGCTACATCGCTTCGCTGGCGGAAACGCTGAGCAAAAAGGGGGTGTTCAACATGCTGTTGTCCGACGGGCATTTCGTGATGGGATATTGCTCCACCCGGCTATGCTGGATTACGCGCCGCGCGCCTTTCGGTAAAGCGACGCTGCTGGATGATGATGTGGAGATCGATTTTCAGCAGCAGACCACGCCGGATGACGTGGTGACCGTGCTGGCTACGCAGCCGCTGACGGGGAATGAAACCTGGCATCAGATCGAGCCAGGCGAGTTCGTGTTATTCCACTTTGGTGAGCGCGTAGTTTGAAAATGGGTTCTTGTTTGGCGTTGACTGATTCACCATATACTGGCCGTTGAACACCGCGACGGCCGGCGGCTGGTGGTGCTGGTTGAAGTAAGCGTAACCCGGTTGCAACTGCCGCCAAAAACGGGCGTAAGTGGAGTTGCGATGCCGCTGCAGGTTTTTGTCCGTCATGCGGAACGGGTAAATCGCCAGTTCGACCTTCGCCTGCCCGTTCAATAGCGCCCGTTCGACGTAGGTGTAGATCTCATCGATGTACTGATTGGTCATGGCATAACAGCCGACCGACACGCATTCGCCGTGGATCATCAGATAGCGCCCTGAGTAGCCCTGAGCGCGGTCATATTCGTTAGGGAAACCGACGTTGATGGCGCGATAAAAGCGGCTATCCGGCTTGAGCTGATGCAAATCGACCTGATAAAACCCTTCCGGACT
Organism: Lonsdalea populi; assembly: GCF_015999465.1. NCBI lineage: Bacteria > Pseudomonadati > Pseudomonadota > Gammaproteobacteria > Enterobacterales > Pectobacteriaceae > Lonsdalea > Lonsdalea populi. The sequence continues at coordinate 734,912 of NZ_CP065534.1, forward strand.
TTTCATATCGCCTTCCACCTGTTTGGGCCCGAGCCCGCCTGAGTACTTGCAGATGGGATAGCTTTGCACCAGACGATAATCGGTGCCGACTTTGGCATACAGCTCCAGTTGCCGCTCTTCTTTAAAGATCTGGATATAAACCGGCGAGCCTAAGGCCTGCTGCTTGAAAGTGGTCGTAACCGGAATCACTTCACTGGCATAGCTGGTTACGAAAGCGAAAGGCAAAAAAAACAGCGTCGCAAATGACAGTGCGGTTTTTCGCATTGAGGGATCCTGATAACTAAAACTGTGTGACATACGGTCTTTTAATGATGTCGTCCCGTATTCCCGTGCCTACGGCGAGGTGTAGCGCTGCCACATTAGCATTGCCTTTATTTTATTCAAGCGGGAAATCATGTGAAACGCCGTCGGCGCTGAAACGAACGTCCGACAGGCGGCGGGTTGCCCGTCGAGAGGACGTCGCCGCCGATCCGGCGACGGCGGATAAGATGAAGATATCATGGGCAAATACGCAGGCGCCGACCGTCGACGGCAGGGGCGACGAGGTTTGTGGCTGAGCGCGGACCCGGCGGAAAACCGGCGAGCGGCGAATGGGTCTTTTGATCATCCCGCCCGCGAAATACCGGACGCCGAGACGCGGTTTCCGTTTCCGTCTTTGGGCGGATCGGCGCGCGCCGGCTTGCATCGCCTTATCTTGGTACTGTATTTTTATACAGATTAAGAAAGGGGGGGGGGGATATGCGCAAAATTATTCACGTCGATATGGATTGCTTTTATGCCGCCATCGAGATGCGGGATAATCCGCGCCTGCGTGATATTCCTCTGGCGATCGGCGGCAGCGCACTGCGCCGCGGCGTGATCAGCACCGCCAATTATCCCGCCCGGCGTTTCGGCGTGCATAGCGCGATGGCGACCGCGACCGCTCTGCGGCTCTGCCCGCATCTGACCCTGCTGCCCGGGCGTATGGAGGTGTACAAGGCCGCCTCCCTCCAAATCCGCCAGATCTTTGCCCGCTATACCGAACTGATTGAACCGTTATCGCTCGACGAGGCTTACCTAGACGTCACCGATAGCTCTCACTGCAACGGCTCCGCGACGCTGATGGCGCAGGCGATCCGTCAGACCATTTTCGATGAGCTACATCTGACCGCCTCTGCGGGCATCGCCCCCATCAAATTCCTGGCGAAGGTGGCCTCTGAACAGAACAAACCCAACGGACAGTACGTCATTACGCCCGCCCAGGTGGATGAGTTCATTCTGGCGTTGCCGCTGGCGAAGATCCCCGGCGTCGGCAAAGTGACGGCCAGCCGGTTGGCGGAGCGGGGACTGCATACCTGCGCCGACGTGCGGCGCTATGATTTGTCCGCGCTATTAAAGTCGTTCGGCAAGTTTGGGCGGGTGCTGTGGGAGCGCTGTCACGGCATTGACGAGCGTCAGGTATCGCCCGATCGGCTGCGTAAATCCGTCGGCGTCGAGAAAACGCTGGCGCAGGATATTCACGACTGGTCCCAATGCGAAGCGCTGATCGATACGCTGTATGACGAGCTGGAGGCGCGTCTGCGCCGGGTGAAGTCAGATCTGCATATCGCGCGTCAGGGCGTGAAGCTGAAGTTCGATGATTTTCGGCAAACCACGCAGGAGCATGTCTGGCCGGTGCTGAATAAACAGGATCTCATTCGGTTGGCAAGGCAGACCTGGGAGCAGCGGCGGGAAGCGCGCGGCGTTCGGCTGGTGGGGTTACACGTGACGCTACTAGATCCGCAGTTGGAGCGGCAGTTGGTGTTTGACTGGGGGGGGTAATCGAGGGCGTTTGCTGCCGCATCCGGCGTTGCGTCCAGCCGGATGCGGGAGGGTCCAGGCGATGGGTGCCTTAGCGTTTCTCTGGGATGGCTTTCAGGACCGCGGTCAGCAGTTTCCAATACAGGCCAACGCTGGCGATATTCACCTGTTCATCCGGCGAGTGCGGGCCGGTGATGGTCGGACCGATGGAAACCATATCCATCTCCGGATAGGGCTTCTTGAACAGGCCGCATTCCAGACCGGCGTGGATCACCTGCACGCTCGGCATTTTGCCGAACAGCTGCTGGTAGGTTTCCCGCACCAACTGCATGACCGGCGATTGCGCATCCGGCTGCCAGCCTGGGTAGCCGCCTTTGGGGCGAGTTTGCGCACCGGCCAGTTGTCCCAGCGACGTTAGCACGCTTACCACATAGTCCTTGCCGCTGTCGATCAGCGAACGGATCAGGCAGTGAACTTCCGCCTGGGTCTCTGCCGTGGTGATCACGCCGACGTTCAGCGAAGTTTCCACCACGCCTGTCACCTCGTCGCTCATGCGGATTACGCCGTTGGGGATCGCGTTGAGCAGGGCCACCAGCCGATCGCGGCTATCTGTGGTCAGGGCCTCGGCGTCAGTCGACGCCGGCTCCACCAGTACCGCGATGTTTTTTTCCACTGCGGCCAGCTCATGTTTCAGTACGGCCATATAGTCCTGCGCCGCCGCTTTCAGCGCAGCGACCTTATCTTCCGCGACGGCCAGCGTAACCGCGCTTTCGCGTGGAATGGCGTTACGCAGCGTCCCGCCGTTCAGATCGAGGATCCGCAGGTCCAGCGTTGCCGCCTGTTCCGCCAGGAAACGGCCCAGCAGTTTATTGGCGTTGCCCAGCCCCAGGTGAATATCACAGCCGGAATGTCCGCCTTTTAGCCCTTTAATGACCAGCTTCAGTACCTGATAGCCCGCAGGCACCGCTTCCCGCCGCAGCGGCAGGTGCGTCAGGAAATCGATCCCGCCCGCGCAGCCCATGTAGACTTCTCCCTCCTCTTCCGAGTCGGTGTTGATCAGGATCTCGCCCTGCAGCCAGTTCGGTTGCAAGCCGAAAGCGCCGTCCATGCCGGACTCTTCCGTCATGGTCAGCAGCACTTCCAGCGGGCCGTGTTCGACGCTGTCGTCGGACAGAACGGCCAGCGTGGACGCCATGCCGATACCGTTGTCCGCGCCCAGCGTGGTGCCGCGCGCTCTCACCCAGTCGCCGTCGATGTAAGGCTTAATGGGATCTTTCGTGAAATCATGCGCCGTGTCGTTGTTTTTCTGCGGCACCATATCCAGATGCGCTTGCAGCACCACGGGCTTGCGATTTTCCATGCCCGGCGTGGCCGGTTTGCGCAGCAGAATGTTGCCGACGCTATCGCGCTCTGAATGAAGGCCGCGCGCCTGCGCCCACGACATAATGTGCGCCGCCAGCGCCTCTTCATGATAGGAGGGATGCGGAATGGAACAGATTGTGGCAAAAATATCCCACAAGGGCTGTGGGGAAAGCTGAGACAATTCAGACACTATTCACGTCTCCTTTTCAGCAGCCTAAGTCCGCGTCTGGCGCGTGAGGCGCTACAGGTTGAAAAATGATCGCCTTTGAGCATGGCGATCGGGCATCATGAAACAGAGTATCACTTTCCCGCCGCCGGGGAGAGTCTGTCAATCCTGGTCGCTTTGAACGGGCTAAGGCGGGCGATCGCCGCGGGATTGCAGACGATGACGGCGGGGACTTTGTCGCCACCAACAAAACTCAATCGGATAAAGGCTGGTTTTTATGAGGTTGCCTATCTATAATCTCGCGCAACCTTTTTCCCCCTCCGACTATGATAAAGCCGACTCCACCGTTGGCCGGGACATATTATATGAGTGAAAAATACGTCGTAACCTGGGATATGTTGCAGATTCATGCCCGCAAACTGGCCGAGCGTTTACTGCCGGCGGACCAATGGAAGGGCATCATCGCCGTCAGCCGCGGCGGTCTGGTCCCGGGGTCCCTGCTGGCTCGCGAACTGGGCATCCGTCATGTGGATACCGTATGCATTTCCAGCTACGACCATGACAACCAGCGTGAGCTGAAGGTGCTGAAACGCGCCGCAGGCGATGGCGAAGGCTTCATCGTGGTGGACGATCTGGTCGATACTGGCGGTACCGCCAAAGCGATTCGCGATATGTATCCGAAAGCGCACTTCATCACCATTTTTGCGAAACCGGCCGGTAAACCGCTGGTGGACGATTATCAGGTTGATATCCCGCAGGATACCTGGATTGAGCAGCCGTGGGACATGGGCGTGGTGTTCGTGCCGCCGTTGACCGACCGCTAATCGGTCCTTGACTTGCCGTCTATAACGCCCGGTTTTGCCGGGCGTTGCCATTTCTGATTCTTTTCCCTCTTACGTACTGCTTTTCCATGTGGTGTTGAGTACACTTTAGCGAAACGCTCTCTCTGCTGCTTGATCTTATATGGAGGCTGTTGTGGTTCAGGCCAACCTGTCCGAAAAGCTGTTTAAACCGTCCTTCAAACATCCGGAAACCTCGACCCTGATCCCGCGCGCCCACCATTCCACCAGCGCGATGCACTCCGCTCTGGAGGGCAGCGATAACAGCGCCTGGTATCGGATGATTAACCGCCTGATGTGGATTTGGCGCGGCGTAGCGCCGCTGGACATCGAGGAGGTGCTGTCGCGCATTGCCGCTAGTACGGCTCAGCGCAGCGACGACGCGCTGCTGGATACGGTCATCGGTTATCGCGGCGGAAACTGGATTTACGAATGGGTCGTACAGGGAATGCGTTGGCAGCAGCAGGCGACGGAGAGCGAACACGATGATGAGAAAAAAGGGCAGTGCTGGCTGAAGGCCGCCACGCTGTACAGCATCGCCGCCTATCCGCACCTGAAGGGCGATGAGCTTGCCGAGCAGGCGCAGACGATGGCGAATCGCGCCTATGAAGAGGCCGCCGACCTCCTGAGTTATGAACTAAAAACGCTGTCTATTCCCATCAACGGCGGCGGAACGCTGACCGGGTTTTTGCATATGCCCTCTCAGGGCAGCGCGCCGTTCCCTACCGTACTGGTGTGCGGCAGCCTGGACCTGCTTCAAAGCGACTATTACCGCTTGTTCCATGACTATCTGGCGCCGGCGGGGATGGCGATGCTGACGATTGATATGCCGTCAGTCGGTTTTTCGTCGCGCTGGAAGTTGGATCAAGACTCTAGTTTCCTGCACCAGCAGGTGTTGAAAGCCTTGCCGGATGTGCCGTGGGTGGATCACACCCGAGTGGGGGCCTTTGGATTCCGCTTCGGCGCCAATATCGCCGTTCGGCTCGCGTATCTGGAATCGCCGCGACTCAAGGGTGTCGCCTGCCTCGGACCGGTAGTGCATTCGCTGCTGGCTGACGCAGTGCGTCAGCAGGACGTGCCGGATATGTATATGGATATTCTCGCCAGCCGGCTGGGTATGCCGTCTTCCACCGACGCCGCGCTGAAGACGGAAATGGGGCGTTACTCCTTGAAAACCCAGGGGCTGCTGGGGCGGCGCTGCCCAACGCCGATGCTCTCCGCCTACTGGAAGGACGACGTGCTCAGTCCGAAAGAGGAGTCCGAACTGATCGTCAACTCATCGATCCAGGGCAAGCTGCTGGCGGTGAATGCTTCGCCGGTTTATGAAAGTTTCCATCTCTGTTTACAGCAAATCAGTCACTGGTTACGGCATCAGCTTCAGTCGTGATGTCTTTATCTGCCGCATAATCGTCCCTTTTATCGACCCATTACTTTGGATGGGATGGTGATAACGTATTCCCTAGCTATGCTATTTAAAAACAAAATAGCTTCGAAGGTAAGCCGCCGCGCGCGTGTCGTTGCAGCGCGTGCAAAAACATTCCTTCCTAATTGGATGATAAGCAGCTGGATAACGTTATTATGGAGAGAAGGTGGATCTTACTTGTTCTGATATTTTCGATGTTACCCTTTATGTTAGCCAGGGCCGACGCGTCCAATCTTAATACGGAGATGAATCAGGTTTCGGCTGCCGACCTTCGCCGCACCGTATCCGGTATTGTCAGCTACACCCGATGGCCGACCACCCAAACGGTTCCCACGCTTTGTGTCTTCTCTTCAGCACATTTTGCCGCCGTGCTCACCGATACTCGTAATGAACAAGACATTCCCACGTTCAATGCAATATTAATAGATGATGTCGATGATTTTTCGTCCTCGCAGTGCGATGCGGTATACTTCGGCAGGGAATCCATTCAAGAGCAGGTCGGAATTTCAAGCCTGGACCCGGCGCACCCACTACTGACCATTTCGGAACAAAATCCCGAATGTGTTGATGGCAGTGCGTTTTGTCTGATCTTCGCGGATAAAAAGGTCAGTTTCTCTGTAAATTTGGACTCGTTGTTTCGTACCGGGGTGAAAGTCAGTCCCGAAGTATTAATGCTTGGTCGTCCGCGGAATGCTAAACATGGATAAGCCAGCCTCTACGTCCAGTGCAATCACCGGCAGAATCACCTTCAGGAATGCCCTGGCTCGTATCAGCACCTTGAGTATCGTTATCACCATGACGGTGTCATGGATGTTGATCACCACGGCGTCGCTGATTTCGTTTAAACAGTATTCTGAAAAGAACCTGCAACTGCTCGCCAGTACCCTGAGTCAGAGCATTGAGGCCGCTGTCGTGTTCCGCGACGGCGTGGCGGCCCGTGAAACGCTGAGCAACCTCGGTCAGCAAGGTCAGTTTAGTCAGGCTATCGTCACTGATGCAAACGGTCGAAAAATTACGTTCTGGCAAGCCGCAGGCAGCGAGCACGCTGACCCGATGAGCCGGGTGATCGCCAAATGGTTGTTTCCCAGTTCGGTGCTGCAACCTATCTATCACCGGGGCAATCTCGTCGGCCATATCGAGATTTCGGGCAGCGATGCCCCGGTTAAAAGCTTCGTTTACTTTTCCTTGCTGGTACTCACGCTGTGCCTGGTTTTTGCCTCGATATTATCCGTCATCATCACTCGTCACCTGCACCATGGCCTGATTATGGCGCTGCAAAACATTGCCGAGGTGGTGCACGATATTCGAGAAAACCGTAACTTCGCCCGGCGAGTGCCGTCGGCAAAGATTGTTGAACTGGATGTCTTTAGCCAGGATTTCAACAGCCTGCTCGAAGAGATTGAAAGCTGGCAGGAGCAGATTCTGAAAGAGAACGATTCATTGCTGAAACGTTCTCTGCACGATGCGTTGACGGGGTTAGCCAACCGTACGGCCTTCTGCAGCGCGCTGGAAAATGTGCTGGAAGATGAAGAGAGCCATAGCCATACGGCCGTGCTGTTTATGGACGGCAACCAGTTCAAATCTATTAATGATACTTATGGCCATGCAGCTGGCGACAAGGTATTGATAACCATTGCTAAACGATTGAAATACTGCGCAGGAAAAAAAGACCTTCCGGCGCGATTGGGCGGCGATGAGTTCGCTTTGATCCTGTCTGACGTCCAGGATATGGATGACGTCATGCCCATCGTGAACAAGATCCGGCGTCGCGTGAGCCAGCCGATCGAGCTTCAAAATGGTGCGGAAGTTGTGATGTCGCTAAGCATTGGCGTAGCGATTGCCGATCAGTACTCCACCATAGAGGACCTCCTGGAGCAGGCTGACAAAAACATGTACCTGGAAAAGCAAAAATACCGGCGGCATGCGTTAACGAGGTAAGGGGTTGTATGAAACTCAGTCTGCAGTTCGTATTCATCGCGGCGCTGGCTTTGGGGCTAATGGCCTGTCAGTCGCGTAAAAATCCGTTCACTCCCGAGCAGGTCGCCGCATTGCAATCGACGGGGTTTAAGCCGAGCGAGGAGGGATGGACGCTGGGGCTGACGGAAAAGGTGCTGTTCGGCCTCGATCAATCCAGGCTGACTCCCCAAAGCCGAGTGGCGATCAAAAAAGTCGCTAACACGTTGTCCGCCGTTGGGCTGAGCCACGCCCGTATGGATGGTCATACGGATAATACCGGTGATGATCGCTATAATAAGGCGCTCTCCTTGCGCCGGGCGGAAGCCGTCGCTGATGTTTATGCCGTCAGCGCCAACATTCCGCGCAGCCATATCCAGACGCGTGGTTTGGGCAAGGATTACCCCATTGAGAGCAATGCAACGGCGGAGGGTAGGGCGGAAAATCGCCGAGTTTCCATCGTGATCACCGCCCCGTAACATGCCTCCTCGGGCGGCATTCTTTGACGGGAATGCCTGCCGTCGAGCCTTATTTATCTCGCGATTAAGTTGAAAAATGCGGCATCTCTGCTAATACCTTAATGTTAAAACTGGGAGAATGCCGAATGACAACACCGTGTGGACATACGCGACACCGTTTGATTAAAAATTTCACCTCTTTGGGCCCCTATTTGCGGGAAGGCCAGTGCCATGATTTCTACTTCTTCTTTGACTGCCTGGCCGTGTGTGTCGATGTCAAAGCGGAGCCGGAAAAACGCGAGTTTTGGGGCTGGTGGCTAGATTTGGATGCGCAGGGACAGAGTATGACTTATTCGTATCGCTATGGCCTGTTCGATGAAGCTGGCAACTGGTCTGAAATCAAATTCAAAGACAAAGCTATTACTGAAAAATTGCACATCACGCGGGAAAATTTTCACAAGCGACTTGAAGTATTGGTGCAGCAGCTCGACCCCCCTTATTCCTTGACGGAAAGATCCTAACGCCCCTTCAGATCATCGGCCTGTGTCGGTTTTTTTTCGCGTTGTGCCTGTTGGCATAACGCGTCTCTCCTGTTACAACGTTTTCTTCACCATCATCTTTTTTATACAACGTAATGGCAGAAAAATTATGAGTGGCAGCCAAACGATGGTTGTAAAACTGGGCACCAGCGTGCTGACGGGCGGATCTTCTCGCCTCAACCGGGCCCATATCGTAGAACTTGTGCGTCAATGCGCGCAGTTGCATGCCGCAGGGCATCGCATTGTTATCGTCACCTCAGGCGCTATCGCCGCAGGCCGTGAGCACCTCGGCTATCCCGATCTCCCCGCGAATGTCGCTACCAAGCAGCTGTTGGCCGCCGTCGGGCAGAGCCGACTGATCCAGCTTTGGGAACAGTTGTTTTCGATTTATGGCATCCACATCGGCCAGATGTTGCTGACCCGGGCGGATATGGAAGATCGCGAACGCTTCCTGAATGCGCGCGACACGATGCGTGCATTGCTGGATAATCGCGTCGTTCCAGTCATTAATGAAAACGATGCGGTCGCGACGTTGGAAATCAAGGTCGGCGACAACGATAACCTGTCAGCGTTGGTCGCCATTATGGCGGATGCCGACAAGCTGTTGCTACTCACCGATCAGAAAGGTCTTTTCACCGCGGATCCGCGCGATAACCCGGGTGCGAAGCTGATTAGCGACGTTCAGACCATTACCGATGAGCTACGCCATATCGCAGGCGGCAGCGTATCAGGTCTCGGCACGGGCGGTATGTCTACCAAGATCCAAGCGGCCGAAGTGGCCTGCCGCGCCGGTATCGACGTCATCATTGCGGAAGGAGGGCGACTGGGCGTGATTGGCGATGTCATGAATAACGTGTCGGTTGGTACTCACTTCCATGCCGTCGAGGAGCCTCTCGAAAAACGCAAACGTTGGATTTTCGGTGCGCCTCCGGCGGGGGAGATCATTGTTGATGATGGCGCGCTGTCCGCCATTCAGGAACGCGGCAGCTCTCTGCTGCCAAAAGGCATTCGGGAAGTGACGGGAATTTTCTCCCGTGGCGAAGTTATCCGTGTGCGCAGCCTGTCCGGTCGGGATTTGGCGCATGCGGTCACTCGCTACAACAGTGATGCGCTGCGCATGATTGCCGGTCACCACTCCCAGGAGATCGAAGATATTCTCGGATACGAGTACGGTCCGGTGGCGGTCCATCGGGACGACATGATCATTAATTAAGGAGTACGCGGTGCTTGAACAAATGGGCAAAGCGGCAAAACAGGCCTCTTATCAACTGGCGGCCTTGAGCACCAGTCAGAAAAATCAGGCCCTTCTCGCGATAGCCGATCTGCTGGAAGCGGAGTGCGCCTCTATTCTGTCTGCCAACGAACAAGACGTTGCCGCCGCTCGCGAAGAGGGACTGAGCGAAGCGATGCTGGACCGTCTGCAACTGACGCCAGCGCGTCTGGCTGCGATCGCCAGCGACGTGCGTCAAGTTTGCCGCCTTAACGATCCGGTCGGCGAAGTGGTTGATGGCCGTCTTATGGACAACGGGCTTAAACTGGAACGTCGGCGCGTACCGCTGGGCGTGGTCGGGGTGATCTACGAAGCGCGTCCCAACGTGACGGTCGATGTGGCGAGCCTGTGTCTGAAAACCGGTAACGCGGCTATCCTGCGCGGCGGGAAAGAGACGTATCGCACCAATGTGGCCACCGTCAGCGTGATCCAACGGGCGTTGACACAGTGCGGCTTGCCGGCGGCGGCAATCCAGGCGATTGAAAAGCCGGACCGCGAACTCGTTAACCAACTGCTGAAGCTTGACCGCTACGTGGATATGCTGATTCCGCGTGGAGGTGCAGGTCTTCACAAACTGTGCCGCGAACAGTCCACAATCCCGGTTATCACCGGCGGCATCGGCGTCTGCCATATTTACGTTGATGAGTCGATGGAGTTCGAGCCTGCGCTGCGTATCGTCGTGAATGCGAAAACCCAACGTCCCAGCACCTGCAATACGGTGGAGACGTTGCTGGTGAATCAGCGTATTGCGGGGGCTTTCCTGCCGCAACTGAGCGCCGCGATGCATAAAAGCGGCGTCACGCTGCATGCCTGCCCACGATCCCTGCCGTTGTTAAGCGAGGGACCGGCGCAGGTCACGGCAATCGAAGCCGCTGACTTTGACGATGAATGGCTGTCGCTGGACCTGAATATTGCACTGGTGGACGATCTCGACGATGCCGTCTCCCACATCCGTGAACACGGCACGCAGCATTCAGACGCGATTCTGACGCGTTCGCTGAGCCGAGCGGAACAGTTCGTCCGTGAAGTCGACTCCTCCGCTGTTTACGTCAATGCCAGCACCCGTTTCACCGACGGCGGACAGTTTGGGCTGGGCGCTGAAGTGGCCGTCAGCACGCAAAAACTGCATGCGCGCGGCCCAATGGGACTGGAAGCGCTCACCACCTACAAGTGGATTGGTTACGGCGACGATCTCGTCCGCACTTAATCGCCCGTGTTATAGTAATCTGGCTAGTTATAACAGACGGCTATAACAAGAAAAAGGCGCTCGTCGGTCCGATTATAAAATCGGCAGACGAGCGCCAGATGCTTGACTTGAAGGCATGATTTCACTAGTTTGTCACCCCGTAACGCATCGTCAGGCATTCGCAGGACGACCATAAAGCCGATATAGCTCAGTTGGTAGAGCAGCGCATTCGTAATGCGAAGGTCGTAGGTTCGACTCCTATTATCGGCACCATCCTACCTATTTTAACGTCTCCCTAAGTCTACTTAAACACCCTTTAAACCCTTATAATACGCGGTTTCACGGCCCTTATTGTCTCTGCTCGTCTACTACTCACGTTCACAGAAATCTACGGTGAGTTGGGGGCATCTGTGGGGGCATGTCGTGTTCGGTCTAAAGGAGATGCCCCCAAATGAAGCTCAATGCCAGACAGGTAGAGACTGCCAAGCCCAAAGATAAACCCTACAAGTTAGCAGATGGTGGGGGCATGTATCTGGAGGTGTTCCCTAACGGCACCAAAAGCTGGCGCATGAAATACCGGATAGCCGGTAAAGAAAAACGTGTGGTGTTTGGTGTCTACCCGACCATTACCTTAGCCGATGCCAGAAGCAAAAGAGATAATGCTAAAAAGCTGCTGGTTAACGGCGTGGATCCGAGTGTGTTTAAGCAAGAAAGCCCAAATCGAAGAAGTCAAAAACATCTCTCAGCAAATTGCGCTCGAATGGCACAGCATGAAAGTGAAGAAATGGTCTGCGGGGTATGCCTCTGACATTATTGAAGCCTTCAACAAAGACGTCTTCCCGTTCATTGGTCAACGTCCTGTTGCAGACATCAAGCCGTTGGAACTGCTAAACGTGCTGAAAAAGATGGAAGACAGGGGAGCGACCGTAAAAGCCAAGAAAGTGCGTCAACGCTGCGGCGAAGTGTCTCGCTACGCCATCGTGACAGGCAGAGCCGAGTACAATCCCGCGCCTGATCTCACCAGTGCCATGCAGGGGCATGAGTCTACACATTACCCGTTCCTGACCACTGAAGAGCTTCCTGCTTTCTTTAAAGCCCTTGCTGGCTACTCTGGTAGTGAACTGATGGTGCTGGCGGCAAGATTGCTGATCATTACTGGCCTGAGAACAGGTGAATTGCGCGGTGCGTTATGGTCAGAAATCGATACCAAGAAAGCGCTATGGGAAATTTCCACTGAACGCATGAAAATGCGTCGTCCCCATATCATCCCGCTATCTACCCAAGCCTTAGCCATTATCGAACAAATCAGAGCAATGACGGGGCAATTTCCTTTACTGTTTCCGGGACGGAATGATCCCAGCAAGACCATGAGCGAAGCCAGCATCAATCAGGTATTTAAGCGAATTGGCTATACAGGCCGGGTTACGGGTCACGGCTTCCGTCATACCATGAGCACTGTTCTTCATGAACAGGGCTACAACACAGCATGGATTGAAACTCAACTGGCCCATGTGGATAAGAATGCTATTTGTGGCACCTACAACCATGCGCAATATCTCGATGGCAGACGTGGGATGCTGCAATGGTATGCCGACTACATGGTAAGTCTTGAGAACGGAAGCAATGTGGTGCAGGGAGCGCTTAATCGGCGCGGATAGGGATAGCTGATGATGAATCAAGGACTATGACTTAACGGGCATAGCCTTTTTTCTTGGCTAAATCAGATAAGAATTAGGTCAGAATTAAACTTATATTGCTTAAATTATCGGTTAATATATCAATTATAAAATAGCTTAAAACAAGAAAATAAATAGCACTTTTTGCTAAATCACTCTGAGCCCCGCCCAGTGACAGCGCTTCCGCTATCTTATCTGTTTTTTTTGAAAAATACTCAATTCAGATTCAATTCTAATTTTTCGAGGGTTGAATGGCATAAGCGATCTGCAGATATTATATTCATCGAAACAACAACGGAGAAATATATGAAAACAGGAAGAGTTATTCACCTGCCGGAAGTGATGAATAAAATAGGATATAGCACAGCATGGATTTATCGATTTATTAGCAGAGGCGTATTCCCAGAACCGATAAAGATTGGAATAAGAGCCAGTGTTTTTGTTGAAAGTGAAATCGATGAATGGATTGAGAATGTTATTCAGTTATCACGTAAACACAATGATTAATCAAGAAAATACTATTAATACGCTGAAGATGTTTATGTAAAACGTTAAATAATATATTTTAATAGTCACATCATTACACTGAAAAGCATAATGCTGACTATGACATAAATATTATCCACCAATAATCAGAAATAATCGGCCAGGGTCAAAAGGATAGGTGCGGAAATTAAGCGAGGGTAACCCGTGAGCGCTACAAAATAATGTCACTGCTTAAGGCTCTGCTGCCAACAAATGTGAAGGTAAATTTCATAACCATCCCATAAGAATTGGCAAGGATGCTAATTAAATACATTATTAATAGTAACCTTTGGTTATCATTTATTTTTAACGTCATTAGGCCATATACAAAAAATTAACATAATGGATTTTTGATTATCTTATTGATTTTAATAAATAATAATGATCTTAATCAAAAAAAATCTAAGACGGCGTAGTACACAAAAGATTTATTGACATAAAAAAAGGAGGTTGCTAGCCTAAATTACAAATGAGACGATTTTAAATAACAATAAATAAACATTTTGAATGAGTAGGATGCTCTATGAAAAAGCAAACGTTTTTCACAAGCTTACCAACAGATGATAATTTAAAACCGGTTGTTTTTTGTTTTCCTCACGCGGGGGGTAGTTCAGAGGACTATTTAAAATGGCAAAGGCATTTAAATTCCTGCGCGACGCTTATGGCGGTATGCCTGCCGGGAACTGGGCGCCGTTTTGCTGAAGAATATCCTTCCGATATTGACTCGCTGTCAGTTGAAATTGCTAATGATATAGATCGATCGGGGCTGCATAACTATTACCTTTTCGGCCACAGTATGGGCGCAATACTGGCCTATGAAGTCGCGCTTAAGGTAAACAGCCCGCCAAAAGGATTAATTGTCTCATCCAGCGCCTCACCCGACTGCGTACCCTCTGCTAAAGTTGTGAAAATGAATGGGATGTCGGACAAAGCTTTTTCTGAAGAAATTCTTTTTTTTAACGGAATAGAAGAACAGTTTTTTGCAACGGACAATTTTTTAAAGTTTTTTCTGAAAAAGATACGCAAAGATTTTGAACTGATTGGTCGCTATAAGCATAAATCTGAAAATAAGCTTTCGGTACCCGTTTACAGTGTTGTCGGAGACCAGGACCCCCATGTTTCAAAAGATGCCATGGCTAAATGGGCATCGGTGACAACTGCCGGTTATAAAAATCATATCGTTCCCGGGAATCATTTTTATTTTAATGAAAACCCAGAGTTAATTACTGCCATTATTAAAGAGTGCATTGATTGCGAAATTTACGATGAGAACTGCGGTCAATCTTTAATAATATAATTCACTAAATCTGGTATCAGGATGATTTATGACTGCCAATTGTGAGACGAGTCAGTTTAGCCAGTCGCAAAAATTAAAAGGAGAATCATTTAAACGCCTGCATACCAACGGTGCTCCTTTTATTATGCCTAATCCATGGGATCGTGGCACGGCTATTTTAATGGAAAAGGCGGGTTTTCATGCGTTGGGTACGACCAGCGCCGGGCTGGCTTTTTCGCTTGGTAAGCTCGACCGCACCGCAGCGGTTACGCTACCGGAAACGCTGGAGAACGCCAGTCAGATAGTCAGCGTAACCAGTTTGCCTCTTTCCATCGATCTTGAGGATGGGTTTGCTGCGGATGCCGACGGCATTGCCCACAATATCCGGGCAGTGGCGGCAACCGGAGCGGTAGGCTGCTCCATTGAGGATTACTCCGGGGACAAACAGCAGCCCATCAGAGATTTTTCCACTTCATTAATGCGCGTGGAAGCTGCCGTTGATGCGGCCAGAAATCTGCCTTTTCCCTTCACCCTCACCGCCCGCGCCGAAAATTTTCTGTACGGCGTTCGCGATCTGCATGACACCATTTTCCGGTTGAAAGCCTGGGAAAAAGCTGGCGCGGATGTGGTCTATGCCCCGGCGCTGCCGGATGCAGAGTCAATTAAAGCGGTTTGTAGTGCGGTGAACGTGCCGGTCAACGTGCTGCTCGGGGCGGGAAACAGGCTGACGGTAGCCGAGCTGTTTGCCCTTGGCGTCTCGCGCGTTAGCCTGGGATCGGCCCTGTCCCGTGCCGCGCTGGGTGGATTCTTTTCTGCGCTACAGGAGCTGCAGCAAAGCGGCAGCTGTGCTTTCCTCGACGGTGCCGTCGGTTATTTTGACGTGGCGAAATTGCTGACGGAAGGGAAACTCTGATGGCTGGCGATTCGCGCGTGCAGGCAAAAATGATCGCTCCGCAGTATATGCTGGGCGAAGAAAGCCTGTCTTATGACCAAATTCCCGGCTGGCATCAGCGTGCTACGGCGTTTTCCATGCCCGACTTGCCTGCGGTATGGGGCTGGGGAAAGGTTCGTACAACCACCTCTTCTTTTATACAGCTGGCGGTAGAGAGCGCCCGGAAAACCTTAACGTCCTCGGCTCAGCCTGTAGATACGGTCATTTTTTGCAGCACGTCGCTACCCGCAGAGACCAATGAGCAAACCCGGCTGCTCTGTGCCTTTGCTGATGCGCTGGATCTTAACCAGGCCGACATCATTGGCGTGACCCTTGGGCGCTGCACCAATTTACTGAAAGGCGTGCGGATAGCGCAGGCGCGCATTGCCTGCGGGCAGTCAAAAGAGATCTTGCTGGTGGCCAGTGATTGCATGGCTGACCCGAAACAGCGGCTGGAAAATTTTGCCCTGTTCTCGGATGGCGCGGCAAGCTGCGTGATAACCAGCAGCGACGATACCCGTCCGGGCTTCCACATTCTCGCCAGCGCTGAAAAACAGGATCTGACCACCATCGCCAGAGGACTGTCTTCAGCATTGTCAATTGCGGTCAACCAACAGCTGTTTGCTGAGACGCAAATCCTTATCAGTGACGTCAGCCGCATATTCCATACCAATGTTTACCTGCCTCTTTGTAATTTAAACGAGCGGCAGGCTGGCTACGGCGCTGAACAGCTGTTTACCGATAACATCGTGCGAATGGGGCACTGTTTTTCTGCCGATCCGCTCATTAATCTGATTGATGCTGATGTCAGCGGGCTATTACCCGATCGGGGGATCTTCCAACTGGCTGCCAGCATTCCCGGCGCACGCGCGTCAGTTCTGCTGCAAAGAAGGAAAGCAAAGTGAACACGGCAACGGCGGACAGCACCACGGCACTTCCTTACTTGACGTTTCATTTTTCGCCTCAGGCGAAATCCGCGCTGGATATGTGGCTGGAGAAAGGGTCGGCGAAGGCGCTTTATAAGATTTTTGCCGGGGATATTGAAAGTGAAGAGCAACAGCTGCTTGCTCTTCAGTTAATCAAAACGCTGTCAGCCAGAGCGCCAGCGGATTTACCGGTACCGACTGTCGCAGAGTTACCCACTTTTATTGCCACGGCAAACGGCACTCTGCGCCAGCGTGCCGCGCAGGTGTTGCAGGCAACCGAGGAAGATCGCAAACAGCTGCTGCGCCAGCGAGCTTTACTGGCCCTGACTGCAGGCTGCTGGCTGGATTATGTTTCGCAGCCCGCCACCGAACCTGCCGAAGTAGTCTGTTTGCTCAGTGGCCAAAATTTTGCTCTGAAAGGACATGGTGAAATAGCTGACAGTCAGCAAAAGCAGCGATATCGCCAGTTTGCCGCTATGGGGATCGCCGTGCCTGAAGTCTACACTTCCGGCATTATTGAAAGCCTGGGCAGCGTTGAGCTTACTGCCTGGCAGGCGGCTTTCTGGCTGGCGCTTTCCCGTCTGTCGGCAAGCCATCTGCCTGAAGTGGTCGGGTTTCATTACGCTTACTACAGCCTCGGTTTTGATGATGCGCTGTTGGGACTGCCCGCGCCTGTCGCAAAAAAGCAGCTTGATACGTTGATGGCAACCTTTTTGCTCCACTGTCAGAAGGATGAACAGGGAGCGGCCAGCGAAAAACGTATGCTTGATGCTATAGCGCGGGCCGTGCAGTTGGAGATGGAAAACAGCGAAATGCTGCTGGCGCTGCAAATCCAGCTGGAACAGCGCACGCTAGATGACCGTATGGCGGAAATTGTGCGCCGCCATCTGCCGCTGGCGGGCAAGCAGCATCAGCGCATTCGTCTGGAAGAGCGCAGCCTCACTGAATGGTCCGGCGAAGAATCAGATATGCCTGAGTTTTTACGTGCCCTGCGCGCCTCGCCGTACCTGCGTCAGCCGCACTCCGGCGCTGGCGAATGCAGCTTTCAAAAGGCGATTCGTTTTGGCGGCTCGATGTTTGGTATTTTCAGCCCGCAGGAAGCGAAAATCATGGCCCGCTGGATTACCAGTACGCAGAGCGGGGACGACATTCGTCTCAGCTACTTCGCGGAAGCGGGCAGTGTGCAGGCCATGGCCTGGCGGCAACGCTGTCGGGATACCTCGCTGGCGCCGCATGTCGCTTGGCAGAGTGCGCAGCTGCCCGATCATCGGGAGTTATTCTATCGGCTGGTCAACATTGAGCATTTCGCCAGCAATCTATCGCTGCTAAAACAGCGGGTTGAGCAGACGCTGCAGCAGGCCGAAGCACTGTTTACCACCGGCAGTGGCGGGCGTTACACCGATGCCAGCTACTTCAGCTTCACTCCGGAAGCGCTGCTGGCCCGCATGGAAAAAATCTACTGGGAAAAACTGGTGCAGCCTTATGAGCGCCTGACGGAGATCCCCGACCGCGAGAGCGTGCTGTTTGGTCAGAAGCTGATGGCGCTGGGCAGCATGATCGACGGTGCTTGGGCGCACCGGTTTGGCGGTACCCTGCGCAATTACCGGCGGGCTGACGGCAAAATGCTGGCGATTTATGCCGACGAAATGGGGCTGGGCGATTATGAAAAAAATCACATCACGCTGATCCTGAGCGTCCTGAAAAGCATGGACATCAGCCTGCCGCATATCCGTGAAAAAGCTTTCCGCCAGCAGGCTGAGCTACCGGATCTCTACGATTTCTCCCTACATCAGCTGGCGATGTCGCAGTTTCCCGACACCTTTTATGAGGAGCTGCTTGGCTACAATCTGGGGATTGAAATGCTGGGACTGGGCGAAATGCGTATGCATGAAATCCAGAAACTACGCCGCTATGGTTTCGACACCATTTATGAAGAGGCGCATCTCACCATTGATAATTTTTCCGCCGGCCATTCCCGACAGGCCGTTGACCTGATTATTGATTATCTGGACGACTGCAAACCGGGCCTGAGCGAGGAAGAGCTTCAGCAGCGCTGGCGTCGCATCTGGCGCGGCTACGCTTCTTTTGCGCTCTATCTTGAAACCGAGTTGCCAACAGAGAGCGTTCCTGAAAACAGTGAGCACAGCGAACTGCTGATCTGATCTTCACACCAAAACCATTTTAACCGCCGTCCCGCAGCGCAGTGCCGCCGGGATCGGCACGGAAACAGGGTGGCGCAATGAGTAACGTATTCAGTCATGATAAGGCAATGTTAACGCTGCCTTTTTATCAGCCAGAGCATATTAAGCAGATCGCGGCGCTGGATAGCTGGTGCCAGCAGCAACAGTTTGCACAGCAAAAAAATGATGCAACCCCTGCTGCGCAGGGTAAACACCTGCTGCGGCTGCTGGGACAGGCAGGCTGGCTGGCGAACCTGGACGGGCTGCAACAGCACCCCCGCGCCGATGCCCGCAGCGCCTGCCTGTTTCGCCAGACGCTGGCCTACCACCACGACTTACTGGATTTCGCCTGGTCGATTCAAACCCTGAGCGGCAGCGTAATCCGCCGTTATGGCAACGATGCGCAGCGCCAGCATTACTTACCCCGGCTGGCCAGCGGCGAGTATGCGGGCGCATTCGCCCTGTCGGAACCGGAAGCGGGATCGGATGTTTCCGCCGTGGCGCTCAGCGCGCTACGTGATGGCGACCATTATCTGCTGAGCGGCGAGAAGGCCTGGATTGCGCAGGGCGACATAGCGGATTGCCTGATCGTCATTGCCCGCACGGGGGAGGGGCCAGGCCCGCTGGGGCTGAGCGCCTTTATCGTTGATGCGACGCTGGCGGGCATCAGCAGCAGCCCGCTGGATGCTCTTGCGCCGCGTTCCTGGGCACACCTGCACTTCGATCGGGTGCGGATACCGGCGGAAAACCTGCTGAGCAAACCAGGGCAGGGGTTCATCATCGCGCTGGATATTCTGGACCGCTTTCGAATGACGGTTGCCAGCGCGGCCATCGGTTTTGCCCGCCGCGCGGCGGATATCGCGCTGCGCCACGCTTCGCGCCGGAAAATCTATCAGGGACGGCTGATTGATCTACAGCTGGTGAAGGCTGCGCTGGCGAAAATGGAGATCACCCTGTCGGCCGCCACGCTGATGACCGCTCACGCCGCCTGGCAATTGGATCAGGGCGAGGCCAGTTTTGGCAAAAGTTCAGCGATGGCAAAACATTTCTCCACCGAGCAGGCCTGCCACATTGTTGATGATGCCCTGCAAATGCTGGGGGCGGCGGGCGTGGTGGCCGACAGCCAGATTGCGCGGCTCTATCGTCAGATCCGTCCGCTGCGCATTTATGAAGGAGCATCGGATGCGCTGCTGATGAATATCGCCTCGGCGCTGGACAGCCACCACCTTCAGCAGCGGGAGGATCTGCAATGAACCAAGCGACGCTTAATCCCCTGAGTGCGATCCAGCATGAAAACCCCTATGGCTGGTACGATTCGCTGCTGCGTGAACAGCCGTTTGGTTTTGATCCGGCGCTGAAGCTGTGGATCGCTGCGGATGCCGCTTCTGTCACGGCGGTCTTGGAGGCAGCGCAGCTTCAGGTTCGGCCCGTTCTGGAGCCGGTTCCGGCCGGTCTCGTCGGCACACCAGCGGGCGAGGTGTTCGGCAACCTGGTTCGCATGCGCGAAGGCGAGCATCATCAGCGGCTGAAAAGCATCATCATTCAGGCGATCGCCAGCGCGGATATGCAGCAGGTGCAGCAAAAGGCGTTTGCGATCGCATCCCATTGTCTGCAAAGGCATGACGAGATTAACGATCTGCTGTTTACCCTTCCGGCCACGGTGGTAGCGTCGCTGTGCGGCTTTACCGATGATGAGCTGCCGGAAATGACCGGGCTGATCGCCGAATTTGTGCTCTGTATTCCCGCTTCCGCCAGCGCGGAACAGCAGGCGCGGGCCAGCCTGGCGGCACAGCAGCTGCTTATGCGCTATAGCAGCCAGCTTGAACTCGTTAAAGAAGGATCATTGCTGGCCGCGCTGCTGCACGCGTCGGTAGCCGACGACTGGCCGCACCGGGCAGCGTTAATTGCCAACAGCATCGGTCTGCTGTCGCAAACTTATGACGCCACCGCAGGACTGATCGGCAACGCGTTGCTTGCGGCGCAGCGCTATCCGCAGGCGTTCAGCGAGTCGTCGCTGACCGACTTTGTGGAAGAGGTGGCGCGGTTTGATGCGCCCATCCAGAATACTCGCCGGTTTGCCGCCGCGCCCTTTCGCTGGCGCGATAAAGAGATTGCCGTCGGTGAGGTGGTGTTGCTGCTGCTGGCTGCCGCCAACCGCGATCCGCAGGCTAACCCGCAGGCGGACGAATTTATTCCTGGCCGTGCCAATCGCCGCTGCTTTACTTTCAGCCACGGACGCCACCGCTGTCCCGGCCAGCAGCTGGCGGTTGCCATCACCAACGGTTTTATCGACGCGCTGCGGCAACATAACGCGGCGGCTATTGAGACGTTGCGCTGCACCGGCTACCGGCCATCCGGCAACGCCCGCATCCCCGTACTGATCCTTTAACGGCTTACAAGGTTTATTTATGAACGTTGAAAAAGATTTGCCTCGTGCTTTTGTGCTGACCGGCGCATTTTGGGTAATTTGCCGCAATTCCCTTTACCTGCGTGAGCTGGCGGACCGGGGCATTACCATTCTGGTTGTCACTCCGGAGTCCTATCGCCAGGGAGCCGAGGCTGCCCGTGAAGACGGGCAAAGCGTTACCGCGTTGATTACCGATATTGCCTATGTGCAGGGCGCGCTGGACAGGGAAGCCTCTTTTAATCCGAGCGTCGTTGCCGCGCTGCAACAGTGGCAACAGCAATACCGCATCGTCGGCGCGTTCGCGGTAGGCGAAACTCTGGTGGAACCTACCGGGATTATAGCCGATGCGCTGGGCCTGCGTAGTCCCGGCCTGCGGGCAACCCGCGTGTGCCGCAGTAAATATCTGCAGCGTTTTTATCTCAGCTCGTTCAGCCCGTTGTCACGAGTGATTGCGCCGGAAAAACGCGAAGAGATCGATTGGCATACGCTGCCGTGGCCACTGATCGTAAAACCGGCGACGCGCCACTCCTCATCCGGGGTCATCTCTGTTGATAACGAACAGCAGGCGCAGGCGGCATTGGTGGGCTATCCGCCTTATGAAACTCTGCTGCTGGAACAGCGGGTGGAAGGGCAGGAGTATTCGGTAGAGTCGCTTGTGCAGGACGGCGAGATCATTTTCTCTTCCGTCACGCACAAAATGACCACTGACCAGCACAGCAATACCTTTGTAGAGCTGGCGCATACGGTGCCCGGTTCGGGGCCGGAAAATGCGTTATTACTGGAGGCGGCACAGCAGGTACTGCATGTGCTGGCGTTTTCTGACGGTATTGCCCATTCCGAATGGCGTCTGGGCTGCGATGGCAAACCTTACCTGATGGAGATTGCTGCCCGTACTCCGGGAGACGGCATTCTGCCGCTTTACCGGCTGGCATGTGGTGAGCCGCTGGAGTCAGCCATCATTAAAATTATGCTGGGTGAGAAAGCCAGCTACCCGACGCCGGGCCGCGTGGCGCGTCAGGTTTATCTGGAACACTCGCTGGGTGTGCTGAAAGATGTGCAGATGCGCTGGCCAGGCGTGCAGGTCAGCTGGATTGAGGATAACAAGGCCTGGCCGGAAATTCTGCCGGGCCAGCCGCAAGATGCACCCGCGTTACGCGCCGTTTTTGTCCATAAAAAACGCGGTGAGCTGCTCACCCCGCTGCTTTCTTCCGACGACCGTGCCGTCACCTTCTTTATTGATGCCAGCTATGAGGAAGATCTCGACCGGCTGGAGGCAGAAGTAAGAGCAACCATCACTGTAGACATTGAGGTACACCATGACTAACCCTTCCGCCACGCCCGGCGTGTGGGAAACCTTTGCGCAAAGCCCGCTGTCATCGAAGGTGATTCTGTTTGGCGTAATGGTTAACCGTCTTTCCGGCTTTTTACAGATTTTTATCGTGCTGTTTCTGATTTCGCTGGGGTACTCCCATCAGCAGACCATCATCGCGCTGTTTATTTACGGCACGGGTGCAGTGATTGGTGCGCTGATTGGCGGCAGCCTCAGCGAGCGACTGGGGACGCGCACCGCCAGTATGATCAGCATGGGGGCCACTGCGGTACTGACTGCGGCGCTGCTTTATCTGCCTAATTTTACTGCTATTTTAATGGTAGTGGCGCTGGCCAGTCTTTGTGCTCAGCTGTTCCGTCCGGCATCCTCGGCGCTGCTTTCTCAGCAGACGCCAGCGGAACGTCAGACGATGATTTTTGCCATCTACCGCTTGGGGTTGAATCTGGGAGCGACGGGCGCTCCGCTGATTGGCTACGCGCTTTACCACTGGGGCGGCGAAAGCTTTACCTGGCTGTTCTGGGGCGAGGCGATTATCGCCGGACTTTATGCGCTGCTGGCGATGTTGACGCTACCTGGAAAAACCCGCACATCTGGGCCTGCCTCGTCGCCTGCCGCACAGTGCGGCGGCTATCTCGAGGTACTGGCAGATCGTCGCTTCGTGCTCTTTTTGCTGGCCACCCTGTGCCATTCTGCGGTGTTTGTGCAGTACATCACCACGCTGCCGATGTATGTGGAAGACCAGAAAATCGGCCTGTTCTGGTACACGCTGGCGGTGTCGCTGAACGGGATTATTGTTATCTGCTTTGAATTGCTGATTACCAAAATCACCCAGAACCATGCCAGACGTAAAATGCTGGCGCTGGGGTTTGCGCTGATCGGCAGCGGCGTGGCTTTTTATGCCGTACCGATCGGTCCGGCCGCGCTGATCGTTGGCACGCTCATCTGGTCGGTTGGGGAAATCATCTCCGGCCCGGCGTTCTTTGCTTTCCCGGCCAATGCCGGACCGAAACATCTTAAGGCGCATTACCTGGGCAGTTTCCACTTTATGTTCAGCATGGGCATCGCGGTGGGCCCGGTGGTCGGCGGCTGGCTTTATCTGCAACTGGGCACCGCCATCTGGCCGGTTATTTCGCTCGGATCATTCTTCGCCGCAGTAGTTTGCGGATATTACGCTACGGAGACCTCCACCAACACGAGTCAACACAGCCTCCCTGAAGATATCGATGCAAGCAAAGCTACCGAATAATTATTTTTGACTCTGTATTAAGGAAAAGTATATGACCGGATCTCACAAAGATATACAGTCACATTTTAAATTGTTGGGAATTGGTGCGGGACCGGCCAATTTAAGCTTGGCCTCGCTGGTATATGGTAAGCAGGAAATTAATAATATTTTCCTCGACGGGAAATCCTCTTTTTCCTGGCATGACGACCAGATGATCGATGGAGCCACATTACAGGTTTCGCTGTTTAAAGATCTCAGTACACTAACCGACCCGACAAATGAATTTACCTTTCTGGCCTATTTGCATGATAAAGGCCGTATTTATCATTTCCTCAATGCCCAGTTTGATGAGATTCCTCGCCGGGAATTTCGCAATTATTTAGCCTGGGCCGCAGAGAAAAATGAGAACGTAGTGTTTGGCGAGAAGGTGCTCACTGTTGACTTCGACAACGTATTTAAAATTGTTACCGATAAAAGGGAGCTGACCGCTGACAACATTGCTATCGGCGTCGGCACGCAGCCGTGGGTGCCTGAGTTTGCCACGGCGCATCTCGGGCAGACGCAGTTTCATGTCAGCCAGTATATGCAGAGAAACAGCCGCGTGGCCGGAAAGCGGGTGACGATCATCGGCGGTGGGCAGTCGGGAGCCGAAGTTTTTCTGGATTTACTGTCAAAACCGGACGGCGAGAGGCCCGCTGGCATTCACTGGATTTCACGCCGGCGCAATTTTTTCCCCATTGATGATTCAACCTTCACCAATGATTTTTATATGCCGTGCTATTCAGACTATTTTAACAAGCTGCCGCTACATCTGCGTCAGAAGACCAACCGGGAAAATGTTCTGACCTCAGACGGTATTTCAGAATCCACGCTGCGCCAGATCTATCAGAAGCTTTACAGCCTGAACTTTATTACGCCGGGACAGATCAAGATTGCTCTGCAGACCAGCCGTTCGGTCAGCAATGTAAAACCTGGCGGCAATAATGACTGGCGAGTGGAATATTGCCACCTTGATTCATCGGGAATGGAGAGCCAGGAAGCGGACGTGGTGGTCTGGGCGACGGGCTATAGGGCCACTGAAAAGCATTTCCTCGGAGCACTGGGTGAGCGTATTCATCGCGAAAAAGAGGAATTTGTAGTGGACGAAGACTTTGCCGTGCAGTGGGACGGACCCGAAAAAAATAATATTTTTGTCCAGAATGCGGTGCGTGGACAGCGCGGCCTGCCGGATTTAAACCTCAGCCTGAACGCATGGCGGGCGCAACGCATTATGGGCCGCCTGTGCGGAGAATATCCTTCTCATCAACATCCTTCTTTTATCGACTGGGCGCCGCCAGCAGAAAACAGCATGCTGGAAAACCTAAGTATTGATTTTGACGAGAAAGAGTGGAAGAGGATATCTCACAGTGTGCTGAGCTAGACCGCCGCATTATTCCTGGAGCGTAACATCATGTTGAAATATGACATCGCAATTGTCGGTGGGGGAATCCTTGGGTCCACCATCGCCAGAGAGCTGATAAGTAATTATCCTGAATTAACTGTCGCGATTATTGATAAAAAAATTTCCGGTGCCGGGGCCTCTTTTTATTCTGCGGGCGTGCATTTTCCACGCGGCGGCAGTGAAAGAGTAAGAAAAATGTCGGCATACAGTCATGAGTATTATCAGCCATTAATTAAAGGCGGCGCACCGATATATCCTCTGATGATGGAGCTAATAACGGAAAGCCACAACCTCCCGCAGGTGGAAAAAAAATATTTGCCGCGCGTGGCTTTTCATCATGTAGAAAATTGCAGCAGCGATATGATCAATTTAAACGCGGCGGCAGGTGATGATTTGCGGGTGCTAAAAGGCAGCGGGGCGAATTACGCCAATGTCTTTGCGCTGGTTAATTATTATATGCAGCAACTGCGTGAAAAAATTGATTACCTCGAAGGAACGGAAGTGGAAGCGATTGAACGTGAAGGGCAAGACTACCGGCTTTCCTTGCGTTCCGGGGTGAATATACAGGCGCGTCAGGCCATCGTGGTGCCTGGCCCGTGGATTACTCACCCTCTGAGCCGTAAAGCCCTCTCCGCCAGCGGTCTGCGGGTCAAAAAGATTGTTGCAGCGCACATCAACGTCAAACCGGCAAAACAGGCACCGCTGGTCGTTTTTGACGAAGAAGACGCCTTTTTACTGCCCTGCCATCACCGTAAACAGTGGCTGTTCAGCTACACCTGCAAAGAGTGGGATGTGGACCCGGAAGCGATCCGACCGCTTACCCCCGCCGACCTTGCTGACGCGCGCGAAACCCTGGCGAAATACGCTCCGGCGCTGGCCGACCAGATTCACGATGGCCGCGTATTTTGCGACGCCTATAGTCCCGGCAGTGAACCGACGGTTATCCGGGCAAAGGACGGCGTGATCTATGCCGCAGGCTGCAACGGGTCCGGCTACCGCTTGGCACCGGCTATCGCCGTTGAAGTCATTCAATTAATTCCACACCTGTCAGGACTGGAGAACAAAACATGGTGATTCATCATTTAGAAAACGCAGAGATGGCCCGCATGTTTGATATTGATATCAGTCATCTGGACGGACTGGATTTCCCTGCTGGCTGGGGCAGGGTTGCGCCCGGCGAGCGCTCTGCCAGCCATCAGCACGACGAGACCGAGATGTTCGTTATCGTCAGCGGCGAAGGCACTCTGCTGGTTGACGGCCATACTTACGCAGTAAAAGCCGGAAGCGTGGCACAGTTTATGCCGTTTGAATCCCATGTTTTGGAAAACAACGGCGAGACAGAGCTGATTTTCTTTTTGCAATATCGCCGTGATGCCGCCAGCGCGGCACATTCCGCCGCTTCACACGATCGCCAGAACCCTGCGCGCCCGCAGTTTGTTTTCTCGACGCCGCCGACGCCGAACGGCGATTTGCATCTGGGGCATCTCTCCGGCCCTTATCTGGGCGCGGACGCCTATGTGCGCTACCAGCGGCTGCTGGGCAATCCGGCCTGGCACATGACCGGTTCCGATGATTTTCAGAGCTACGTGATGGCGCTGGCCGGCCGCGAAGGCTCAACCCCGGCGGAGGTGGCGCGTTATTACTCCCAGGAGATCCGCCAGACCCTGAGCATGATGGATATTGAACTGGATCACTATACGGTGACCAACAATGCAGAAGGCTATGCCGAAGGCGCGCAGCGTTTCTTCACTCGGCTGGTGGAAAGTGGTCAGGTGCAGATGCGCGAGGCGCATGCGCTGTGCGACAGGGACAGCGGCCACTATCTGTATGAAGTGGATGTTGCCGGAGCCTGTCCGGGTTGTGGCAACGCCACCAACGGCAATATCTGCGAGGAGTGCGGCGAGCCTAACGTGGTAACCGATCTTGGTGCGCCAATCACTAAGGCCAGTCAGCTTGCGCCGCAAAAGACTAATGTTAAGCGCTATATGCTGCCGCTGCATCAGTTTGCCCACACGGTCAGAGAACACCACAAAGTTGGCCGCGTACCGGCCAGAATGCGCGAGCTGGCTCAGCGAGTGTTCAGTCGGGCATCGCTGGACGTGCCGGTTTCCCATCCGTCGGACTGGGGGATTGCCCCTGCCGAAGCCGAAGGTGAAGGCCAGGTTATCTGGGTGTGGCCGGAAATGAGCTACGGTTTTCTCTGGAACATTGAACAGCTGGGGAAAAAAGTTAACCAGCCGTGGAAAGCGGACCAGCCGGATGCCAGCTGGAAAATCGTTCACTTTTTTGGCTATGACAACAGCTTCTATCACAGCATTCTTTACCCGGTGCTCTACCGGCTGGCTTACCCGGACTGGCAGCCGGATATTGATTATCACCACAACGAATTTTACCTGCTTGACGGTAAAAAATTCTCTACCAGCCGCCGCCACGCGGTCTGGGGCAAAGAGATCCTCACTCCGGAAAGCGTCGATGCGGTACGCTTTTACCTGAGCCTGACCCGCCCGGAGCAGGAACGCACTAATTTCCAGCTGTCGGCATACCAGGCGGAGCTGCGCCAGACCTTAATCGGCGAATGGCAGGGCTGGCTGCACGATCTTGGTCAGCGCACCGCCCGCCTTTTTGCTGGTCAGGCACCGGATGCCGGGATCTGGACCAAAGAGCAGGTTGCCTTTTGGGCGCAGCTTAACGGCCATCTGCAACGGATGAACGACGCCCTGAACAGCGATGGCTTCTCATTGCGCCGAGCAGCACAGCAACTGAAAACGCTGGTGCAGGAGACCCTGATCTTCTCGCAATCCCAGCAGCGGCTGGCGGCGGTTCCGGACTGGAAGGATGAGTACCGCACCTCGCTGGCTCTGGAGCTGGCGGCGGCGCAGCTGCTTTCACGCATTGCCCGGCCGCTGATGCCACGCTTTGCCGATCGTCTGGCAGCGGCGCTGGGCAATACGGCGGCGGATACCTGGCCGCAGCAGGCGGAGATCGTTACGCCGGGCAACGCCATTACCCTGCATCAGGTCAGTTTCTTTAGCGATGCTAAAGCGCAGCAAAAAACGCCGCACTGGGACTGGCTAAACGAGAAATTAGCCACGCTGCTGCCTGACGTCACCGCGCAACCGGCGCAACGACTGTCGGAGCTGGGGGCCACCTCGCTGATGGCGGTGACGCTGCAATATTATCTGCTGAACGAAATGCAGGCGGATATTCCGCTGGAATTCGTGCTTAACCAGCCGCTGGGCAAAGTGGCTGACGAGGCGGTGCGGCAGCAGAGCAGCGCCGCGAAGGGAGCGACCGTATGACCCCCGCAGCACTGCTAAAGCAGGTTGAGCAAGCGGGACTGAAGATCAGCCTGCTGGACGATAATCTGAAACTGGAAGGCGCCACGCAAAATATCGTGCCATCGCTGGTGGCGGCGCTGCGCGAAAATAAGGCGGCGCTGCTGAGCTGGCTGCAACAGCGGGCGGCCAGCTTTCCACTGACGCCGCTACAGCAGGCCTATTACCGTGGACGTTCGCCGCTGTTTGATGGCGGCGGCGTAGCGAATCAGGTTTATCACGAAATTGAAGGGTGTTGGGAGGTGGCGCGGCTGGAACAGGCGCTACAGCAAGTGGTGGCGGCACATCCGGCGCTACGCCTGCGCATTGTGGAGGATAATGCGCAATTTATCAGTGAGGATGCACCCGTCATCACCCGTCACGATCTGCGTGGGCTGTCAGAGGAAGAGCAGCAGCAGGCGCGGGCACGGCTGCGCGAGGCGAAATCTCATCTGATGCTGTCACCGGAAGAGGCGCTGTTACAGGTAGATGTCGCGCTGCTGACCGATGAGCAAATGGTGTTGTACATCAACCACGACGGCATGATTGTAGACGGCATCAGCATGTTTTTACTGTTTCATCACTGGCATCGTCATTACCAGGGTGAGGCGGACAGCGCTAGTTATCTCGCATTCAACCGCCATATCGAGGCGCTGCAGAATGAACGCGGCAATGCTGCCTGGCAGCGTTCGCGGGATTACTGGCTGGCCCGTATTCCCACGCTGCCCGCGGCGCCAGACCTGCCGCAAGCCGCGAAGGCAAGCAGCCAGACGGCACGTTTCAGCCAGCGAGTAGTGGCGCTGGAAGCCCGTGTCTGGCAGCAGCTACAGGCACAAATCCGCGCGCAGCAGCTGACGCCCGCCACGGTGCTGATGGCCGCCTGGGCCGAGACGCTGCACTACTGGGGAGCCGGAGATCACTTTACCCTGAATGTCACCATTTCGGAGCGCCGTCCGATCCATCCACAGGCTTTCCGTACCATCGGGCCGTTCTCCGCGCCGCTGTTGATAGAGGTGATGCGTGATACGCAGTTGACTTTCTCGGAGCGGGCCAGCGCGCTGCAACGCCGTCTGCATCAGGATGTCGATCATCGTCATTTTTCCGGCATTGAGGTGATGCAAGAGCTGGCTCGTGAGCGTGGGCTGGCAGTTGCCCGTATGCCTTATACCTTTAACTGCACGCTGGGTGCGTTGGAAGAGGTCAACGGCGATGCTCTGCAGCTGTTTGGTGAAGAAGTGTTCACTGTCAGCCAGACGCCGCAGGTCTTGCTGGACGTCTTCGTTTTTGAACAGTACGGCGCGCTGGTCATCCGGCTGGATGGCGTCGATGCAAGTTTTCCGGAAGGGTTCCTTGCGGCGATGGCGGCGGGCTATCAGCGGATGCTCGATCTGCTTTGCCAGGCGAAAAGCTGGCAACAGTCGTGGTTTGATTTGCTGCCGGGCGAGCAGCGCCAGCGCCGCGAAGCGGTCAACGCGACAGAGGTGCCGGTGACGCCGCGCCTATTGGGGGACGATTTTGTCGTCCGTGCAAGGCAGCAGCCCGCCGCGCCAGCGCTTTGTACGCTGGGCTGCCAGCTGAGCTATGGCGAACTTCATGATCGCGTGGCTGAAGCCGCGCAGTGGCTGAAATCGCATGGCGTACAGCGCAACACGCTGGTAGGGCTGGTGGCGGAACGTTCGCCGGAGCAGGCGATCGGTATTCTGGCGATTGTGCTGGTCGGAGCAGCTTACCTGCCCATCGATGCCCGTTTGCCGCCTGTCCGCCGCGATTACATGCTGCAGGATGGTGAAGTGCACCTGGTACTGACTAATGTCGACCTGGACTGTGGCTTGCCGCAGTTTGATCTGCGCTGCCCTCAGCCGGGAGCCTGGGCGCTGCCGCCGCGCGAAGCCGACGCCTCGCCAGACGATCTGGCCTACGTGCTGTATACCTCAGGCACCACCGGACAGCCGAAAGGGGTAATGGTGACGCACCGCAATGTTATCAACGTGGTGGATGACTGCCAGCGGCGTTTTGCCATTACGCCGGAAGATCGCTTTTTTGCCATCAGCGCTTTTAATTTCGATCTCTCGGTGTGGGATCTCTTCGGCGCGCTGTCGGCAGGCGCGGCGCTGGCTATCCCGGACGCGGATAAAAGTGGCGACAGTGAACACTGGGCGCAGCTTTGCGCGGAATACCACGTAAGCGTATGGAATTCGGTGCCTGCCATTGTAAGGATGATGTTCGACCACAGTGACGCGATGCCTGCATCGCTGCGCCTGCTGCTGATGAGCGGCGATCGCATCCCGCCGGATTTGCCTATAGCGATCGCGGCGAAGCAGCCAGCGATCCGTCAGTGGTCGCTGGGCGGCCCTACCGAAACCACTATCTGGAATATCAGCCATCCGATTAGCGCTGAGGATTGCGCTACGGCAATAATCCCTTACGGTCGCCCCAACGCCAATAACCAGAGCCAGATTTGCCACCCGGACGGAACACACTGTCCTGACTGGGTGGCCGGAGAAATTCTGGCCAGCGGGGCGGGGATTACGCCGGGCTACTGGCGCGATGAATCCCGGACTCGCGAGCGGTATCTTGAGGCTACCGATAACCAGCCCCGCTACTTCCGCACCGGCGATCTGGGCCGCTATCTGCCCGATGGCAACATTGAGATCCTTGGCCGGGTGGATTTGCAGATCAAAGTGAACGGCTATCGCATTGAGGCGGGCGACGTCGAAGCGGCGTTGGTCAAACTTGCCGGGATCAACGAGGCGGCGGTGGTGGCGGCAAAAAGCGCCGGCGGCGATCTGCTGGTGGCGCACCTGGTCGGCGACGAGGCACGTTTAAACTCTGAACAGATACGCCAGGCGCTCAGCGAGTCCCTGCCGGATTACATGATCCCGGCTCGCTTCAGCTGGCACCTGTCGCTGCCGTTGAACCGCAATCTGAAAGTGGATCGTAAAGCGCTCGGCCAGCTGGCGTTGAGCGAGGCCGTCGTGCATCCAGCGGCGCAGAGCGATGAAAACAGTGTGATTGAAAGCCAGCTGCAGGACATCTGGCAGTCGGTGTTACCGGCCAGCCAGATCAACATTACCCACGACTTTTTCAGCGTCGGAGGCAACTCGCTGAGTGCGCTGCGCATTCTTACCGTGGTGCGTAAAACCTTTGGCGTGGCGCTGCCGCTGGAGTCGATCTATCAGTTCAATACGGTGCAGAGCATGGCTGCACATATCGCAACACGAGGAAACAGTGAATGAGCGCATCCCTGATTAATGACATTGTTAATCATCCGCCTGCGCAGGGCGGAAACCTGATTGTCGCCACCCTGAGTGGGCGCAAAACTGTCCCGCTGACGGCGCTTTATGACATGGCCGGACAGGTGGCGAACGGGCTGCTGGCGCAGGGCGTTCGCGCTGGTGAGACCATTGGTATTCTGGCGGATAACTGTCTTGAATGGGTGCTGCTCGACCTGGCGGCGCTGCGCATCAAAGTGCGGACTGCCGGGTTCGATCCGGGCAAGTTTGAGGAGACGGAAGCGCTGGCGCAGCGCTATCAGCTGAAGTGGCTTTTTACCGACAGGCCGCACGACAGTGAGATAGCCAGCCTGCGCCACCTTGGTGAGATTAACGCTTTTCTGGAGCAGCAGCCCTCCACGCTACCATCGGTCAGCTATGCTGCTGACGAGACCACCACCATCAAGTTCACCTCCGGCTCTACCGGCGTGCCGAAAGGGCTGGCAGCCACCGTTGGCAGCATTGACTCCTCCCTGCGCGACGTGCAAACGCTGTTTGCCCACGGCCCGCAGGACAGCCTGCTGGTGTTTCTGCCGCTGTCACTGTTGCAGCAGCGCTACTGGATCTATTCCGCATTAAAATTTGGGCACGACACTATTCTGACTAACTTCCAGTCGGCGCTTATCGTGATGCCGCAGCTTAACCCAACCGTAGTGATGGGCGTCCCGGCGTTCTTTGATGCCGCCCGGCGTCATATCGAGCAGGCGGACGGCGATGTGGCGGCGATGACGGCGAAAGGGCAGCGGCTGTTCGGTAATCAGATCCGCTATTTGTGGACCGGCTCCGCCCCGGCCGATCCCGGTACGGTACGCCTGTTCCATCAGATTGGGCTGCCGTTGTTCGAAGGCTACGGCATGAACGAAACCTGCATCGTTACCAAAAATTACCCGGCTGCCAGCCGCCCTGGCAGCGTCGGGCAGGTGCTGCCGGAGAAGCGGGTTGAGATCGATGCAGACGGCATGATCGTGGTACACAGCCGCTACCCGGTCAATACACGCTATCTCTACGCACAGTCGGGCGCGTCGGAAAAAATGTTTACCGCTGACGGCGGCGTGCGCACCGGGGATTTGGGCTATCTCGATGAGGAGGGCTTTCTGTATATCCGCGGCCGAGCTGACAACGTGATCGTGCTGGATAACGGTAAAAAGATCGACGTGCATCCCATTGAAGCGCGGCTGAAAAAAAGCGATCTGATTGCGGAATGCGTGATTTTCAGCCCGCGGCAAACCGATTTGGTGGCTGTTATCTCGCCGGTCAGCGCTGCTGCCGATGCGGCCGCTATCGCCGCCTGGGTGAAAAGTGCCAATGCGGCGGCGGAAAAAGATGAATATGTCGCCCGTTACATTATCGCTGAGCAGCCGTTCACCACTGAAAACGGCCTGCTGTCATCGCAGTTTAAGCCGCTGCGGAAAATGATTTTTGAGCACTATCAGCAACAACTTATCACTTCCAAGGAAACTGTTTATGCACACTGAAATTGCTTGTTCTGCGCTGGAATCTGCCGCCCGTAAAAATCTTGCTGCTACGCTGACTACGCCGGTTGAGGCCGACCAGTTGGACGCCTCGCTGGATATGCGCGATGCCTGGGGACTGACGTCGTTAAATAAGATCCTGTTTATTACGTCGCTGTGTAATGAGATGAATATCAGCCTGGCCGTGCTGACCGAAGACGATCTGGCAAAAATGCACAGCCTGGCCGACGTCTGCCAGATCCTGAGTCAACACACCGCTGCATAACCC
Source organism: Lonsdalea populi (assembly GCF_015999465.1). Taxonomy (NCBI): domain Bacteria; kingdom Pseudomonadati; phylum Pseudomonadota; class Gammaproteobacteria; order Enterobacterales; family Pectobacteriaceae; genus Lonsdalea; species Lonsdalea populi. The sequence goes on from NZ_CP065534.1 coordinate 768,130, forward strand.
TCGGCAAGGATAAAGAAAATGAGCTGGAATCAGAACGCTGCGGCGACGCTGGAAAATGACCGGGTACTGTTGAGAGCGGTAAGGGAAGAAGACCGCCAGGCCATGCGCGAGCTGGCGCGGGATAGCCAGATTTGGCAATACTTTGTGTTCCGGGTCGACAGCGACGCGCAGTTTGAGACGTTTTTCAATGCCATGTTACGCGATCAGGCTGCAGGCACCCGTGCGGTGTTTACGATCGTTGATAAAGCCTCCGGGCAGATTGCCGGGAGCATGAGTATCGGCACTATGGTGGAGCAGGAGGCGCGTCTGGAGATTGGCTGGTCGTGGCTGGGCAAAGACTTTCGCGGGACTGGCGTTAACCGCCATGCGAAATACCTGCTGATGCGTCACGCGTTTGAAACGCTGAACGCCATCCGCGTAGAGTTCAAAACGGACGTGCTCAATACCCGTGCCCGTGCCGGACTGCGCGGTATTGGCGCCAGGGAAGAGGGAACGCTGCGCAGCTTTAACTTTATGCCGGACAATCGCCGCCGCGACGCCATCTTTTACAGCGTGCTGGCGCACGAATGGCCCGGTGTAAAAGCCATGTTGCAGCCTGCCTCTCAGGCGACGACCGCAGAATGAGTGGCGAAAATTTCGTTATCCACCTGGAAGGAGATGCCCTGTCGCGGGGCATTCAGCACGGCGAACAGTGCCGTGATGCGCTGCGGCAGTTTGCTGATGACGGATTGTGCCGCCTGCAGCCTCTTAGCGACCGCCCGTTGTCGCTGGAAGGCTTGCGCGAAAAAATTGCCGCGTACCGTATGCGGATAAGCCACTGGCTACCGGAGATTGCCAGAGAAATTGAGGGGCTGGCAATGGGGGCGGGCATTTCGCACGAGCTTGCCTGGCTGCTGCAGCTGCGACGGGAGGTGCTGGGCTATAACCGCATCACCACCGGCGGTGATTGCTCGACGCTGGCGTCACTCAAAAGCGAATCGCTGGTGGCGCAAACTGTCGATCTTAACGGCAATCTTGACGATTTTATCCGCGTTCTGCATGTCAGCACTTCGCAGCAACGCTCGCTGGTCCTGAGTTTTGCCGGGCTGTTGGGCTATCTCGGGATGAACAGCGCGGGCCTGGCTATCGGGCTAAATATGGTGCTGGGGGGGAAATGGCAGGAAGGTATTCCGCCTTATCTGGCGATTCGCCATCTGCTGGATACCTGCACCAGCGTTGACGAGGCGCTCGAAACCCTCGCTGCGCTCCCATTGTCCAGCTCGCGATCTTTTACTTTCTGCGACGGCGAGCGGGCGGCTTGTGTGGAAAGCCTGAACAACCAGCTGCGTATAGTGGAGCAGGGCGTGGTGACCGCGCACACCAATCATTTCCTGTATGATGACTTTATCCCGCAGGATGCGATCAATATTTTTGCCCGAAATTCCTCCCGGCTGCGGCTGGAGCAGACCAGAGCATTTTTGCAGCAGCCGGCGATCCGGCCTGAAAGCTGTTTTGATCTTTTCAGTACGCCGCCGGTTTGCGTAGCGGACAGCGGTGATATCAGGCGGGAACGCACAGTGGCGGCTGTAGTATTGCTACCTCAGCAGGGAACCATGTTGTTGCGCGCAGGGAATCCCTCACTTTCCGCCACGCATTCTTTTTTCCTTTAATCTGGCCGATCTGGAGAAACCAATGGCTGAGAAGCTTCATCACTATCAGGTTGTACTGGAATGGCAGGGGAATCTGGGCGTCGGCACCCGTGATTATCGATCTTATGCGCGGGAGTTTACCGTTAAGGGTAAAGCGGGGAAAACCCTTGCCGGCTCGGCCGATCCCGCCTTTTTGGGGCAGGAATCCAGCTGGAACCCGGAGGAGCTACTGTTGGCATCCATTTCTGCCTGCCATCAGTTGTGGTATCTGCATCTTTGCGCGGATGCCGGTCTTTGCGTGATGAAATACAGCGATAATCCGGTGGCAACGATGGATGAAAACAGCGGTAGATTTGTCTCGGCACAGTTGCGGCCTGAGGTGACACTGGCCCCGGAAAGCGATCCCGAATTTGCTCTGTCGCTACACGAGCTGGCCCACAGTAAATGCTATATTGCTAACTCGCTGGCTTTTGCTATCTCTGTCAAACCTGCCGTTAGCACCATGCCGCCTGCCTGAAGCGGTCCGTACAGGCGTAATTACATTGCGATGAAATTTCATCTGTAAAACACGCCTTCATCCTGAACGACCATAGCAAGGCCGGTAATTTCCCCGGCCCTGCTAATAATAGATATTATATAGCCTGATTTCGGGCCTGGCACGCCGTCAGTACGCTGGCGATTGCCCCCTTTCCGATATTGCCTTGTCAAAGCTCAGAGAAGCCAACTATTTTTCAGGCAAATGTTTCTCTCTTGTGGCAGGTTTACCTTCTTCAACCCCGGTGGGGAAAATCTACCCTGTTTTTACGTTGTAGCTCCTCGAATTAAGTCTTACTGCTTAATAGCGTTATCTGGCTAAAATACAACCAATGGAGGCTCATCATGAAGGACGCGCGTTTCACTGAAACTCGGATCCTGCGGGTTTTAAAAGAGGTTGAAGGGGGTCGGCATGTGAAGGGTATCTGCCGCGAAAACGGTGTGTCGGAAGCCGGCTATTACATCTATGGACTACCTCCGTTTTGCAAGTACCGAATCTGGTTTTGGGTTGTTGCTTACATCTATCCGGCATCAGGAATACTGACCTGTGCCCAAATGGGTAATCCGCACACCATCGCCTCAACAACTAGACGGCCTCTAAGGCCAATATAATAGTCAGGTTCCGATGGTGCAGGTGTAACCTGTCACCATTTTTCAATACTCTGCAACTTTTCTCGGTAAGCTTTAAATCACAACAGATTGATATTCTGTACTATTTTTCAACATCGACCAGACAATCCGGGCATTCTTGTTTGCGACAGCGACAGTCGTTTTGTTAACGCCTCTTCGATCTTTTACTGATTAACCCACTGATTCATTAAGCTATCATGATTATTCTCAGCAACTCTGACGACGGCCCTGGCCCCATGTATAAACAAGGTTCGTAGATGCTTATCACCTTTTTTGGTCATATTCATCAGTACCTGTCTGTCTCCGCTTGAGTATTGCCGCGGGACAAGGCCGAGCCAGGCGGCAAAGTGGCGACCATTCTTAAATTCGGAGCCTTTTCCTATAGCGGCTACCACAGCAGTCGCTGTTTTAGGACCAATGCCTTTTATTTTGGCAATACGCCGGCAGGGTTCAGACTGTCTGAATATGGTTTCTATTTCTTTATCAAAGAAAGTCATACGACGTCCCAAATCAATAAAAAGATCGAACAGCTCAGCGACTGTTTTACGCATTCTGGTGCTTAATCCATTCTCCGCATCTTCAATAATAAGAGGAACTGCACGCTTTACTCTGGAAATAGCTGCACCGATAGTGCTCCCCCAATCCAGTAATAATCTCCTGATCTGGCAGACAGTTGCTGTCCGGTGATTAACAATGCGTTGTCGGGCCCTGTGGAGGGCCTGAATATCCTGTTGCTCCGGACTTTTGGGGGGAACAAATCGCATTGTCGGCTGCATAAGGGCAATGCCAATAGTTTGCGCGTCATTCCCGTCATTCTTTTGCCCCCGGACGAAAGGTTTTACACACTGAGGGCTAATAACTTTGACTTTATGGCCCGGCTTTTCAAATTCGCGCTGCCAGTAAAATGCGCCTGTCGAAGCTTCTATTCCGATCAGGCAGGCCGGGATGCTAGCTACTACTGTCTGGAGCAATACCTTTCGCGAACCCGCTTACTGTATACCGGTTTTCCGGCCTGATTCAGTCCACATAGTGGAAAACATTTTTAGCCAGATCGATACCCAAAAATTTGAGGGTCATGATTATTCTCCTTCGAATGTGTTCTATTCAGTTAAGCCCGCAAGGAGGAGGTAGTCCATCCCATTAACTGGAAAGCCAAATATGGTGGCATGGTGTCCTCCGATATCAAGCGAATAAAAGAGCTGGAAGAGGAAAATTGTCGATTAAAGCAGATGTACGCATCCCTCAGCTTAGATCATGAAATTCTCAAGGATGTTGTTTCAAAAACTTTAACGGTGCCTGAGAAGCGTGAGCGGGCGCGTTACGTTATGAAGGAACATCAGGCCAGTGAACGACGCGGGTGCCGGATTATCGGTATCAGTCGAATCCTGTTGCATTATTGCCCGAATACGGCACGGGAGCTGCCCGTGGTCGAGGCACTGCAAAAATTGGCGTATCAGTATCCAGCCTAGGGTTTTGGATTGATGTTCAATAAGTTACGCCAGGCAGGGTTACTGTGGAATGCAAGACGGGTTTACCGGATCTATCGATTGTTAAAACTCAACCTTCGGCGTAAAGGGAAAAAACGCTTACCTCACAGGTATCCACAGCCGTTGGTTATTCCGCATAAAATGAACCACTGTTGGTCAGTTGATTTTATGAGTGATGCCCTGAGCGACGGGCGGCGCTTCAGGTTATTTAACGTCGTTGATGACTTTAATCGGGAAGCGCTGGCTATCGAAGTTGATTTAAATATACCGGCTCATCGTGTAGTGCGCATTCTTGAACGATTAAGCACAGAACGAGGCTACCCGGCTTTTATACGCAGTGATAATGGGCCAGAGCTCACCGCCGCAGCCTTAGCCGAATGGGCAGAACGCCACGGTGTGATACTCGATTTTATTCAGCCCGGAAAGCCGATGCAGAACGGATTTATCGAGCGATTTAATAAAACGCTACGACCAGAAATACTCGATATGTATCTGTTCAGAACCTTGTCTGAAGTGCGCGAACTCACAGAGGACTGGCGCACAGAATATAACGAGGAACGCCCACATAGCTCACTGGGTGATATGCCACCCGTTATCTATGCGCGGCAAAAACTGGCCGGAGATCCTCATTGGCGGTGGTACTAAAAACCGGAGGGACTATATAGGTTCTATGCCACAACTAATTAAAATAAATATGTATTCATTACTCAATGTAATATTTAGTTTTTTTTGTTGTGATTTTTTTCTGCGACGCGTCATTTTTTTTCTTGTTTTTATCTTAATAAATCAAAATAAAAGATAGCTTTTCAAAGGTGAATTTTTTCTAAGTTAAGCTTAATTGAGTCTCCTGGGTTGTGTTTGATAATTTTCTGATAAATAAGATAAGATTTATATCTTTCGCCATGTAATCCATTTCACCATCTCTATTTTTGTATTTTTTTTAACCTCATGAAGTATATGAAATTTAAAAAATATAAACGGCACATTCATACAGGTTTGATTGTTTTTAAACCCCGTGTTAACGTCCAAATAACATTGGAGACTTAATTATCAATATCGAAGTGGAAACAGCGCGCGGAATATATCTGGAACGATCATTTTCGCCTATCTGTTAGCTGTTCTACCGTATGACGGACAGACAATGACGACATAAGTAGGAGCGTCACGGCTCTTACTCCGACAGGGATGTGCTTATATGTACAGGAGTCGATGATATGTGGAGTAAACTTTCCGCGAGCCAACGTAGTCTTTGGATTTCCTATCAAAAATCGCCTCGTCTTCGTGGTGGTTATAACATTGCTTTCTGCCCTCGCATTTTAGCCGACGTCGATCCTGCGATTATTCATCACACGCTAAAATTAATGATGTCGCATCACCCCATGCTGCGCGCGACATTCCGCAATGGTGATGAGGGTCCTGAACAGTGCATTCGTCCATTGGGTGAAATTCCTTTTTTCTTGCATGATGCATCCTCCTGGTCGGAAGCGGCCCTACAACAGCATATTGAGGCTGAATACCGGCGGCCCTTTGATGATGGTAAGCCGCTACTCCGCGCTCACCTGTACCGGATCTCCGCAGAGGAAAGCGTCCTGCTTTGGGTTATCGATCACCTGATTTGTGACGGTAACTCCTTCTGGATTCTGATGGAGGAATGGGGGGGGCTGCTGGGGCAGAAGAAGCTATTACCGGTGGATAAGGTCAATGATAATCCTGATTTTTTTGACTATGTCGCGCATCAGGAGGCGTGGCTGGAAAGCTCTCAGGGCAAAAAACAGTTCGAGTATTGGGAGCAGGTGTTCTCTGGACCCGGCGGCGCAGGGTTTGATCTGCATCTGGCGTCCGCCTCGGCGGGGTCCGCCGCTCCCCGGGCTTGCATCCAATCCTTTTTTATATCGGATGCCCAGCAGGAAGGCCTTGGCGCTTTGGCCGCAAAATATGGCACCTCCCTGTATGAGCTATTGCTTGCCAGCTATTTTATTTTCCTGCGGCGATATACCGGCCAGGACAACATCATGGTGGGCAGCCCGATGCCGGCGCGCGGTCAGGGACCGTGGCGAAACACCGTAGGGAACTGCACGAATGTCGTACCTATTGCGGCGCGTTTCGATACTGATTTAACCATTGGCGAACTATTGACCGCCATACATGCCACCGCCCGACAGGCCAAGCGCAATCGACATTATCCTTTTGAGCTCATGGCGGAACGTCTGCCGATCCATCGATCTTCCGCTCAGCGTTCCTATATACAAACCCAGTTCACATACCAGATTGATCGTGGTGCGAAAGGGGTCATGAAGTTGATGGTGGGCACCCAGTGCGGGCCGGATAAAAACCAGCCGGGCGCAACGGTATCCTGGGGGGGATGGGACACCGTATCGTATCCGGTTCAGATCAGTCATGGTGATATCGCCAATCTGCTAAACGCCGAAGTTATGGAATCAGAAAATAGTCTGAGTTTCCTGCTCAAGTACGATGCGGAACGCCTGTCGGACTATACGGTTAGCCGTTATCTCACGCATCTGTCCGCTATTATCGACGTAGTGATCACCGACGATAGCCAGCGCGTCGACCAGATAAGTCTTCTGTCTGCCGACGAACGCCACACCCTGCTGCACGGCTGGAATCAGACTCAATCCGAGCCCGTCGACGCATGCCTGCATCAGCAGTTCGAAGCGCAGGCGCGCCGTGCGCCGCAGGCGGTCGCGCTGGCGTTCGGCGAGCAGCGGCTCAGCTACGACGAGCTTAACCGACGGGCCAACCGGCTGGCGCACGCGCTGATAGCGCAGGGCGTGGGGCCGGAGAGCCGGGTGGCCATCAGCCTGCCGCGCGGCGTGGAGATGGTTGTGGCGGTGCTGGCGGTGCTGAAAGCGGGCGGCGGCTACGTGCCGATTGACCCGACTTACCCGGCCGACCGCATTCGCTATCTGCTGGAAGACAGCGCGCCGCTGGGGTGGATAACCGAAGGCGCGCTGTGGGCGCAGACGCCCACGGACGTGCGCCTGTTTGACCTGGCGTCGCCGGCGCTGCTGGCCGGGCAGCCGGACGGCAACCCGGACCGGGCGGCAGACCCGCATCAGTTGGCCTACGTGATTTACACCTCGGGCTCCACCGGGCAGCCGAAAGGGGTGATGGTGGAGCACGCGCAGGTGATGCGGCTGTTCGCGTCCACCCGCCGGTGGTTCGACTTTGGCGCCGACGATGTCTGGAGCCTGTTCCACTCGCTGTCGTTCGACTTCTCGGTGTGGGAGCTGTGGGGCGCGCTGCTGCACGGCGGCCGGCTGGTGGTGGTGGCGCAGGAGACGGCGCGGACGCCGGCGGCGTTTTATCAGCTGCTGTGCGAGCAGGGCGTGACGGTGCTGAACCAGACGCCGGGGGCGTTCCGGCCCCTGATTGCCGCCCAGTCGGAGGCCCCGCCGTCATTGTCACATGCGCTGCGCTGGGTGATTTTCGGCGGGGAAGCGCTGGAGCCGGCGATGCTGGCGCCGTGGTACGCGCAAAACGGCGAGCGCACGACGCTGGTGAATATGTACGGCATCACCGAAACCACGGTGCACGTCACCTACCGTCAGCTCTCGCCGGCGGACACGGCGCTTGACGTCAGCCCGATAGGCGAACGTATCCCGGACCTGCGCATCTACGTGCTGGACGAGGCGGGCCAGCCGGTGCCGGTGGGCGTGGCGGGCGAACTGTACGTCGGCGGCGGCGGGGTGGCGCGCGGTTACCTGAACCGGGCGGCGCTGACGGCGGCGCGTTTTATTGACGACCCGTTTGCGGATGAAGCGGGCGCGAGGCTGTACAAAACCGGCGACCGGGCGCGCTGGTCCGGCGACGGCGCGCTGGAATATCTGGGACGCAACGACCATCAGGTCAAAATCCGCGGCTTCCGCATTGAGCTGGGCGAGATAGCGGCGCGGCTGCGCCGTCATCCGGCGGTGGATGACTGCGTGGTCATCGCGCGGCAGGCGGAGGACGGGGATAGCCGACTGGTGGCCTACTATCTGTCGGAGGAGCCGCAGGAGGCGCAGTCATTGCGCGACTGGGTGGCGGCGGAGCTGCCGGACTACATGCTGCCGGGGGCCTGGGTGCGCCTGAGCGCCTGGCCGCTGACCGCGCACGGCAAGCTGGACCGGCAGGCGCTGCCGGAGCCGGACGCCGGGGCCTACGCCGTGCAGCGCTACGAAGCGCCGCAGGGGGAAACCGAAACCACGCTGGCGGGGCTGTGGTCGTCACTGCTGGGCGTCGAGCCCGTGGGGCGGCACGACCACTTCTTCGCGCTGGGCGGCCACTCGCTGCTGGCTATCCAGCTGCTGTCGCGGGTGCGTCAGAATCTGGGGCGTGACGTGGCGCTCGGCACGCTGTTTGCCCATCCGGTGCTGGCGGCCTTCGCGCAGGCGGTCGGGCAGGCGCCGTTGAGCGCGCTGCCGCCGATAGCCCCGGCCGAGCGCACGGGGCGGCTGGCGCTGTCGTTTGCCCAGCAGCGGCTGTGGTTCCTGTCGCAGCTGGAAGCGAACGCCAGCGCGGCGTATCACATGGCGGGCGGGGTGCGGCTGGACGGCGAGGTGAACGTTGAGGCGCTGCAGGCGGCGCTCGACGGTATCGTGGCGCGTCATGAGCCGCTGCGTACCGGTTTTGTGCCGGAAGACGGCACGCCGTATCAGCAAATCCACGCGCCCGCGCCTTTTGCGCTTGTGGTAGACGACCTGCGAGGGCATCCCGAGCCGGAAAGGGCGCTGTCGCGGCTGAGCGCGGAGGAAGCGGCCGCCCCCTTTGACCTTGAACGGGGGGACCTGGTCCGGGGCCGGCTGATCCGGCTGGACGACCGTCGGCAGGTGCTGCTGTTCACGCTGCACCACATTATCTCGGACGGCTGGTCTGTCGGCCTCTTCATGCGGGAGCTGGGGGCGTTGTACGACGCCTTTGCCGCCGGGAAGGCTTCGCCGCTGTCGCCGCTGCGTCTTCAATACGCCGACTACGCCGCCTGGCAGCGCCGCTGGATAGAAGGGCCGATCCTGCAAACGCAGCTGGGGTACTGGCGGTCGCAGCTGGCGGAGGTGCCGCCGCTGCTGGCGCTGCCGACGGACAGACCGCGGCCGGCGGTGCAGGACTATGCCGGGGGGCGTGTCGACTTCACGCTGGATGCGGGGCTGACGGCGGGGCTGAAAAGGCTGGCGGCGCGTCACGACGCCACGCTGTATATGACGCTGCTGACCGGCTGGGCCATTCTGCTGCACCGGCTGAGCGGGCAGGACGATATCGTGATCGGCTCGCCGGCGGCGGGGCGCACCCGCACCGAGCTGGAGCCGCTGATCGGCCTGTTCGTCAATATGCTGGCGCTGCGCTGCCGGATAGCGGACAACATGACGGTGGGCGAACTGCTGGCGCAGGTGAAGGCGACTACGCTGGCGGCGCAGGCGCATCAGGATCTGCCGTTCGAACAACTGGTGGAAGCGTTGAATCCGGTACGCAGTCTGGCGCACAGCCCGCTGTTCCAGACCATGCTGGCCTGGCAAAACGCCGCCGGGGAAGCCCTGCAACTGGGTGATCTGCAAGGGCGACTATTCACGTCCGATCAGGTGACGGCGCAGTTCGATTTGTCGCTGACGCTGGGCGAGTACGACGATCGGATCGAGGGCGGGATCGAGTATGCCAGCAGCCTGTTCGATCGTGAAACGGTGGAACGCTATGTGGCTCACTGGCAGGTGCTGTTGCGGGCGATGGCGGGAGAGGCAGAGCAGGATATCGCCCGGCTGCCGCTGCTGTCCGACGCCGAACGTCAGCGCATGCTGCATGACTGGAACGACACCCGCGTCGACTATCCGCAGGAGCAGGGGATCCATCAGCTGTTCGAAGCCCAGGTGCGGCGCACGCCGCAGGCGGTGGCGCTGGTCTATAACGAGCAGCAGCTAAGCTACGACGAGCTGAACCAACGCGCCAACCGGCTGGCGCACGTGTTGATATCACAGGGGGTGGTGCCGGATACGCGAGTGGCGATCTGTCTGCCGCGCGGCGTGGAAATGGTGGTGGCGGTGCTGGCAGTGCTGAAGGCGGGCGGTGCCTACGTCCCCATTGACCCAAACTATCCGGCCGACCGTATCAATTACATACTGGACGATAGTCAACCTCGAGTGGTAGTGACTCGTACCGCGTTTTGGCAAGGCCAAGCGAGCGGGATAGATATTCTCGACCCGGACCGCTTTGACGGAGAGACGCCGTGGCCAGTTACCGATCCGGATACGCCGGCGCTTGGGCTATCCGCCCATCATCTGGCTTACGTGATATACACCTCCGGATCCACCGGAAAACCGAAAGGCGTCATGATTGAACACCGTCATCTGTGCCATCAGGTCACCGCGTTACAGCACTGCTATGGACTGAATGCGCACGACCGGGTCCTCCAATTTGCGCCCTTTACCTTTGATATGTCGGTGGAGGAGATCTTCGGCGCGCTCTGTTCGGGCGCTGCGCTGGTGCTGCGCACCGATGAGTGGGTGAGTGATGCGTCCTTGTTCTGGCAGCTTTGTCAGCGCCATGCGATAACCGTCGCTAACTTGCCGGTGGTGTTTTGGAATACCTTGATTCGAGACGGCAGCGCGGCGATCCCGAGCTGTGTTCGTCAGGTCATGATTGGCGGTGAAGCCGTTAGCCATGAAGCGATTCAGTGCTGGTACGCCCGCGAGGGTTGGCGTCCCGCGTTGTTTAACGCTTACGGCCCGACGGAAGCGACGGTGAATGCCACCGTGCATCGCATCGAGTCGGTAAACAAAACGGGCTGCATTGGGCGTCCGTTGGCCAATACTCGCGTATACGTTCTGGACAAAAATGGAGAACCGGTGCCGGTCGGCGTGGCTGGCGAGCTGTTTATCGGCGGTGCTGGCGTCGCCCGCGGCTACCTGAACCGGGACGATCTGACGGCGGCGTGCTTCGTCTCCGACCCCTTTGCCAATCAGCCGGAAGCGCGGATGTACAAGACCGGTGACCGGGTGCGATGGCATGACGATGGTTCACTGGAGTACCTTGGCCGTAACGATCACCAGGTGAAGATTCGTGGTTTCCGCATTGAATTAGGCGAAATCGAGGCGCGGTTGCGTAGTCATGCGCAGGTAACGGATTGTGTGGTGACGGTATGGCGGGAGGGAAGCGTTGAGGCGCGGCTGGTCGCCTATTATCTGGCTCCTGAAGCGCAAGATGCTAGCGAACTGCGCGCCTGGGTCGCCGAGCAACTGCCCGACCATATGCTGCCGGCTGCCTGGGTTCACCTCGACGTCTGGCCGTTAACTTCCAATGGTAAGTTGGATCGCAAGGCGCTGCCGCCGCCCGACGCGGCCGCCTACGCACAGCAGGGCTATGTCGCGCCGCTGGACGGTATCGAAACCACGCTGGCGTCACTGTGGGGCGGTCTGCTGGGGGTAGAGCGGGTCGGCCGATACGACAACTTCTTTGCGCTTGGCGGCCATTCTTTGCTGGCCGTTCAACTGCTGGCACGGATGCGGCCTATGGCGCTGCACGCGGAGGTGTCGGCGTTGTTTATGGCCCCGGTACTGTCCGACTTTGCGCAGTGGGTCAGCGCAACATCCGACGTGGCGGACGATATCCCCGTCAATCCACTGACGACGCCGCAGACTCGTATCGTGCCGGAGATGCTCCCTCTGGTTACGCTCAGTCAGGAACAGATCGACAGCATTGTCTCGACCGTGCCCGGCGGCGCGCAAAACGTGCAGGATATTTATCCGCTGACCTCATTGCAGGAGGGGATACTTTTCCACCATCTGCTAAGCCCGGAGAGCGATCCTTACGTTGAAATCACCACGTTGAGATTTGCTCACCCGGACACGTTAAATCGCTTTCTCAACGCGTTGCAAAACGTGGTCGATCGGCACGACATTCTGCGCACGGCCTTTTTCTGGCAAGGGCTGGAAACACCGCTGCAGGTGGTGTATCGCCATGCTGCGCTGCCCGTCGTGGAGGTCGAATACTCTCGCGAATCCCACCTGGATACATACATTGATATACGGCGCGCGCCGCTGCTCCATTGCCGTGTCTCTGTCGATCCTGTGGATGCGCACGTTTATCTCGAACTGCAAACGCACCAGCTGGCGGTTGATCATACCGCGCTTGATCTTATGGTGGACGAGATCCGGTCGCTGCTTGATGGCGATGAATCGTCTCTGCCGCCGACCACGCCTTTCCGCCATTTTGTCATGCACGCTCGTCGTGAAGCGCAGCGTGACGACCACGAGGCGTTCTTTAAGGACATGCTGCAAGGGGTGACGGAGCCGACGGCGCCGTTTGGTCATGTCTCCATCACCGATCAACACCACGACGTTCAATCGGCGCGGGTTTTGCTTGATGAGAGCTTTGCTGCGCAGCTGAGAGACATCGCGCAGCGCAGCGGCGTCAGTGTCGCCAGCGTGTTCCATTTGGCTTGGGCCGTGATGCTGGCGCGGACATCTGAAACCCACCGGCCGGTTTTCGGTACGGTATTGCTGGGAAGAATGAAAGGCGGGGAAGGGATCGAACGGGCGATGGGGATGTTTATCAATACCCTGCCGATCTGTATCGATATCGAAGAACAAACGACCTTACAGGCGCTGCAACAAGCCCATCAACGTCTCGCCAGCCTGCTGGATCGTGAACATGCCCCGCTATCGCTGGCGCAACGTTGCAGCGGTGTGCCGCAGGCAACCCCGCTGTTTTCGTCGTTGCTCAACTTCCGCCACAGCCAGCATAGCCGTATCGCCGGGCTGGTGGATTTGTCCGGCACCGGCGCTGAGATGCTGACCACGAAAGAGCGTACTCACTATCCGTTCACGTTGAACGTGGATGACACCGGGCAGAGCTTTTTGGTTGAGGTGCAGGTGTGTGGGCAGGCCGATCCCCATCGCCTCAAGGGTTACCTGTATCAGATCCTGAACGCGCTGGTGACGGCGCTCAATGAAGCGCCAGATACCCCGGCCCGCTCGCTGTCGATATTACCCGACGTGGAAATAAACCAACTGCTGCACGTGTGGAACGCCACGGAGGCCGACTATGGGCGCGATGACTGTTTTCATCATGTTTTTGAAGCTCAGGTTGCACGAACGCCGCAGGCTCCGGCGCTGATTTTCGGCCGGCAAACGTTGAGCTACGAAGTGCTCAACCGACGTGCGAACCGGCTGGCGCATAACCTGATCTCGTTGGGTGTGACGCAGAATGAGAGGGTGGCTATCTGCCTGCCGCGCGGCGTGGAGATGGTCGTCGCGATGCTGGCGGTGCTGAAAGCCGGCGGCGCCTACATACCGATCGACCCGTCTTACCCGGCGGAGCGTATCGATCACATGTTGAAAGATAGCCAGCCGCGCGTGACGATTGTCTCAGGTGATAGCGTGTGCGGAGCGGCTCATGCATCCTCTCTCATCGATTTGCGTACCTGTGACGATGGGGAGGCGGGACCGGAGAGCAATCCTGCGCCGCTTGCTCGTCATGCCGATGCTCTGGCCTACATTATCTACACCTCGGGTTCAACCGGCAGACCCAAAGGGGTCATGGTGGGACAACGGGCTCTGCTGAATCTGCTGTCGTCGTTCGACGCACAGCTTGGGTTGACGTCAGGCGACCGCTGGCTGGCGGTGACGACCATCGCGTTCGATATCGCGGCGTTGGAGCTGTTTCTGCCGCTGCTTAGCGGCGCGGCGGTGGTGGTGGCCAGCCACGCTGAAAGCAACGATCCGGTTCGTTTGGCAGATCTCATTCAGCATTCGGGCATTACGACTATGCAGGCCACGCCGGCAACCTGGCGGATGCTGCTCGATAATGGTTGGCCGGGGCATTCGACGCTGACCGCATTGTGCGGCGGAGAAGCGCTGAATGGCGCGTTGGCCGCAAGGCTGAGCGATGCCGTCGGCCTGCTGTGGAATGTCTATGGCCCGACGGAGACAACCATCTGGTCAACGGCACAGTGCGTTTCGTCCGGCCTGAATCCAGATTCCAACGTGCCTATCGGCCAGCCTATCGCCAACACGCAAGTTTATGTGTTGGATAGCGCAAAACAGCTGGTGCCGGTGGGCATTGCGGGTGAACTGTACATCGGCGGCGATGGGGTGGCGCAGGGTTACCTTAATCAGCCCGCATTAACGGCTGAACGCTTTGTGGATGATCCCTTCGGCGCTGTGCCGGGGCGTCGCCTGTACAGGACGGGCGATCGGGTACGCTGGCGTGATGATGGCGCGCTGGAATACCTGGGGCGTAATGACCATCAGGTCAAAATTCGCGGTTTCCGCATTGAACTGGGTGAAATCGAAGCGCGTCTGCGCAGCCATGCCGATGTGGCCGACGCCACGGTCGTGGCCCGCAAGGAGAGCGATGCGGACGTGCGGTTAGTGGCTTACTACCTGTCGCCGCAGCCGCTGACGGTCACCGCGCTGCGTGACTGGGTGGCTGAGCAATTGCCGGATTATATGCTGCCGAGCGCATGGGTTCATCTGGCCGCCTGGCCGCTGACGCCAAATGGCAAACTCGATCGCCGCGCGCTGCCCGCGCCGGATTCATCAGCCTACCAGCGGCAGATTTATATCCCGCCGCAGGGGGAAACGGAAACGGCGCTGGCCAAACTTTGGGCCGATCTCCTCGGGATAGAGCAGGTGGGCCGCGACGATCACTTCTTCGCCCTCGGCGGCCATTCGCTGTTGGCTATTCAACTGCTGTCGCGTATTCGCCGTCATCTGGGGCGGGAAATAGCGTTGAACGCGCTGTTTGACCATCCGGTACTGGCTGATTTCGCGCAGATCGTCGAGCCATCCGCATGTCGTCCGTTGGCGCCGATCATGCCGGTTGACCGGGATTCGCCGCTGGCCTTGTCGTTTGCTCAACAGCGGCTGTGGTTCCTGATGCAGTTAGAAGCGCGCGCCAGCGCGGCCTACCATATCGCAGGCGGCGTGATCTTGACCGGCGCGTTAAACGTCGATGCGTTGCAGGCGGCGCTGGATCGCATTGTCGTGCGCCATGAGTCGCTGCGTACTCGTTTCATCGCGGTAAACGGCACCCCCTGCCAACAGATTTTTGCGGCGGAACCGTTCGCGCTGACTCGGCATGATCTGAGCTCCAGCCCCGATACGGACGACGCCCTGCGTCGTATGGCGGAGCATGAAGCGGCGATGCCGTTTGACGTCACACAGGATGGACCGATTCGCGGGCGGCTCATCCGGCTCGATGCCCAGCGGCATGTTTTGCTGGTGACGATGCACCATCTTGTCTCCGACGGCTGGTCGCTGGCTCGTCTGATGGAAGAACTCAATGCGTTGTATCCGGCGTTTTGTCAGGGTGAATGCGATCCCTTGCCGCCGTTGACCGTTCAGTATGCGGATTTTGCCGCCTGGCAGCGGCAATGGATGCAGGGCAGTGTACTGCAAATGCAACTCGCATACTGGCGTGAACAGCTGGCGGATGTCCCGCCGCTGCTGGAGCTGCCGACCGACAGGCCGAGACCGGCGGCGCAGGACTACGCCGGCGGACGGGTTGACTTCCGGCTGGACGCCGGCCTGACAGACGCCCTGAAGGCGCTGGCGGTACGTCACGACGCGACGCTGTATATGACGCTGCTAACGGGCTGGGCGATTCTGCTGCACCGGCTGAGCGGACAAGACGATATCGTGATCGGCTCGCCGGTAGCAGGCCGTACCCGCATCGAACTGGAGCCCTTGATCGGCTTCTTCGTCAATACGCTGGCATTGCGCTGCCGGGTCGATAGCGACACCTCGGTAGCCGCGTTGCTCGGGCAGGTCAAAGCCACCACGCTGGCGGCGCAGGCGCATCAGGATGTGCCGTTCGAACAGCTGGTGGAAGCGCTCAACCCGACACGCAGCCTGGCGCACAGCCCGTTGTTTCAAACGTTATTTGTCTGGAATAACGAGGGCGATGACATGTTACGCCTAGAGGGGATAACGGCCGAACCCTTTAACGCCGGGCAGGTGACGACGCAGTTCGACTTGTCGATGACGCTGGGCATTCGCGCGGGCTGCCTTGAGGGGAGTCTCGAATTTGCGAGTAGCCTGTTCTACCGGGAAACGGTGGAACGCTACGTTGAACATTGGCAGGTGCTGCTGCGGGCGCTGGTCCGGGACGACGATCTGGCGGTAGCGCAGTTGCCGCTGTTGACCGAAACTCAGCGCCGGCAGGTGGTGTATGAATGGAATGCCACCCGCAAGGATTACCCGAACGGCCAGTGCCTGCATCAGTTAATTGAGGCGCAGAGCGCACGCACGCCGCAGGCGGTGGCGCTCGTGTATGACGATCGGCAATTGCGCTACGGCGCGATGAACCAGCAGGCCAACGCATTGGCCCACGAGCTGATAGCGCATGGCGTAGGAGCGGACGAACGGGTGGCAATTTGCCTGCCGCGCAGCCTGGAGATGGTGGTGGCGGTACTGGCGGTGCTGAAGGCGGGCGGCGCTTACGTGCCGATTGACCCGGCTTATCCCATTGACCGCATCAATGCGATGCTGGAGGACAGCGCACCGCGAGTGCTGATAACCCGCGGCAATCTGCCTGCACAACGGCCGTCGGGGACGTCGTTGGTCGATCTGGATCATGCTGATGGCCTCCGTCAGCGGCCGACGTTCAATCCCGATTCGCAGGGGGTGATGCCGCATCACCTGGCCTACGTGATTTATACCTCGGGGTCGACCGGAAAACCCAAAGGCGTGATGATCGAACACCGGGCTATCGTTAATCGCCTGATGTGGATGCAGGATGAATATCGGCTTGCCGCCGATGATGTTGTGCTGCAGAAAACGCCGCTGGGATTCGACGTCTCGGTCTGGGAACTGTTTTGGCCGCTGATGGTGGGCGTACCGCTGGTACTGGCTCGTCACGAAGGACAAAAAGATCCCGACTATCTTGCCCAACTTATCCAACGGCGGGCCGTCACCACCGTGCATTTTGTTCCCCCGATGCTGCAAGCCTTTCTTTCCAGCAAAGCGGCTTGTGGATGCGATAGCCTGCGGCGCGTTATCTGTAGTGGAGAAGGGCTGGGATCGGCGCTGGCGCGGCAGGCTCTCGCCTGTCTGCCACGAGCGGCGCTCTTCAATCTCTATGGGCCGACAGAAGCGGCGGTCGACGTCACTGCGTGGCCCGCGCTCGGCCACGAAACCTCTCCGCTTGTGCCGATTGGCCGACCGATCGCCAACACGCAAACCTATGTGCTGGATAACCTGGGGCAGCCGGTGCCGGTCGGCGTGGCGGGAGAACTTTATCTCGGCGGGGTGCAACTGGCGCGCGGCTACCTGGGCCGGCCGATGCTGACGGCGGCGAGCTTTGTCGCGAATCCCTTCTCGGTTGATCCCGCCGCGCGGTTGTACAAGACCGGCGACCGGGCGCGCTGGCGGGTGGACGGCGTGCTGGAATACCTGGGACGCAACGATCATCAGGTGAAAATTCGCGGTTTTCGTATCGAACTGGGTGAGATTGAAGCGCTATTGGGCGCTCACGACGCCATCCATGATTGTGTGGTCACGGCACGATCCGAAGAGAACGGAGAGACGCGGCTTGTAGCTTACTATTTGTCTGAGCAGCCGCAGGCGGCCCGCGAATTGCACGGCTGGCTGGCGGAAAAACTGCCGGATTATATGTTACCGAGCGCATGGGTTCATCTGGCCGCCTGGCCGCTGACGCCAAATGGCAAACTCGATCGCCGCGCGCTGCCTGCACCGGACGCATCCGATTATCAGCGGCAGACCTATGTCGCGCCGCAGGGGGAAACCGAATCGGCGCTGGCCGAACTGTGGTCCGAACTCTTAGGGGGTATGCGGGTCGGGAGAGACGACCACTTTTTCATCCTCGGCGGTCACTCACTGCTGGCGATTCAAATGGTGTCGAGGATCCGCCATGAACACGGACGTGAAGTGGCGCTGAGTACGCTATTTACTCATCCGGTGCTGGCAGATTTCGCTGGCATAGTGGACCGCGCGCCGATCTGCTCGCTCCCGGCGATTACGCTTGCCGATCGGGCTCAGCCGCTAGCGCTCTCGTTTGCGCAGCAGCGGCTATGGTTCTTAACCCAGTTGGAGGCCCGGGCCAGCACCGCCTACCATATTGCTGGCGGCCTGAAGCTCAGCGGCGAACTGAACCGAGGCGCGCTGGTGATGGCGTTGGACCGCATCGTGGCGCGTCATGAGGCGCTGCGCACTCGGTTCGTCGACGTGGAGGGCATGCCGTGGCAGCAGATTGATGAGCCTGCGCCTTTTGCGCTGACCGTGCACGACCTGCGCGGGCGGCCCGCCGCCGAATTGCGCCAACTGGCCGACGAAGAAGCGGCTGAACCTTTCGATCTGCAACAGGGACCGCCGGTTCGCGGTCGGCTGGTCTTGCTGAGCGAGCGCGAACAGGTGCTGCTGGTGACGCTGCACCATATCGTCGCCGACGGCTGGTCGCTCAGCGGCTTTATGCGAGAACTGGGCGAACTGTACCGGGCCTTCAGTCAGAAGCAGCCCGATCCCCTGCCGCCGCTGGCGATTCAATACGCGGACTACGCGGCCTGGCAGCGACGCTGGTTGCAGGGCGAAGTCCTCCAGTCGCAGCTCGCCTACTGGCGTGAGCAACTGGCGGATGCGCCGCCTCTGTTGGAGCTTCCGACCGATCGTCCGCGGCCGTCGGTGCAGGATTATATGGGCGAACGTATCGACTTCACGCTCGATGCGACGTTGACCGCCGGGCTGAAGGCGCTGGCGGCGCGGCACGAAACCACGCTTTATATGACGCTGCTGGCGGGTTGGACGCTGCTGCTCTATCGCCTCAGCGGGCAGGATGACATCGTGGTCGGCGCACCGGTGGCCGGGCGTACCCGTACCGAACTGGAGCCGCTGATCGGTTTCTTTGTTAATACGCTGGCGCTGCGTAACCGGGTGGACGGTGCGGCCTCGGTCGGCGTACTGCTGGCGCAGGTGAAGGAGACCATGCTGGCGGCGCAGGCCCATCAGGATCTGCCGTTCGAACAACTGGTGGAAGCGCTCAACCCGACGCGCAGCCTGTCGCACAGCCCGTTGTTTCAAACCATGCTGGCATGGCAGAACTTGCCGGATGATGCCCTGCAGTTGGACGGCATGCAGGTCGAATCTTTCAGCGCTGAACCGGTGAGCGCCAAATTTGATTTGCTGGTGTCTTTTGAAGAAACGGGCGCGACCCTTTCCGGCAGTCTGGACTTTGCCGTGAGCGTGTTCGACCGGGTGACGGTGGCGCGTATGTTGTCGCATTGGCAGGTGCTGCTGCGCGCCATGGTGAACGATGAGACTCAGCCGGTAGCGCAGTTGCCGCTGCTGACCGATGACGAACGTCACACCCTGCTGCACGGCTGGAATCAGACTCAATCCGAGCCCGTCGACGCATGCCTGCATCAGCAGTTCGAAGCGCAGGCGCGTCGTGCGCCGCAGGCGGTCGCGCTGGCGTTCGGCGAGCAGCGGCTCAGCTACGACGAGCTTAACCGACGGGCCAACCGGCTGGCGCACGCGCTGATAGCGCAGGGCGTGGGGCCGGAGAGCCGGGTGGCCATCAGCCTGCCGCGCGGCGTGGAGATGGTTGTGGCGGTGCTGGCGGTGCTGAAAGCGGGCGGCGGCTACGTGCCGATTGACCCGACTTACCCGGCCGACCGCATTCGCTATCTGCTGGAAGACAGCGCGCCGCTGGGGTGGATAACCGAAGGCGCGCTGTGGGCGCAGACGCCCACGGACGTGCGCCTGTTCGACCTGGCGTCGCCGGCGCTGCTGGCCGGGCAGCCGGACGGCAACCCGGACCGGGCGGCAGACCCGCATCAGTTGGCCTACGTGATTTACACCTCGGGCTCCACCGGGCAGCCGAAAGGGGTGATGGTGGAGCACGCGCAGGTGATGCGGCTGTTCGCGTCCACCCGCCGGTGGTTCGACTTTGGCGCCGACGATGTCTGGAGCCTGTTCCACTCGCTGTCGTTCGACTTCTCGGTGTGGGAGCTGTGGGGCGCGCTGCTGCACGGCGGCCGGCTGGTGGTGGTGGCGCAGGAGACGGCGCGGACGCCGGCGGCGTTTTATCAGCTGCTGTGCGAGCAGGGCGTGACGGTGCTGAACCAGACGCCGGGGGCGTTCCGGCCCCTGATTGCCGCCCAGTCGGAGGCCCCGCCGTCATTGTCACATGCGCTGCGCTGGGTGATTTTCGGCGGGGAAGCGCTGGAGCCGGCGATGCTGGCGCCGTGGTACGCGCAAAACGGCGAGCGCACGACGCTGGTGAATATGTACGGCATCACCGAAACCACGGTGCACGTCACCTACCGTCAGCTCTCGCCGGCGGACACGGCGCTTGACGTCAGCCCGATAGGCGAACGTATCCCGGACCTGCGCATCTACGTGCTGGACGAGGCGGGCCAGCCGGTGCCGGTGGGCGTGGCGGGCGAACTGTACGTCGGCGGCGGCGGGGTGGCGCGCGGTTACCTGAACCGGGCGGCGCTGACGGCGGCGCGTTTTATTGACGACCCGTTTGCGGATGAAGCGGGCGCGAGGCTGTACAAAACCGGCGACCGGGCGCGCTGGTCCGGCGACGGCGCGCTGGAATATCTGGGACGCAACGACCATCAGGTCAAAATCCGCGGCTTCCGCATTGAGCTGGGCGAGATAGCGGCGCGGCTGCGCCGTCATCCGGCGGTGGATGACTGCGTGGTCATCGCGCGGCAGGCGGAGGACGGGGATAGCCGACTGGTGGCCTACTATCTGTCGGAGGAGCCGCAGGAGGCGCAGTCATTGCGCGACTGGGTGGCGGCGGAGCTGCCGGACTACATGCTGCCGGGGGCCTGGGTGCGCCTGAGCGCCTGGCCGCTGACCGCGCACGGCAAGCTGGACCGGCAGGCGCTGCCGGAGCCGGACGCCGGGGCCTACGCCGTGCAGCGCTACGAAGCGCCGCAGGGGGAAACCGAAACCACGCTGGCGGGGCTGTGGTCGTCACTGCTGGGCGTCGAGCCCGTGGGGCGGCACGACCACTTCTTCGCGCTGGGCGGCCACTCGCTGCTGGCTATCCAGCTGCTGTCGCGGGTGCGTCAGAATCTGGGGCGTGACGTGGCGCTCGGCACGCTGTTTGCCCATCCGGTGCTGGCGGCCTTCGCGCAGGCGGTCGGGCAGGCGCCGTTGAGCGCGCTGCCGCCGATAGCCCCGGCCGAGCGCACGGGGCGGCTGGCGCTGTCGTTTGCCCAGCAGCGGCTGTGGTTCCTGTCGCAGCTGGAAGCGAACGCCAGCGCGGCGTATCACATGGCGGGCGGGGTGCGGCTGGACGGCGAGGTGAACGTTGAGGCGCTGCAGGCGGCGCTCGACGGTATCGTGGCGCGTCATGAGCCGCTGCGTACCGGCTTTGTGCCGGAAGACGGCACGCCGTATCAGCAAATCCACGCGCCCGCGCCTTTTGCGCTTGTGGTGGACGACCTGCGAGGGCATCCCGAGCCGGAAAGGGCGCTGTCGCGGCTGAGCGCGGAGGAAGCGGCCGCCCCCTTTGACCTTGAACGGGGGGGCCTGGTCCGGGGGCGCCTGATCCGGCTGGACGACCGTCGGCAGGTGCTGCTGTTCACGCTGCACCACATTATCTCGGACGGCTGGTCTGTCGGCCTCTTTATGCGGGAGCTGGGGGCGTTGTACGACGCCTTTGCCGCCGGGAAAGCTTCGCCGCTGCCGCCGCTGCGTCTTCAATACGCGGACTACGCCGCCTGGCAGCGCCGCTGGGTAGAAGGGCCGATCCTGCAAACGCAGCTGGGGTACTGGCGGGAGCAGCTGGCGGAGGTGCCGCCGCTGCTGGCGCTGCCGACGGACAGACCGCGGCCGGCGGTGCAGGACTATGCCGGGGGGCGTGTCGACTTCACGCTGGATGCGGGGCTGACGGCGGGGCTGAAAAGGCTGGCGGCGCGTCACGACGCCACGCTGTATATGACGCTGCTGACCGGCTGGGCCATTCTGCTGCACCGGCTGAGCGGGCAGGACGATATCGTGATCGGCTCGCCGGCGGCGGGGCGCACCCGCACCGAGCTGGAGCCGCTGATCGGTTTCTTCGCCAACACGTTAGCCTTGCGCTGCCGGATAGCGGACAACGCGACGGTGGGCGAACTGCTGGCGCAGGTGAAGGCGACCACGCTGGCGGCGCAGGCGCATCAGGATCTGCCGTTCGAACAGCTGGTGGAAGCGTTGAATCCGGTACGCAGTCTGGCGCACAGCCCGCTGTTCCAGACCATGATGGTCTGGCAGGAGGATAAAGGGAACTCGCTAGCATTGCAGGGGCTGAAGGTGGCACCTTTTATCGCCGGACAGGTAACGGCCAAATTTGATCTGCTATTGGCGTTAGAGGCGGAAGGCGACCGGATCGAAGGCTGCATCGAGTATGCCAGCAGCCTGTTCGACCCTGAGACGGCGACGCGGTATATCGGATATCTGCAGCGTTTGTTACAGGCACTGGTAGAGGATGAGGCGCAGGAGATTGTCCGGCTGCCGCTGCTGTCCGACGCCGAACGCCAGCAGGTGCTGTATGGCTGGAACGATACCCGCGCCGACTATCCGCAGGAGCAGGGGATCCATCAGCTGTTCGAAGCCCAGGTGCGGCGCACGCCGCAGGCGGTGGCGCTGGTCTATAACGAACAGCAACTGAGCTATGACGCATTGAATCAGCACGCCAACCGGCTGGCGCACGTGTTGATATCACAGGGGGTGGTGCCGGATACGCGAGTGGCGATCTGTCTGCCGCGCGGCCTGCAATCGGTGGTGGCGGTGCTGGCAGTGCTGAAGGCGGGCGGCGCCTATCTGCCTATCGATCCGGCCTACCCGGATGACCGTATCCGCTACTTATTACACGACGGCCAGCCGCGGGTGCTGATAACCGACGCATCCCTGTCATCAAGGCTGCCCACCGATGAAGCATGCAAGCTGTTGTTGTTGCCCGAACGGTTAATCGAAGACCGGATGCAGCCGCTGACGGATAACCCGGCTTCGCCGCTGAATGCCTCGCAGTTGGCCTACGTGATTTATACCTCAGGCTCGACGGGCCAGCCCAAAGGCGTAGCGATGCCGCACCGCGCGTTGGTCAACCTCATGCACTGGCAGCGGCAGATGCGCGGAGAAAAAACGACGCCGCGCACCTTGCAATACGCGGCGATGGGGTTCGATGTCTCTTTTCAGGAGATCTTCAGTACGTTGTTGTTCGGCGGCGAGCTGGTGCTGATAGATGAGGCTAGCCGACTGGATATGGTCAAACTTTCCGCGCTGATCCGCCAACGTCAGATAGCGCGGCTCTATCTTCCTTATGTCGCGCTTAAAGCGTTGGCGGCCCAGTTGCAGACCGAAACGCAACCGCTGGACTCGCTGCGTGAGATCATCACCGCCGGTGAGCAGTTGGTCATCACCCCGATGCTTCAACAAGCGTTCATCGAGCGGCTCTCCCATGTCCGTCTCTATAACCATTACGGACCAACCGAAACCCACGTGGTCAGCTGTTTTGATCTGCCGTCATCCGCGCAGGATTGGGGACGGTTACCGCCTATTGGCCGCCCTATCGCCAATACACGCGTCTATTTGCTTGATGCCTTGCAGCAGCCGGTACCGGTCGGTGTCAGCGGCGAGATTTATCTGGCCGGTGATGCCGTGGCCTGCGGCTATCTCAACCATCCGGCACTGACCGCTGAACGCTTTCTGCCCGACCCCTTCGTGCCACCATCCCGGCATACGCTCCCGCAACGGATGTATCGCACGGGCGACATCGGCCGCTGGAATGCGGATGGCACGATCGCCTATCTGGGTCGTGGCGATCGTCAGGTTAAGGTGCGCGGATTCCGGGTCGAATTAGAGGAGATTGAAGCTCAACTGAATACCTGCCCCGGCATTGCCCAATCGCTGGTGGTGCTGAAAGAGGAGGATCCCGATAACCGCCGTCTGGTGGCTTACTTCCTGCCGAACGGTGAGGAAGGTGCGTCGTGTCAGGCCGAAACGCTACACCACTATCTTGCCGGTCGTCTGCCGGAATACATGGTGCCCATCGCCTACGTGCCGTTAAACCACTTCCCGGTCAGCCCTAATGGAAAGCTTGACCGTAGCGCATTGCCTGCGCCGGATGCGGCGGCTTATGTCAGTCAGGAATACGAACCGCCGCAGGGCGAAATCGAACAGCTCCTGGCCGACATCTGGCGCGAGCTGCTCCATGTGGAACGGGTGGGACGTCAGGATCACTTTTTCTTGCTGGGAGGACACTCGCTGCTGGCCGTACAGCTGGTTTCACGGATCAAAAATCGGTTGATGATCGAGGTGCCGCTACAGGATGTGTTTGCGGCTCCGCAACTGCAAAGAATGGCCGATCTGCTTTTGCAACATATTGATATGCAGCTTCAAGAGTTGATGTCGAAAGAGGATTCCTTCGATCAGCGCTGAAGTGATAAATGGAGGTATTAAGATGGATGATTCAATGCATACGGACAAGGACAACGGCAAGCAGGCTTACGATTTCGGGCAAATGACGGTATCGCAGCGGGTCGAGCTATTGGAACGGCTGCGGGCAGAGCGAAATGATCCGGCGCTGGAGCGCTGCGACCGTACTGCGCCGCTTCCCCTTTCTTTTGCTCAACAGCGGCTCTGGTTTTTGATCCAACTGGAGGAGCGAGCCAGTACGGCCTACCACCTCGCCTGCGGCCTGAAGCTCAGCGGCGAACTGAACCGAGGCGCGCTGGTGATGGCGTTGGACCGCATCGTGGCGCGTCATGAGGCGCTGCGCACGCGGTTCGTCGACGTGGAGGGCACGCCGTGGCAGCAGATTGATGAGCCTGCGCCTTTTGCGCTGACCGTGCACGACCTGCGCGGGCGGCCCGCCGCCGCCGCCGAATTGCGCCAACTGGCCGACGAAGAAGCGGCTGAACCTTTCGATCTGCAACAGGGACCGCCGGTTCGCGGTCGGCTGGTCTTGCTGAGCGAGCGCGAACAGGTGCTGCTGGTGACGCTGCACCATATCGTCGCCGACGGCTGGTCGCTCAGCGGCTTTATGCGAGAACTGGGCGAACTGTACCGGGCCTTCAGTCAGAAGCAGCCCGATCCCCTGCCGCCGCTGGCGATTCAATACGCGGACTACGCGGCCTGGCAGCGACGCTGGTTGCAGGGCGAAGTCCTTCAGTCGCAGCTCGCCTACTGGCGTGAGCAACTGGCGGATGCGCCGCCTCTGTTGGAGCTTCCGACCGATCGGCCGAGGCCGTCGGTGCAAGACTATGCCGGAGGTTACATTGATTTTACGCTCGATGCGACGTTGACCGCCGGGCTGAAGGCGCTGGCGGCGCGGCACGAAACCACGCTTTATATGACGCTGCTGGCGGGTTGGACGCTGCTGCTCTATCGCCTCAGCGGGCAGGATGACATCGTGGTCGGCTCACCGGTGGCCGGGCGTACCCGCACCGAACTGGAGCCGATGATCGGTTTCTTTGCCAATACGCTGGCGCTGCGGAACCGGGTGGACGGCGCGGCCTCCATCGGCGTACTGCTGGCGCAGGTAAAGGCGACTACGTTAGCGGCGCAGGCGCATCAGGATCTGCCGTTCGAACAACTGGTGGAGGCGCTCAACCCGACGCGCAGCCTGTCGCACAGCCCGTTGTTCCAAACCATGCTGGCATGGCAAAACGCATCCGATAATGCCTTGCAACTTCATGGCCTCCAGGTAGAGCCGTATAACGGCGAACTGTTTAGCGCCAAATCCGACCTGCTGCTCTCGCTGGGCGAGGAGCAGAGCCTTATCACGGGCCATATTGAATATGCCAGCAGCCTGTTTGATCGCACCACGGTAGAACGTTATGCCCGCTACCTGAAAATGCTGCTGCGCGCCATAGTAAACGATGAGACTCAGCCGGTAGCGCAGTTGCCGCTGCTGACCGATGACGAACGCCACACCCTGCTGCACGGCTGGAATCAGACTCAATCCGAGCCCGTCGACGCATGCCTGCATCAGCAGTTCGAAGCGCAGGCGCGTCGTGCGCCGCAGGCGGTCGCGCTGGCGTTCGGCGAGCAGCGGCTCAGCTACGACGAACTGAACCGACGGGCCAACCGGCTGGCGCACGCGCTGATAGCTCAGGGCGTAGGGCCGGAGAGCCGGGTGGCCATCAGCCTGCCGCGCGGCGTGGAGATGGTTGTGGCGGTGCTGGCGGTGCTGAAAGCGGGCGGCGGCTACGTGCCGATTGACCCGACTTACCCGGCCGACCGCATTCGCTATCTGCTGGAAGACAACGCGCCGCTGGGGTGGATAACCGAAGGCGCGCTGTGGGCGCAGACGCCCACGGACGTGCGCCTGTTTGACCTGGCGTCGCCGGCGCTGCTGGCCGGGCAGCCGGATGATAATCCTGACCAGGCGGCAGACCCGCATCAGTTGGCCTACGTGATTTACACCTCGGGCTCCACCGGGCAGCCGAAAGGGGTGGTGGTGGAGCACGCGCAGGTGATGCGGCTGTTCGCGTCCACCCGCCGGTGGTTCGACTTTGGCGCCGACGATGTCTGGAGCCTGTTCCACTCGCTGTCGTTCGACTTCTCGGTGTGGGAGCTGTGGGGCGCGCTGCTGCACGGCGGCCGGCTGGTGGTGGTGGCGCAGGAGACGGCGCGGACGCCGGCGGCGTTTTATCAGCTGCTGTGCGAGCAGGGCGTGACGGTGCTGAACCAGACGCCGGGGGCGTTCCGGCCCCTGATTGCCGCCCAGTCGGAGGCCCCGCCGTCATTGTCACATGCGCTGCGCTGGGTGATTTTCGGCGGGGAAGCGCTGGAGCCGGCGATGCTGGCGCCGTGGTACGCGCAAAACGGCGAGCGCACGACGCTGGTGAATATGTACGGCATCACCGAAACCACGGTGCACGTCACCTACCGTCAGCTCTCGCCGGCGGACACGGCGCTTGACGTCAGCCCGATAGGCGAACGTATCCCGGACCTGCGCATCTACGTGCTGGACGAGGCGGGCCAGCCGGTGCCGGTGGGCGTGGCGGGCGAACTGTACGTCGGCGGCGGCGGGGTGGCGCGCGGTTACCTGAACCGGGCGGCGCTGACGGCGGCGCGTTTTATTGACGACCCGTTTGCGGATGAAGCGGGCGCGAGGCTGTACAAAACCGGCGACCGGGCGCGCTGGTCCGGCGACGGCGCGCTGGAATATCTGGGACGCAACGACCATCAGGTCAAAATCCGCGGCTTCCGCATTGAGCTGGGCGAGATAGCGGCGCGGCTGCGCCGTCATCCGGCGGTGGATGACTGCGTGGTCATCGCGCGGCAGGCGGAGGACGGGGATAGCCGACTGGTGGCCTACTATCTGTCGGAGGAGCCGCAGGAGGCGCAGTCATTGCGCGACTGGGTGGCGGCGGAGCTGCCGGACTACATGCTGCCGGGGGCCTGGGTGCGCCTGAGCGCCTGGCCGCTGACCGCGCACGGCAAGCTGGACCGGCAGGCGCTGCCGGAGCCGGACGCCGGGGCCTACGCCGTGCAGCGCTACGAAGCGCCGCAGGGGGAAACCGAAACCACGCTGGCGGGGCTGTGGTCGTCACTGCTGGGCGTCGAGCCCGTGGGGCGGCACGACCACTTCTTCGCGCTGGGCGGCCACTCGCTGCTGGCTATCCAGCTGCTGTCGCGGGTGCGTCAGAATCTGGGGCGTGACGTGGCGCTCGGCACGCTGTTTGCCCATCCGGTGCTGGCGGCCTTCGCGCAGGCGGTCGGGCAGGCGCCGTTGAGCGCGCTGCCGCCGATAGCCCCGGCCGAGCGCACGGGGCGGCTGGCGCTGTCGTTTGCCCAGCAGCGGCTGTGGTTCCTGTCGCAGCTGGAAGCGAACGCCAGCGCGGCGTATCACATGGCGGGCGGGGTGCGGCTGGACGGCGAGGTGAACGTTGAGGCGCTGCAGGCGGCGCTCGACGGTATCGTGGCGCGTCATGAGCCGCTGCGTACCGGCTTTGTGCCGGAAGACGGCACGCCGTATCAGCAAATCCACGCGCCCGCGCCTTTTGCGCTTGTGGTGGACGACCTGCGAGGGCATCCCGAGCCGGAAAGCGCGCTGTCGCGGCTGAGCGCGGAGGAAGCGGCCGCCCCCTTTGACCTTGAACGGGGGGGCCTGGTCCGGGGGCGCCTGATCCGGCTGGACGACCGTCGACAGGTGCTGCTGTTCACGCTGCACCACATTATCTCGGACGGCTGGTCTGTCGGCCTCTTTATGCGGGAGCTGGGGGCGTTGTACGACGCCTTTGCCGCCGGGAAAGCTTCGCCGCTGCCGCCGCTGCGTATTCAATACGCGGACTACGCCGCCTGGCAGCGCCGCTGGGTAGAAGGGCCGATCCTGCAAACGCAGCTGGGGTACTGGCGGGAGCAGCTGGCGGAGGTGCCGCCGCTGCTGGCGCTGCCGACGGACAGACCGCGGCCGGCGGTGCAGGACTATGCCGGGGGGCGTGTCGACTTCACGCTGGATGCGGGGCTGACGGCGGGGCTGAAAAGGCTGGCGGCGCGTCACGACGCCACGCTGTATATGACGCTGCTGACCGGCTGGGCCATTCTGCTGCACCGGCTGAGCGGGCAGGACGATATCGTGATCGGCTCGCCGGCGGCGGGGCGCACCCGCACCGAGCTGGAGCCGCTGATCGGCCTGTTCGTCAATATGCTGGCGCTGCGCTGCCGGATAGCGGACAACATGACGGTGGGCGAACTGCTGGCGCAGGTGAAGGCGACCACGCTGGCGGCGCAGGCGCATCAGGATCTGCCGTTCGAACAGCTGGTGGAAGCGTTGAATCCGGTACGCAGTCTGGCGCACAGCCCGCTGTTCCAGACCATGCTGGCCTGGCAAAACGCCGCCGGGGAAACCCTGCAACTGGGTGATCTGCAGGCTGAGCCGTTTACCTTTGAACAAGTGACGGCGCAGTTCGATTTGTCGCTGGCGCTGGGCGAGTGCGACGATCGGATCGAGGGCGGGATCGACTATGCCAGCAGCCTGTTCGATCGTGAAACGGTGGAACGCTATGTGGATCACTGGCAGGTGCTGTTGCGGGCGATGGCGGGAGAGGCAGAGCAGGATATCGCCCGGCTGCCGCTGCTGTCCGACGCCGAACGCCAGCAGGTGCTGTATGGCTGGAACGACACCCACGCCGACTATCCGCAGGAGCAGGGGATCCATCAGCTGTTCGAAGCCCAGGTGCGGCGCACGCCGCAGGCGGTGGCGCTGGTCTATAACGAGCAGCAGCTAAGCTACGACGAGCTGAACCAACGCGCCAACCGGCTGGCGCACGTGTTGATATCACAGGGGGTGGTGCCGGATACGCGAGTGGCGATCTGTCTGCCGCGCGGCGTGGAAATGGTGGTGGCGGTGCTGGCAGTGCTGAAGGCGGGCGGCGCCTACGTCCCCGTCGATCCGGCGTATCCCCAGGCGCGAATTCTTTACATGTTGGAAGACAGCCAGCCGCAGGCGCTGATCACACTCGGGAACCTCTGGGAGAGCCTGCCGGACGTGCCTGAGATTATCGATCTCGCCGCAGAAGAACAAGATGATTTGGCGGTATCGCGCAATCCCGATATCGCGCTGACGGCGGATAGTCTGGCTTATGTGATTTATACCTCGGGCTCGTCGGGCAAGCCAAAAGGCGTGATGGTGCCCCATCGGGGCGTCGTTAATCTGCTGATCTCCATCATGCAACGCATCGAGCTGCGTACGGATGACCGTTTGCTCAGCGTCACGACATTGAATTTTGATATCGCGGCTCTGGAGTTATTCTCGCCTTTGCTGTGCGGCGCGAGGCTGGTGTTGGCGGATCGTGATACGGTTTTGGATCCTGAACGGCTGGCGCGCCGCATTCGCGACCAGCAGATCAGCGTGATGCAGGCGACGCCATCGGTGTGGCGTATGTTGCTGGAAAGCCGATGGCATGAGGGGCTGCGGCTGCGGGCCGTGTTATGCGGCGGTGAAGCATTGAGCAACGAGTTGACACCACGGCTGTTGACCCTGGCCGATTCGCTGTGGAATCTCTATGGCCCGACGGAAACCACGATTTGGTCTACCGCGCAACGGGTGTGCAGTGCGGCCGATCATGCGTTCGCGCCGCCCATCGGCCAACCGCTCGCCAATACCCGCGTCTATATTCTCGATGCTCAGGGACAGCCTGCGCCTATCGGCGTATTCGGTGAAATTCATATTGCGGGCGACGGGGTGACGCGAGGATATCTGAACCGTCCTGAGATGACGGCGGAGCGTTTCGTGCCCGATCCTTTCATCTCGCCGCAACCCGGTAAAGCCGTGCCGCTGATGTACCGTACCGGCGATCTGGGGCGCTGGCGTGCGGATGGCAGCGTTGCCTATTACGGACGCAACGATAATGAGGTGAAGATCCGCGGTGTACGTATCCACCCGGCGGAAATCGAGTCGGCGCTGCTGGAACACGCGGGCGTACAGGATGCCGTTGTGATTGGCGATCGGGAGAAACGTCTGGTCGCCTATGTGGTGGCTCCGGCCCAGGCCATGTCGCAGGACGCCGAAACCACCGGCTTCAGCCTCTTCTACTTCGGCGGCGACTCTCGGGACCAGCAGGATAAATACGCGTTGTATCTGGAAGCGGCGCAGTATGCCGATCGCAATGGGTTTGAAGCGGTATGGACGCCGGAGCGTCACTTCCATCCCGTTGGCGGGCTGTATCCCAATCCCTCCGTGCTGAACGCGGCGCTGGCGACGATAACACAGCGGATCTCGCTGCGTTCGGGCAGCGTGGTGCTGCCTTTACATCATCCCGTGCGTATCGCCGAAGAGTGGTCGATGGTGGATAACCTCTCTCATGGGCGAGTTGGCCTGGCGGTCGCCTCCGGCTGGAACCCGAAAGATTTTGTGCTCGCGCCTGACGACTATGCCGCGCGCAAGCAGGCGATGTTCGACGGCGTAGAAACGATCAAGACGCTGTGGCGTGGCGAAACGATATCGCTGCCGGACGGGGCGGGCAAAGACACCGATATTCATCTGTACCCCGAGCCCATTCAGCCGATGCTGCCTATCTGGGTGACCGCGGCCGGCAACCCGGAGACCTTTATACAAGCGGGCAAAGCCGGCACCCATTTGCTGACGCACCTGATGGGACAGCAGTTGGATGAGCTGGCGGAACATATCGCGCTATATCGTCAGGCAAGAGCGGATGCGGGCTACGATCCGGATACGGGTCACGTCACGCTGATGGCGCACACCTTTATCGGCACCGATCTGGACGAGACATTGGCAAAAGCCAAAGCGCCGTTTATCGGCTACCTGAAACTGCATTTCGGACTGAATTTTTTCTCCAAGGATATGGGCCTGCCTTCGTCGACGATCTCTGACCACGACATGGCAGCGATGACGGAGTATGCCTTCGATCACTACTCCTCCTCTGCGGCGCTGATCGGTACGCCGCAAAGCTGTTTACCCATCGTTCAAGCCATAAAAAACAGCGGTGTTGATGAAATCGCCTGTCTGATTGACTGGATGGACGCGGAAAACGCGCTGGACGGTCTGCCGCATCTGAATGTCTTGCAGCAGTTGGCTCAGTCCGCCGCCCCCAGCATCAGAGAGTTGCGCCACTTCCTGGCGCGGCGTCTGCCCGGCCACATGATCCCGGATAGCGTAATGTTCCTCGATGCGCTGCCTTTGACGGCTAACGGCAAAATCGATCGTCATGCGTTGCCCGCCGTGGCCGCCGTGACGGAAACGCACGACTATGAGCCTCCTGAAGGCGAACTGGAATCGACGGTGGTCTCGCTATGGGGCGAGTTGCTTAACGTTAAACGGATTGGCAGGCATGACAACTTTTTTGAACTGGGGGGCAACTCCCTGATGGTGGTCAGCTTGCTTGAACGACTCCGCCAGGCGGCGATTCCCGCCGAAGTGAGAATGCTGTTCGCCAACCCGACGCCAGCCTCGCTGGCTGATGCCATCAACCATCATCTACGCCTTGCCGCAGAGGAAAATTCAGGGGATTTCACTCCTGACACAATTGAGGTGACATTCTGATATGAAAACATTCACGTCTGCACCGGCTTATCGACTCGCCGACTCAGTCATAGCCGAACCCCTGGTCAATGGATGGAGTGCGTGGTGGTTAAATATCGCCCCCATTCCGGCCAGTTTGCACTTTGCACAGGTACAGCGCAAAGTCATGCGTCTGTATTTAGATAATCCCGAGCTGAACTATCAGATGGCGACCGACCCGGCCCTGAGCGGCAGCGCCTGCATCGGCGTTTCGCCGGAACACGCCGATCAGATTGCGGCGCTGCTGGCCAGTTCGGAAAGCACGCTGCGCGACTGCGTGACGCTGTCAGAGGCCGTGGGAAAACTTCATCAACTGCTGGCGGAGCAGGGAAAAGGACAGTCTCTGGAGCCGCTCTATGCGCAGATACCCGCGCCGCTCCGTGGGTTGGTTGAGCTGGTCTACGACTACTTCAATCGGCCCTCCTTTCGGGTCATTGAAGCACTGACTTACCGTAGCCATTACTATAAACCGGCGTTGCAGAGCCTGCGTATCCGCCCGCTGCGGCATGATGGTGACCGGCCGCCTTTATTCAGCACTCCACACATGATTCAGCCGGACGATGTCTGGTGGCAGGAGCCGTTCGCCAGCCCGCGATTAGATGCGCTGTTCCAACTGGACACCGATCCCAAGCCGCTGGCGCAGATTTTCGAACTGTGTGAGGCAGACGCAACGTTGCAGCGTCAACTGCGCCCGCTGTTGACTTCGGCGCCGCTTCCCCAGAGCCCCCTGCATGCCGATCCGCAGGCGACCCGCATACATTATCTGGGGCACGCGACGGTGCTGGTTCAGACGCAGGGCGTATCGGTGCTGATTGACCCGTTTATCAGCGCCAGTCCGCTTCAAGGCGACGATGGGCGCCTGACCTTCCAGTCGCTGCCCGAACATATCGACTATGCGTTGGTGACCCATGCGCATCCGGACCATTTCTCGGTAGAGACGCTATTGCGTCTACGCCATCGCATCGGCTGTCTCGTGGTGCCGAGAGCGAGCGATTTCCTGCTGGGGGATGTGTCGCTCCGACAAATGGCCGAAGTTTTGGGTTTCAAAACGGCGATAGAGATGGAGCCGTTGCAGTCTATTCCGCTGCCGGGCGGCGAAATCATCGGTATTCCGTTTCTCGGCGAGCATGGCGATTTAGCGCATGCCAAGAGTGCGTATGTGATTCGGCTGGGGCGCCAACAAATTCTGTTCGCCGCCGATTCGGCCTGTCTGGACCCGGTGCTGTATGAGCGAATCAGGGAAGCGGTAGGCCCCATCGAAACGGTGTTTATGAACAGCGAGACCGAGGGAGCGCCTGCTTCTTACACCATTGAGGCGCTGTTTCCGCAGGATCGCGATCGCCAGCCGGAGAAAAACCGGCGCTGTCGCGGCAGTACCTCCGGCGAGGCGATAGAGTTGCTCAAGGCCGTCGGCGCCAGGCGTTTATACAACTACGCCATGGGGCTGGAACCGTGGTTCCGGCATGTGTTAGGTCCGGCGTCGGAGCCCGGCTCGGCGAGGATGCGGGATTCAGATGCGTTGTTGAACGGCGCGTTAGCCATTGGCCTTGAGGTGGTCCAGCGGTTGCAGGGACCTCAGGCTATCCCGCTGCTGGATAACGATGCGCCGTTTGGTTCGTCAAGTGAGTACGAGGTAACAATATGACCCTTATCAACCAGAATTCGCCCATCGATACGCCGTCCATCAGCTTCTCTGATCTGCTGGCGGCGCTCGGAAAAAACAAGGTCGCGCTGCGGCGCGAGGGCGACAACATCAAACTGCGCGCCGACAAGGCGGCCCTTGACCCGGCGCTACTCGCTAGCCTGCGTGAACATAAGTCTTTGCTGCTAGCGTGGATTGGCGAAAGCAGCCAGACATGGAAATACCCTGAGTCGGCGCTGGTCAATCTCTCCGAATCACAACGGGCGCATATTGTGCAGCGCGTTGAAGGCGGTGACGATAACGTGCAGGATATCTACCCGCTAACGCCGCTACAGGAAGGCATTTTCTTTCACCATTTGGCGAGTGAAGAGGGTGCGGACCCCTATATTCTGCCGTGGTTGATGGCGTTTACATCGCGCGCGGAGCTTGATCGTTTTACCGCCGCGATGCAGAAGGTCATCGACCGCCATGATATGTTGCGCTCCTCGATGGCGTGGGAAGGTCTGCCCGCGCCGGTACAGGTCGTGTGGCGTCAGGCTGCGTTGACCGTTGAGGATATTGTGCTGACCGCAGAGGACGGCGACGCGCAAGAGTGGCTGCTGTCGCACTTTATTCGGCGACCTTACCGTCTGGATCTTAACCGCGCTCCGCTGATGCGTGCGTTTGCGATTGACGATCGGCAAAACGACCGCTGGCTGTTTATGCTGCTCTGCCATCACCTGATGATTGACCACACGACGTTGGACTTCATCGTTGAGGAGGTGCAGGCCTGCCTGCAGGGGGAAAGCGACCGCTTACCTACGCCGCTTCCCTTCAAGCAATTCGTTGTGCAGTCGCGGCTGGCCGCCAGCGATCCTTCCCACAAGGCTTTCTTCCGCCAGATGCTGTCCGGCGTGGACGAGCCTACCGCGCCTTATGGTTTTATCGATGTGCAGGGCGATGGCTCGCTGTTGACCTACGCCACGCGGATTCTAAGCGCTACATTATGCCGTCGGTTACGCGCATCGGCCAAAGCGCTGGCGGTTAGTCCGGCCAGCCTGTTCCACGTTGCCTGGGCGATCGTCATGGCCCGTTTGTCTGAGCGCGACGATGTGGTATTCGGCACCGTATTATTTGGGCGAATGCAGGCCGGTGAGGGCGCGGGCCGGGTTCTGGGACCCTGTGTCAATACGCTGCCGCTGCGCATCAATCTCGGTGCAAGGTCGGTGATTGACGCCATCAAAGAGACGCACATCCTGCTGTCTGAACTGTTGAGCCACGAACACGCTTCGCTGGCGCTGGCGCAGGCATGCAGCCAGGTGCCGGTTTCGCTGCCGCTGTTCAGCGCCG
The DNA here is from genome assembly GCF_015999465.1 of Lonsdalea populi. NCBI lineage: Bacteria > Pseudomonadati > Pseudomonadota > Gammaproteobacteria > Enterobacterales > Pectobacteriaceae > Lonsdalea > Lonsdalea populi. Next base: position 803,349 of record NZ_CP065534.1, read on the forward strand.
GATTCAATTATCGCTATAGCCAGAGGCAGCAAGCATTGGCGGCCAGCCAACAGGCCGATTGGGCTAACATGGACGGGATCTTCAACGAAGAGCGAGGCAACTACCCGCTGCACGTCGAGGTGGACGATTTCGGCGACAGTTTCTCGATCACCACGCATGTTCAACGCCCGATGGACCCCAAACGCGTGGCGCGCTATCTGGAAATGGCATTGATAGGGCTGGAAAGCGCGCTGGAGAAGGAGCCTACGGCACGCGTGAATCAGATCGATATCTTACCGGACGAAGAGCGTCACGAACTGCTGGTCACCTGGAATGAGACGTCGACGCCGTTCCCGGATAGGACCTGCATTCACACTCTGTTTGAAGAGCAAGCGGCACGTACTCCGCAGGCGCCCGCCTTAATATTCGGCCAGCAGACGATCGCTTACGCCGACTTGAACGCGCAGGCTAATGGTCTGGCGCACTATCTCTGCGCGAAGGGCGTCGGCGTCGGCACCTATGTCGCCATCTCATTGCCCCGCAGTCCGGAAATGGTAGTGGCGATTTTGGCGGTACTTAAGGCGGGCGCAGCCTATATCCCGTTAGATACCAGCTACCCGGTGGAGCGCCTGCATTTCATGCTGAGCGACAGCGCGGCGGCCATGTTGATAACCGACCACCGCGGCCGGGTGGCGCTGGGTGAACTCCCAGCCAGCCTGCCGGTGATTGAACTGGATGGCGAGCACAGACCCTGGCTGGAAAGCGAAAAGACAAATCCGGATGCCAACGCGCTGGGCCTGACGCCGGAGGCGATGGCCTATGTTATTTACACTTCCGGTTCGACTGGTACGCCGAAAGGCGTCCCGGTGCCGCATCGCGGGCTATGCAATCTGATTACGGCGGAGGTCGAGGCCTTTGCGGTCACGCCGCACAGCCGGGTTTTGCAGTTTGCCTCTTTCTGCTTTGATGCCAGCGTTTCCGAGCTGTTTATCGCATTTGTCAGCGGCGCGGCGCTTTACCTCCCGCCAGCGGGTCCGCTGGTTGGGACTGAACTGACCGACACGCTGATCCGCCATCGCATCACGCACGTCACGCTCCCGCCTGCGGTGTTATCCGCTCTGCCGGAGGGAACTGAACTCCCTGATGTGCAGACGCTAGTGGTGGTCGGCGAAGAGGTTTCCGAAGCATTGGTTCGCCAGTGGGGGCCGGGGCGCCGTTTTATTAACGGCTACGGTCCCACGGAAGCGACCATCGGTGCGGCGATGTACGTGTGCGATCCGCAACGGGAAGGAAAGCCGCCTATCGGGCGGCCGTTTGCCAATGTCCGTCTCTATATTCTGGATGAGCAGGGACGTCCTGCGCCGGTCGGCGTCTCGGGTCATCTTCACGTGGCGGGTGAGGGCGTGACGCCGGGGTATCTCAATCGGCCAGAGCTGACGGTGGAGCGTTTTATTCCCGATCCGTTCAGCGATGAACCGGGCGCGCGGCTCTATAAAACGGGCGATCTGGGGCGTTGGCTTCCCGACGGGGTCATCGAGTTTCTGGGCCGCAGCGATCGCCAGGTGAAAATTCGTGGTTTTCGCATAGAGCTGGGGGAAATTGAAGCCTGCATTCGCTTCTACCCCGGCGTACAGGACGTGGTTGTGCTGGCGAGAGAAGATGTGCCCGGCGATCGTCGATTGGTGGGCTATTACACCGCCGTTCAGGCGGTCGCGGAGGATCAACTGCATACTTTCCTCACCCAACGTCTGCCCGATTATATGGTGCCGTCCGCCTATGTCCGCCTTGATAGTCTGCCGCTGACGCCGAATGCCAAGGTGGATCGCGCCGCGCTGCCCGCGCCGGAGCAGGCGGGCGTGGTGAAAGAGGGGTTCGAACCACCGAGTGGCGCGGTTGAAACACTGCTGGCGGGGGTGTGGGCCACCGTCTTGAGTCGACCGCAGGAAAATATCGGCCGCGATGACAATTTTTTTGAATTGGGCGGCCACTCGCTGCGTCTGGTCGAGGTGGCCAGTCAGCTACAGGCGCTTGGCCTGAAAATGAGCGTCTCCACCCTGTTGACTCAAGCGACCATCAGGCAGTTGGCTGCGAGTATTGCTCACGACAACACGCCCGCATGGGCCAATGGCGCGATCCCGTTTCGGGTGAAAAACGGCACGATTCCACTGTTCTTCGTCCATGAAGTGTGGGGTGAGCTGCTTTACGTTCCTGAGATCCTCGCGCATATCGACAGCGATTTCAGCGTATACGGGCTGTCGGGCCAGCACGATCGGACGGTGGCGGTGGATTCTCTGCAAAGCCATGCCGCGAATCTGATTCACGTGATGCAAAGCGTGCAGCCGCACGGGCCATATCGGCTGGCGGGATGGTCGTTCGGCGGCGTGGTGGCCTATGAGATGGCCTGCCAACTTGTGGAGATGGGCGTAGAAGTGGAATTTATCGGCCTTCTGGATTCGGCAAACCCGTTAACGCAGGGGATCACGCTGCCTGATGATGGCGAGGATCGGACTCGGCTGTGGTGGGCGCTGCATCCGTTGTTGGAGCCTGCGGCGGCGCAGCGGATATCGGCGCTGACGGAGACGGCCACCTTTGATGAGCTGGTTAAAGCGTTTCAAACGGAGGCGGTGTTGCCGGCGCGGATGAGCGCGGAGCAGGCGCTGGGTTATCTCGACCACTACGAGGGGTATATCCGTGCGCTGGCCAACTGGCGTCCGAAGGCGCTTGCCGTACCGTTGCATCTGTTCCGCGTCCGCGATGATAAACCGCCGCTGTTGGGATGGGACAACGTCAATGCGCCGTCGTCGATTCAGGTGATTCCGGTCGCGGGAACACACATGTCGATGGTAAGCCGACCGCATGTCAGCACGTTGGGCAATGCGTTGACGTTGGCGCTGCAGGCCATTGAACAAGGTCCGCGGTAGATGGCGTCGGTTAACATGTTGATATCGCCAATGCTCCGGCTGGGTCGGCCCTTTTTCCTGCTATTGCTGGCGGAAAATAGCTTTATTACCGGTGCGAATATTGCGAGTTTTTCCATCGGAGCCTGGGTGTATCGGCAGACCGGATCGCTGTTCGATTTCTCTCTGGTATCGACGATTGGCGCCTTCTCCACGCTGGCGGTCTTGCCATTTTCCGGGGCGCTGGCTGACCGCGCCGATCGTCGTAAGGCGATATTGTTATCGGACGCCGGCGTGTTCTGCCTGCTGGCGCTGTTACTTATCGTGATGGAAAAAAAGGGCGTAGCGCTATGGCCGCTGTATGTATTCACCGTGGTGATGGCGTTGGCGCAGGCGCTGAGAACCCCCGCATATCGGACGACGATGAGCGCCCTGTTGAGGAGTGAACAGATGCCGCTTGCCTGTGGGCTGATGGGCGTCGTCACCGGGGCGGTCGGCATTGTGGTTCCGGTCATTGCAGGGATGCTGATGTATCGATATAGCCTGGACGGCATCTTCATTTTCAATCTGATCACACTGCTGTGCAGTTTGGCGCTGGCGGCTTTGGGGTTTTATCGGCTGCCGGCGTCAATACGAAAATCGCCTGGACTCGCGGGTTACACGGGCGGTTGGCTGAGGGACATCCTGCGGGCGCTGGCCTATTTCAACCAGCATCGCACGATGGCGATGTTACTGGTCTACATACTGATTCAAAACGGCTTGGAGGCACTGGTATCTACTCTGGTCATCCCGCTGATACTCACTCACTACAGCGTGCGTGAATTGGGCGTGATTATGGCTTGGGGTGGTTTGGGGGCGGCGTTAGGCGCTCTACCGCTCTTTGTGCCGTGGCTGTCGTCGCGCCTGTCATTGCTGTTGCTGTCCTGCAACCTGCTACTTTCACTGTGCGTGGCGATCGTCAGTGTGGTCAATTCGGTTTTTGACTATGCGGTCTGCGTTTTTATCGCCCTGTTTGTCGGTAGCTTGTCGACCGTCTGCGCGTTGGCGCTATGGATGCGGAAAGTACCGCTCAATCATCAGGGCAGCGTCTTTGCGCTGATGGGCTCGCTGACCATGCTCACGCTGCCGGTCGCCGTCCTGTTCGCAGGCAGCGCGGTGGACCGGTGGATAGTGCCCGCGTTTACCTCTGGCGCTAGTTGGACCCACGGCGTCAGCTATTGGCTGGGTGGCGCCGACGACGGGGGCGCCATTCGTGTGGTGTTGCTGTGTTGCGGCCTGGCGGGGACGATGCTCTCTCTGCTGGGGCTGACACACCGAGAGATGCGCGATCTGGATGGGAAAATCCCGGATGGACGCTGAGTTTTTCACAACAAGGAGGATGTCGTTCAAAGCGTTACGGCAATAGCGCATATAGGCAGGATTTTCTGTAAACCGTGCGGTGACTTACCGAGGGTTGGGGAAAGTGTTCAGGATCACGACGTGCTTCTGGCGCGTTCTCCTCTGTCAGGCGCTGCCATCAGGCAAGTCGGGCAGGGAAAACACACAATTGGATGAAGTAATCATTAATGAAAAGGAAACGCATATGACTGCTACCCACCGTTCCGCTAATTATTCCAAACCGGCTCAGCTGGATATGCCTGGATTGGCAAACCTGCTTTTTGGACATGCAGCGTTTCAATACCTGCAGGCCGCTTGTGAATTGAATGTGCTCGAGACCGTGCGTACTTTACCTGACCCCACAAAAGAGAAACTCCGTGAGGCGCTGGGGCTTGAGGAGCGCGCCGCGGATATTCTGCTGCTGGGCGTGACCGCATTGGGCCTGCTGGTGAAAGACAACGAGGTTTATCATGTCGCGGATGTCGTGCGGGAACTTATGGACACCGATGACTGGCAGCGTTTCAAAGATACGGTGGCCTTTGAGCACTACATTGTTTATGAAGGCCAGATCGATTTTACCGAGTCGCTGCAGAAAAATACCAACGTGGGGCTGCGGCGCTTCCCGGGAGAGGGACGTGATATTTACCATCGCCTGCATCAGAATCCAAAACTGGAAAAAGTCTTTTATCGCTATATGCGCTCCTGGTCTGAGCTGGCCAATAAAGATCTGGTCCAGCATCTGGATCTCTCCACGACCCACCGTCTGTTGGATGCGGGCGGCGGCGATGCCGTTAACGCGCTGGCATTGGCGCAGGCCAATCCGAAACTCGAGGTCACGGTGCTGGATATTTCCCACTCCATCCCGGTGACGCAGTCGAAAATAGATGAATCCGGGCTGGGCGATCGGGTTAATGCCAAAGCGCTGGACATCCTGCATGAGCCGTTCCCAAGCGGCTATGACTGCATCCTGTTTGCTCATCAACTGGTGATTTGGACGCTGGAGGAGAACACTCATATGCTGAAGAAAGCCTACGATGCGCTACCGGAAGGTGGACGGGTGGTGATCTTTAACTCCATGTCCAACGATGAGGGCGACGGGCCGATAGTCGCGGCGTTGGACAGCGTTTACTTCGCCTGTCTGCCTGCCGAAGGCGGGATGATCTACGCGTGGGAGCAATATGAACGCTGCCTGGCAGAGGTCGGCTTTAAACATCCGCAGCGTATCCATGTGCCCGGCTGGACGCCGCATGGCATCATTATTGCGCACAAATAAGCGTTAATGACCGTTCGGCCAAGCGGTTATCTCTATCGCTGGCCGAACGGCATTGCCGGGCTTTCTTTCATCTTTGGTATCGCAGCATAAGCAACGATAATGGACTCAGCAGGGCGAGCGTTTCCCATGCTGTGACCTACAGGCTCCGTATTTGAAACGACAGATAGACACTTCCCCAGGTGGATATTTCGCCACAAGGTTCACGATGCAATCTGCATCCAGCCTTCAGCACTGGGAATTGTCTTCCTGGTGCTCGCCGCTCCCGTTCCATTCCTGAGAAAACATTTCCCCCTACAGAAAAGAGGTGACCCGCTTACCCGCGTTCGGTGGCGATGACCGATGTCAGAAGATCTTTCGTCTGTGCGATATAGTCTGCGATTGTCGCGGCGGCTTGATGAGTGGCGGGGTGGCGATAGCTGATGAACAGGCCGTCATGCGTGCGTGCGCACCACAGGCACACTTCATCGGGGTCGATGCTGCGGCTACGGAAGATTCTGACCTGCCACGTCGCCCACTCGCGCGCGCCTGGAACACGCCGCAGCTCCATGTAGGAGATCATAAAGAGATCGCGCAGAGGCTGGTCAAGAAGTTCGGCCACGCGGGGCATCGGTATCTGGGCTAACGCTTTGACGCCGACTAGCCCGTCTGCCGCATCACGTATTGCCTCAGTCAAGGGGCGGTGTCCGTCGATGGGAAATGCCACCGGTCCTATCCCGACGTACCAGCCCACTGACGGCAGGCGATGCGCGGTCTGGGTCTGGAAGGGGATCATGGTACGAAAGACCTTCTGACCCGAGCGTTCATAGGCGGACTTCGCCAGACAGGCCAACAGCCCGGAAAAAATGTCCCCTCCGGCAGAACGGCAAATCTGCGCAAACGTGTGGGCGTCATTTTTATCGAGTACTTTGGCGTGTCCGCTTGGTTGCTCGGTCAGGCCATCGCCCACGGCACCCAGGGGGAGGGGAAATGACGGCAGGTGACCGTCCCCTTCAGCCACAAAGGTCTTCCAGCGCAGAATGTCTTCATGGCTGGAGGTGAGCGCCTCCGATGCTTTTCGCTCCGCCTCGGCAAAGTCGAGATAGCTGGCGACAGGGGGAAGGACGGGCTGGGCGGCGGACGTCTCCGATGCCGACAAGGCGGCGGCATACAGGGTATGGATCTCCCAGGGGATCTGGACGAGGGAGTAGCCGTCGATCAGCGTGTGATCCACCGCGAGACAGACGGTTGTCGCGTTAACATGGCTGAGGGTGGTGAAAAGATAGCCCGGCCAGTGAAGGGGGGTGACTTCACGGTCAAACAGCGCTTCGAGGGAATTCGCCAAAGACTGTGCGTCGGAAAAATCGCCGACTTCGCTGGGGCATACTTCTACGGCGCCGGGTTTTAACGTCATGCGAGCTAGCCTGCGGGCAGCGCCGACGGGGATCAGGTCGCTGCGCAAGGTTTCATGGCGGTCGACCCATTGACGGATGGCCGTCATGAAAGCCGACGCGTTCAAGTCAGCCGGCATATCAAAGGCGCAACCCAGCCAGGAGAACGTCGACCGGTTATTGTCCCTGTCATCAAGCGCACCCAAGATGCTCGCCTCCTGAAGGTAGGAGGCCCGGCGTGAGTCTTTGACCCAGTTTTCGTTGGTGACGGAAGGACCGCGTACGCGCCAGGCGGTGAGGCTTCCTGCAGGCAGATTAAGTGTTGATATATCCGTGAGCTTCATGATCGTTTCCCTGTATCGGTGAAGGACGAAAGGTTTAGGTGCGGGCTGTTTCGTTCCGGAGTGCGGTAAGTTGAGGTTCGCGTACCGCCCATAACGGCGACATGACGATCCATACAGCGGCGGCGGCGATCAGTACGCCCGTGACAAACAGCGTCGTTCGCGTTCCCAGCAGCATCCCGCAGGTGCCGCCGACCACGGCGCCTAACGGCGCAAGGCCCCAGACTAGCGTGCGGATGCTGGCGTTCACGCGCCCGTGGATCTCCGCAGGAGCCAACGCGTAACGGATGGGGACCTGATGGACGTTGTAGGTCTGTATGCCGACCCACATGATGCATTGGGATAACCCGACGATGAGTATGTTCGGCAACAGTGGGCAGAGCATGGCACCGGCGGCGCTGATGAGGATCGCCGTGACCAGCGTGCGGCCCAGGCCCAGAACGTTTGCCGTCGGGCGGGCCAGCAAGGCCCCCACGACGCAGCCGATCGCGGCAACGCTGGTCACAATGCCGATCTCGGTCGAGGTCAGCTTCAACTGGTCGGAAAGGTAAAGAATGAAAACGGCTGAATAGGCGCTATAGAAGAAAATCAGCGTGACGGTGGCGAAGGTCGACGCGCGCAGCGGCGGCGTATGGATCAAAAAACGCATGCCCTCGGCCGCGTCTTTCAACATACGCACCAGTGCGCCGCCCGTTCGCGAATGATCCTGAGGACTGACGTTGAGCCGCCGACGTGCCGGCGTGGTGGCGACAAAGGGCAGCAGGGCCGACATCAGCAGGAAGGAAACGGAATCGGCCAGTATCGCCACGGCGGGCGAGGTGGCCGCGATCAGCCATCCGGCGATCGGCAGGCCGATGACCATGATGGCGGATTGCCCGAGTTCCAGTCTGCTTTGCGCCTTGGTCAGTTGCAGGTAAGGCACCAGCGCGGGCACCCAGGCGAGAAAGGTAACGTCGGCGACCACCATCGCCGCGCCGGTCAGCGTGGCGGCGGTATAGAGATGCGGCATACTGACCTGTCCGGACAGAAAAAAAGCGAGCGGCACGCTGGCCAGCGTCAGCGCCATGACGATGTTCGCCGTCATCAGCAGCAGACGGTGCGAGTAGCTGTCGACGAGCAGACCGGCAAACAGCCCAAGCAGCAGGTACGGCGTCCTGCTGCAGGCAAGCAGTACGCCGGTTTCGAACGGGCTGGCATGATTAAGCGTGATCGCCGTCAGCGGGACGGCGAGATGCGTGACCTGTGTGCCAAGCAGAGAGAGCGACTGGCCAGCGAGCAGTAGGTGAAAGCTGCGAGGCAGCCGCTGGGAGACATCCTGTAAACCCGGCATCGCTATGCTCTCCGCGGATCGTTGATGAGCTTACAGTGCGTAGCCCAGACGTTTCAGTTCAGCCCCCGCAATGTGCTCAAACTCGGCAATTTGCGTTGGGCTAAGGTCTTGCAAATAGCGTCCATTACGGCCCTGGTAGAGCGGTTGACGCGCCGTCTCAGCGGAAGGGTGGCCCCAGGGTTTGTCGAACAGGGCATGGTGCTGATCCGCATGGCGCATAACCGCCTCATTCCACGGCAGCCCCAGAAAGTCCAGCATCTGCGCGATCGTCTCGCGAGGGCGGGTCACCAGATCTTCATAGCGGATTTCCAAATAACGTGAGTCCGGTGCGGTGAGGCGAGCATGGGCGACGATCTCCAGCCAGCCGTTGGCGGCTTCCGCAATGGTCTGGTATCCCCAGTCGGGGACGGTTTTTAGGTGAGAGGCCGCCAGATCCCGCCCATCCCGGACGATGTGAATAAACCGGGCCTTGGGCCAGATCGCGGCGTAGGTGCCGATATCCTTGATTCTTCGCTGTAGTTTCAGCCCCCACCGCTGCGTCCCCGTTTGTTTGCGGCGGTGCTCTCCCATCAACTCGATAAGACGGCAGCGGTCTTCGAGTGCAAAAAGATCCCGGCCGCACTCGGCCATCAGGCGTTTCACCAATGATTTGACTTCGTGACGGCCAAGGCCGAAGCGTTCGCACTGAACCACGAAGTGCGCGCCGTCATACCACTCAGGATCGAGCGTCTCCTTCGTGGCCCCGACGAGCCGGCTTTCGTTGGCATCCAGAAAGTCGCAAACGGCCAGGATATGCGGACCGAGGTTGACCGGCTCCGTGAAGTCGATTTCCGGGCCGACCACAAGATCCGGATGCGAATCGAGAATGACGCTGAGCAGCGTGGTGCCTGAGCGATTTTCCCCTCCCAGCAGCACCGGGTTAGTCGTCAGTAGTTCGCAAGGCGTGATTGTTGTGGATGGACCAGACATGGCGGCTCCTTTCCGTGTAAGAATATGTCGAACGAATATTACCGGCTCACGGAATAACATGATCCTAATAACCAGCCGGTGGGCATATATGTTCAGTCATAAACAATAAACGTATTGAGACGACATCGAGTCACCCCACGAGAATATTTACGCTTAGTACATAACTATCATTGGCTGTTCTGATAATCAACATGAAAACTGGTTAATTTTTTTATTTTTATCAGGTGGAAAAAATAAATAACCAATAGGTATCCATGGAGGGTATGAATAGATAGGTTTATCGAGTGTATTTATAAAAATATATATAAAACAAAGAGGTTGACTTTATTTTTGTTGAGAATGAATTAATGTTATTTCTACAGTGAATAAATACACATTATCTTATGATTAAGTCATCGCTGATGTGATAAAAAACAGTCTATTCATTATTTATTTTTTTAATAAAAGGCTATTTTCAGGTTTTTCACAAAAGGCGACCTGATATTATCGTGGACGATGATTTTGATTATCTGAATTGTGCGTAAACACCGGGGAATATGACGTTGTTTTATTCGACATTATTCGCGAAGGTCTAGCGTAATAGCTCGCTGTTCGCAAAGTGCGATTCATGGTTCGAGGCGCGGCTTGCGTCAGCGCCCGATGGCTACACATATCAGCCGCTGACGGGAAAGGGCCACGGCGCATGTTCAGCGCAGGGCGTTATTGGCAATCGCGGGTCCGCACCGTTGCGCCCATCTCGCTGGTCAACGTGTTGCGCGTGTCTGTGCCTATATAGACGAGCCCGCCCATGGCGGCGCTGCCCGAGACTTCCCGCGCGCGGCACAGGTCCGCTTCCGCGCCCATCGCCACGCTTATATGGGCTGATTGGACTACCAGATCGTGGGTGTCGTTGACCAATTTCGCACCCATAGCCAGTTCGGCATCCAGGCGACGGATGTTGCCGCTCAGCGCTATCGTAGAACCCATGCTGCCATCCACCGTCACCTGTTCCGTGCTGAGGGCGCAGGCATCCGCTTTCAGGCTGACGCCAAAGGTGGTTTTAATCGACCGCACGGGTTTGTCCGTAAAAATCGTCAGGTCCGTTTTATTGTCTGAGAGATCCCACCCGTCTACGTCGCGGGTCACTCCCGTCATACTCAGCTTCTCGCTCGCCGAATTGACCTGCAATTGATCCAACACTTTTTGGGACGCACTGGCCACGGCGTAAGGCTTATCCGCGCATTTAAGGGTGACGGAAAGCCCTTTTGATAACTCAAGCTCGTTAAACGAAGATAGGGCTATCCGTTTCTCAACCTCGGTCGCAGAAGCGGAGTTGAGGGTAGCGCCAAAAAGCAACGCGAGGGGAAAAACAGTGTTCAAACGGGTCATGTGACCTCCATAGCGCATATTTAAAAAGAACCAGTAGAAACCGGGATCGCCAGAGGCGTGACCGTCAGGGACACGTCGCCACGCGGCGCCAGGTTGAGACCAAACTCCGGGCGCAGGTCCACGGGTCGTGTTCCGGGCGCCAATTGAAAACGGCAGCTTAACGAGAGTCGCGCCAGTGTTATCACCAAATGATGAAGCGTAAGTGACATCCCCACGCAGTGGCGCTTGCCCGTTCCAAAAGGAAAGTAGTGGTACGGCGGAATGGGGCCCTGAAGAAAACGATCGATATTGTACTGCATCGGTTCCGGCCAGATGCGAGCGTCATGCTGTACCAGCCAGGGAGAAAACAGGATCGCGGTGCCGGCGGGAATGCCGTAACCCTCGATCTCAATGTCCTGTAATACCGTTCGTTCCACCAGCGATGAGACCGGCGTCAGCCGCAGCGCCTCCTTCACGGCGGCCAGCGTGACGGGGCATTTTTGCAGGCCGATCCCGTCGGGGGGAAGCGCGTGCGTTTCCTGAGCGATCCGCGCCTGCACGTCGGGGTGCCGGGCCAGATGGATCAGGCACCATTGCAGGCTGGTGGCCGGATTATCAATGCTGCCTGACAGATTGCCCATGACCAGATTCACCAGCGACGCTTTGCGCTCCGGGTAGTGGGCGACGTCGAGGGCATGGTAGAACTGGGCCAGCATCGTATCCGGCTCGTCGGCGATGCCGATCAGGCTCGCCTCCACCAGCGTATGCAGCCGCTGACGATAATTCAGCAGGAGGGGATCGTTGAGCAATGTCTCTCGATCGACGGTGGCGGCTTTCTGGATCAGCGCGTAAAACGCCCGATGAGTTTCCGTCGCGAAGCGCTGGCCTTCCCGTAACGTACAGGTATGGCCGATAAAGGGCGGCATCACCGCGCGCACCGCCCACTCGAGCGTCAGATCGCGTAATGCCACTGGGGCCGATGTAGCGAACTGGTCGGCTAGCCAGGCCGCACTTTCTGTGACGGACTGCTGCAACGGCGCGCATTTCGGATTGACCTGCGGCACGGTGAGTTTTCTGCCACGACGCCATTCATCACCCTCTTGAGCAAACGTGAGCGCATCTCCCAGCAGCAGGCGGCCAATGGCCGCGGAGGACGGCAGTGTCATGACGTCCTTGCCAAAACGATCGTCATTTTGCTGCCAGTAGCGTACCTGGCTGGCGCCCCCCAGCACGACCAGATCGGCGCTGTCTGCGAATCGGAGTCGGACCAGATCGCCCGCGGCGGCGACCGCGTCCTCTACCGTTTTTAAGATACCGATTGTGCGTAGACGCTTTCCATCAACGTCAACGGTGGGTAGGGCTGTATAAGGTCGTATCACGTCTTCTCCTATCGTCCGGCGATGCGCTGTGGGTCTGGGATGACGCTGCAAGCCCCGATAAAGGCGCCTGCGCCGATGGAAAGCAGGCCGCAGCGTTTTGAGAAGGGCTGAGCATTTTGCAGCCGGCGGCTCAACAGCAGAAAGGGATCGGCCGCACAGCAATGGCCCACGTCAGGCAATAACCGGGTATCGATACGCTGTTCTAATTCAGGGTTGAGCCGCGTGAAGTTGAGCCAGGCGAGACGGTTGATATTGTGTGGTAGTAACACGGTATGCGATTGAAGTGAAAAGTGAATTTCTTTCAGTGCGAGAGCCGTCATCGCGTTGTGTTCGGCATAAAAGGCGCTCTTTTGCTGCGATTCGATAAATAACCCGGGCCAGAATTCAGCGCGGTGTTTCACAAAAGGAGGCGTCAGTTGGATACCGTCATCCTGATTGTCCAGCAGCATGGCGACAAAGCCATCGCCGAGAATGGTGCAGCCGGGGATATAACGTTCCCCCAGCGCAAACATGCTGAGCGAATCGCCCAGCACCAGCACCGCGCGCTGCGACAGTCCGGCCCGAAAGAGCGACTGGATCATCTTGAGTCCCCAGAACCCGCCGCCGCAGTTGTGCTGATCGATTTCGTAGCGGCGCTTCACCTGTTTTAACGCCGGATGGCGGCGGATCAGTTCCGTCGTCAGGCCTTCCCCTTCAGCGGGCTGAATCGGCAGGGCATGCACGTAAATCAGCGTATCCACCGGCGTCTCTTCGGCGTGAACCTCAAGTCTGTCCAACTGGGATAAAAAGGTTTCAAGGAGTGAGGCAGCGCGTGGAAGCGCGGCGACATGCTCGATACCGAAGAGTTTGCTGAACACGCGAGCCTCGCTGCGGCTGCCGCCGGCCGCTTGAATGACATCGACCGCGTCTACGCGCTCCGAGGGGATGTCGTCCACCATGCGGGTTAGTCGCATGCTTTATTCTCCGTTCCCTGAAAGGCCAGTGCGGTTATCGTCGTTTCTTCCTGTAGCAACAGCAGGTGATCGTGGCGCGTGTCGCCTTGCGCCAGGGCAGCAAACAGCGAGGTGCACAACAGGCGATCGTCCGCCGGGACAGGGGAGTCGTGGGCAGGCAGCAAAGACAGCAAGGTGGGACTGGCCACGAGATGATAGTTATCCGCCAGCCCAAAAAGGTGTTTTATCCCTTCACAATGCGTTGCCAACCCCGAGGCGTTCAGCGCGCTGCGTTGATAGCCCAGATAGCGCCAGCCCTCGTCGTCCCGATTCACGGCGACGATGCAGGCGCTGTTATGCGGCGCGAGCGTCTCCATCAGCGGGGAGCGATAGAGCAGGTGCTTTTGGTCGGCAATCAACAGCAGGCCCCGTCGGGCGCCGTGCCGAAGGTAGCGATGCAGCGCGTCAAAGGCGAAAAGCGGAGCGGACAGCCCACGGTCGCTGATGGCCAGCGCAAAACTCTGTTCGCTGAGATTCAACTGGTGAATAACGTGATTGACGACGGACGTGCCCAGATGCAGGTCAGGCGTCCAGTGCGCCAGCATCACCGCGTCCACATCCCGGCAGTCGGTGACTTGCTGAAGCGATGGCAACAGTTGATCCATCATGCGCACGAACGGCGCTTTGTCTTCGGCGGTAATGCACTCGACGACGTGGCTTTGAGCGGCATCCCACGGCAGTCCGTTCGACTGAAAAAACGCGGCGATGTAATCTTCCCAGTGTTCGACTTCATCCAGCCAGGCGGGGTTAAATGGTTCAAGCTCGCCAAACGTATTCCAGATGATGTGCCGGGGATGCAGGCTAAGGCTCATCACTGCTCCTTACCGGCAAGAAAGCCGCGCCAGCCGTTGAGCAACTGAATATGCGATGTTCCTTCCATGTATTCGAAGGCAAACGCATCGCGGTATCGTTTCATGAGGGCCGGCTGATTCACCCAATATTCCGTGGGCAGAACGTGAGGAAGCCGGTGAGCGACCCGCTCGACGAACGCCGTAGCCTGCCTTTTGATCTGACTGGTTTGCCAGACGCGCGAACGCTGCTGCTGAAAGTGTTCACCCACCTCCATCAGGCGGTCGTGCAGCGAGTGGTATTGCCGCCACAGATCGTTTTCATGGCTATTTTCCCGAGCGAGCGTTTCCAGAAAACCGCGTGCGGTGCCCAGCGCCATCGCGGCGACCAGGGGGCGATGCTTCTCGAAGACCTGAGTCAACGCATTCATGCCCTGTCGCAGGGGGCTGGTCGTCAATCCCAGGATGTGTTCAGAACGAACGGGGAACGCGTCAAACGTGATCCGGGATAACCCCGCACCAGCAAGCCCGTAGGCTGCGAGCGGTTCGATAGCGATCGCTTCCGGCGCTTGTTTCGGTTCCACCATAATCAGCCGCGTTCTGTCGCCGTGCCGCGCGAACACCAGACCGATGCTGGCAATTTGCGCGCCGCCGATAAACATCTTGCTGCCCGTCAGCGTGAGTCCCTGCTTACCGCTGTCGAGGCGCGTCGTAATCGACGCGGCATCAGAGCCGATCTCCGGTTCGCTCACGGCGAAAAAGGTCCATGACGGCTGCGTCAGGAAGCGGGAAAAGAAAAGCTCCTGCTGCGCGTCGCTGCCCAGCATCTGCACGGCCCGGCAGGCAAGAGAGGTGCCGGGCAGAGCCAGTAAACAGCTGGCGTCCGATCGCGAAATATATTCCACGACGCGTAAATAGGTGGGGAAATGACGCATATCAAACGGCAATGCCGCGGCAGAGTCTCGCCAGGGATTGTATTTATCGGGCAGCCCGGTATGCGATAACGTTAATAATAAATCATCCTTGATATGAGATACGCCTTCCTGAACGTTATCTTCGATCATCAAACCTGCGGAATAAAATTTATCCAGGCTTTTATCCAATACGTTCAGGTGATATTCATCCTTTCTCACGTTTATCCCTCAGCCGATCCATGATGCCGCTATATATCTCCTAAGGCAGTCTAATCTTTGTCGAATCATTGAATTGATTCAGATTGCGGTTGGCGCTCAATGAACATCAGGAACATATTCCACAATGGCGGAGGCCGCCGTAACGCCTAAGCCAATACTGATTAATAAGGCTTTGTCGCCGGGCTTTATTTGTCTTGTTTTTATCAGGTGCTGCAAATTGATAAAAGGATCTGCGCCGAAACAGTGGCCATACAGAGGGATGTTTTCCATCACTATTTTTCCGACTTGCAAAGACAACGTTCTTTCAATCTCTTTCCAGGAAGACAGGTTGACGTTATGGGGCGCAATATAAGCAATATCATTAAAGCCCAGACCGGCGTGTTTCAGACTTTCTGACATGTGACGGCACACAAAATCGGTATAGATATGCGGGAAAAGGCCCGGGCTGGTGTCCGTAAAGTGGCCGCTGTTGAGGCTGAACCGGCCATCGCGCGTCGTCGTCGTACTGAGCAGTCGCACCGGGCCGGGACGTCGCGAGACCAGCAGCACGCAGGCGGCTTCGCCCATGATGGTGGTGTCGGCGATTAACTGAACTCTGGGGTGGAATGCCTTCTCCGCGATGATCACCAGCGCGTATTCCTCGTCACCGAGCCAGGTGGCGATCTGCTCCAGCGCCACGAGTCCGGTGGCGCAATGGCTCATGGTGTACCCCGCATACTCGACGTGTTCTCCCACTATCTGGCTGACGAGCGACGATAGGATCGGCGCGCCGAAGGGCGTGACGGAAGGTATGGTATGGCAGTGCACGCAGAGCCTGATTTTATCCACGATTGCCGCATGGCGCTGGACGATGTTGCGCAGCGCAGGCGTTATGAGACCGGTCAAATCCTGATGTTTGTCGTGAGGAAACTGCCGCAGCCCATAGAAGCGTTCAAACATTCTGGTCTCGATGCGCGTCAGCCCCAGCGCGCGCGCCGCTTCGACCAGCGTCTGCATCTTCGGCGCGAAGACAATGTCCATGTCGTTGAGCGTCAAGCGCATCCGTGAGTCTCCCGTCCGGCAGGGGATAAAAACGCGTCACCTGCCGCGCTGGCATCGCCTCCCTCGTCATGCAGGAGCAGCACCTCCGGTTCATGCTTCGCGCCCCGTTCACGCCGGCAGCCCTGCCCGTCGGCAATGGGCAGACGCGTGGATGCCGTCGCCTGCCGCCCCCCGGTTTCCTGCCTGCGCAGCGGGCGGGGACGAGGAGGCTCGAAATCCGACGGCAACGCCGCTAATTTCTCGTCCTTTATCAACATGTCTGACCCACTATTTTATTTATTTTCATCGCGATAGGCGGGTGGTCGCCCATGGCGTCGAGCAGGACGTCGCCTTCCGAGGGCGACGATAGCCAGTCGGTCAGGCTCCGGTGCTCCTCTTTGGGGAGCGCGGCGCTCTCCCAGCGCCAGCCACCGGCGTCGCGGATCGCCGCTTTGGAGGTGAAATGCAGATACAGCAGGTGGGACAGCGCCTGCCCAGGGCGGGGCGTGAAACGGGTCATAGCGTCCAACACCAGCCAGCAGCCGCCGTGCTCTTGCGCCATTGCGGCCGCCAGTTGCAGTTCAGACCATCCCGGTGTCGGGTGATCCACCGCCAGTCCGAGCACTTCACGATAGTGGCCCGTCAGCCAGATAAAGCTGGGCAGCATGGCGGATTTGCACTCTTTGGCCAGACCGGTGTGCAGATACAGCAGCGCTTCCGTTTCGTCTGCTCTCAGATTCTGGATGCTCTCAACCACTGCCGGGTGATGGGGGATATGTACGTCGTCGAACGCATTAGGGCACGTCGCCATGCGTATGGCCTGTGCCTCGACATTCGGGTGCAATGCGTGCCAGCAACTCAGACCGGCCAGGTCAAAGTCGTTCGCCGTCCGCCAGGAGATACTGGGGTGCAATAGGCCCGCCTGATCGATCCAGAACCGGGAAATATCACGCATAAACCTGCTCGCTTTTGAAGACGTGGCTGGCGTTCAGCAGGTGGATATTGCGTGTCCCTTCCGTGTATTCGAAACCGCTGATATCGCGCCAGGCTTTGCAAAAGAAAGGATCGCAAACCACCGCAGGATCGCAGGCGTGAACCAGATCATGCACCAACTGCTCCGCCAGCAGGGTGGTCTCTGCTTTGACGAGGCCGATGTGCCGGCTGATGCGCTCTCCGCGATCCATGCGTTCCGCGATGGTCAGAAGACGATGAAGTCCGGCGGATAATCGCCTGCGCATCGCCCGCAGGCGCGCGGCCTGAGCGCGCGGTAAATAGCCCGCGTCGACGACGTGATCCAGTAGCGCCCTGACCCCGCCCAGCGCCAGCGCGCCGACGCAGGGGCGCAGATTATCGAACGTCGCGAGCGTGGCGGAAGAAAAGCGCTGGGCGGGGTTCAGATGCGCGCCGACCAGCGCCTCCTCCGGCAGCCACATGTCTTCAAAGCGCAGGTGCGAAATATTACTGCCGGGAACCCCAAAGACGGGCAGGCGGGTGGCGTGAAACCCATCAACCTTGGCCGGTTCAAACAGAAACATATTTAGACCCAGAGGACCTTCCGCCGTGCGGGCGAAGACAATGCCGATATCGGTGATGTGTCCGTTGCCGATGAAATATTTTTCCCCGCTGATACGCCATCCGCCGTCGATCTGGGTCGCCCGCGTTTGAATATCGCCCGCGTCCGATCCGCGTGCCGGTTCGCTCATGGCAAAGCAGCTGCGGCTTAATTTGGTTTTGAAATGGGTGAAAAAGATCTCCTGCTGCGCATCGCTGCCGATGGCCTCAATCACAAATCCCGACATACCGGGCGTGGGGCTGGCGAAAATAAGATTGGGATCGATATATCCCAGCGCTTCATAGAAATAACAGCGTTGAGAAACCGTTAATTCATATAAAACGTCGCCATTTTCCAAAACCAATGGCGTGGGGTTCCACTTTTCAGGCAGCCCTAAACGATTGAGCTGCGGCGCTAACGCATAGTCATTGGTACGCAGGTAATTGTTGGCATCGGCCTCCAACAGCCGCCCGATATACCGGCCCGAATCGAAAGCCGTCATCGCTAATACCCGAAGCGCATGATGTGTCGAACTGATTTCCATGACATTTCCTCTGTCTGTTCAGGCGGCACGCTCATCACCCTTGAGACGTGCAGAATAGAGAGTAAATAAATTTTTTTTTATCCGGCTTGCAACGAGCGGGGATGCTGACTTTCTTCGGGCGTGGCGGTGATGAGAGGCAATAACGCCTGACGATCTATTTTTCCGTTTTGATTAAGGGGGAATTCAGCAATAAAGCGAATGCTCGTGGGAATCATATATTTGGGCAGCTGTTGGGATAAATGGACCCGAAATGCCTGCTCGCCGTCGGCGGCGTGTGGATTGAGCTGTACGAATAAAATCACGTCGGCCAATTTATGCTGCTGGTAGAGGGGCAGCGTTGTCGCCATGACCGTGTGAGCGAAACTGCGCGCCGCGGCATCGATATCCTGTAAATCAACGCGGTTGCCATGCCATTTGACCTGTGAGTCGCGGCGTCCTTTGATGAACAAGTTACCCTGTGCATCCAGCCAGCCGAGATCGCCGGTGCGGTAGAACGCGACGCCGTGACGTGAGCCAAAAGCGGCATTGTTCGGGGGAGACGCCGGAAGATAGCCCAGCCCAACTTGATTGCCGTAGACGACGACTTCCCCAATGTCGCCTTGCGGCAGCGGCTTGTGATGCGCATCTTCGACGGCGACCCGCAGCGTGCCGCGAGGCCGACCCAGCGGGAGCAGGCCCGCGTGCTGCACGCTTGCGCCGTCTAGCGGATGCAGATGCGTCAGACAGGTTGTCTCCGTCGGGCCGTAGGCGTGTAGGATGTTGAGCGACGGAAAGCGGGCCAACAGGCGATCGATCAGCTGCGGGGAGACATATTCGCCTCCGACCATCAGGGTTTGAAGATGCGGTAGCGTCTCTGCGTTAAAACGCGGATCGTGGCACATGATTTCCAGAAAGCTCGGAGTGGAGAACCCGCTCGACAGTCTGACGGCAGGCTCGGAGACCATCAGATTGAGGTTCAGACGGGGCAGCGCGTTGTACTCGTGCGGCAGCATGATGAGCGGCCGGCCTATGGCAAAAGCGGTGAAGAAATCCAGCAGCCCCATATCAAACGACAGCCGGGCATGATTGAAATGCCCCTCATCATCCGCGCCCGCCGCGTGCAGTACGCGGTGATACCAGCCAAAAAACGCGCCGAAATTATCGCACCCGATCTGCACGCCTTTGGGTTGCCCGGTGCTGCCGGAGGTGGAGAGCACATAAAAGAGCGCATTGACGGAAGAGGGCGGGGCATAGCCGCCCGTGAAGCCGCCGTCCGGCAGGGCGGGCAGCCACAGGCAGCGATAGTGCTGATGGACTAACGGCGCGGTTTCCGGCT
The DNA here is from genome assembly GCF_015999465.1 of Lonsdalea populi. NCBI lineage: Bacteria > Pseudomonadati > Pseudomonadota > Gammaproteobacteria > Enterobacterales > Pectobacteriaceae > Lonsdalea > Lonsdalea populi. The sequence continues at coordinate 822,952 of NZ_CP065534.1, forward strand.
CTTCCCGCCCATCCAGAATCAGTTCCGTGCCGTAGAGCGCGGCGATACGCGCCACACGCAGCGGCGGGTTGACGCTGTCGACGACGGTAAACGGGATGCCGGACCAGGCGCAGGCCAGCAGCGCCGCCGCCGTGTCGCGCTCTTTGTGACCGTAGATGAGGACCCGTTTCGGTTGCATACGCGCCAACTCGCCGCAGATCGCGCCGACCCGCGAGGCCACGTCGGCGTAACGCCAGCTTCCCTGCGCATTAACGATGGCAATCCGGCGGTTGCTGAGAAGCTGTCGGCCGATCATCTGCATCATGGACGTAAACATAGTATTTCCCTTTTGACTGAGTTGCGGCACTGACCGCGTGTCGATCCAGCTTGCTGTTGAAATTCAGGCACGGTTCACGGATGGCGTACCAGCGTCGGGGGATCATCCAGGGCGGCATGCGCGTCGCCAGCGTTTTCCCCAACTGCGCAAAGTCCGCGCCTTCACCTTCACAAAGCACAAACGCGCAAATCCCTTGCAGATAGCCTTGCCGGCTCCAGGTATCGACAAACGCCTCGCGCACGCCGGGCAGACTCAGAAGAACCTGTTCAATGTCGTTGAGATCGATGCGATACCCCTGCAGTTTGATCTCGCGATCGCCTCGGCCCTGAAAATAGAAAACGCCGTCCCTGATGACGCCTCGGTCCCCGGTCCGGTAGGCTCTTTCGCCCCGGTCATTGATGAAAAAACGGGCCTGCTGTTCAGGCGGTGCGTTCAGATAACCAGAGCCCACCGCATGGCCGCTGATGATTAGCTCCCCAACCGCGCCTTCGTTCGGCGATAGGGTTATATCAGTGCCGGGACGGGCGACGCCGAGCGGCAACGGCCATGCCTCCTCGAAATGACGAGGATGGATGTCGATGGCGGTGACGGCGACGGTGCATTCGGTCGGGCCGTAAGTATTGGTGATCCGCGCGCCGGGAAAGCGTTGCCATAGCGCGGTGACCAGCGCTTTCGTCAACACTTCGCCGCAGAAAATAAAGTGCCTGAGCGCCGGAAGGGCGTCGGCATTAAACTGCCGGTCGTTGAGATAACAGCGCGTGAGGCTTGGGGTCGAGACCCAGCAGGTCGTGCCCGCCGCCGCGTGGCGTTGGATCGCCAGGCGGGTGTTGAAAAAATGCTGGTGGTCGAGGACGACCATCGGTTTCAGGAACAGCCAGGAGAGCCATAGCTCGTAGAGCGACACGTCAAAGCAGTAGCGGATATTGCCGCTGACCGCGCCGTCCAGCGAAAAGTCACGACGTAGCCAGCCGGTGAAGTCGGCGACATTGGCGTAGCTCACGCCAATGCCTTTGGGGTGTCCCGTCGTGCCGGACGAAAACAGGATGTACATGTTTTCGTCCTCGGCGACGGTTCTGACGGCGTGGCAGAGGTCCGGCGCCGCTGACATATCGCCTTCTTCCCGCACCGTGAGCTGCCGGCACGCCGCCGGATTAGCTCGTTCGGTGGTATTGAGCAGGAGAGACGCCTGCGCGCCGTGCTGGATCTGCTGGATCCGTGCGTCGCTGTTGTCGGCTTCTACGGGGACAAACGTTCTGCCCGCCAGAATGCAGGCCCACATCGCCGTCAGATAGCGTAAGTCCTTGTGACCATAGATGAGGACGGGCGCGCCGCCCTGCGCGCACAGGGTGACGGCCAGCCGCGCCGCGCCGCGGTAGAGCGCGTCAAACGTCATACTGCGCTCGCCCAGCAGTGCGGCGGGCCGGTGACAGCCGTTGAATCGGGCGAAAATCGCCAGCAGCGCCGACTGTCCTTTCATCAGGCCGATGCCGGAGAAGGAATGCGGGTGGCGATGTAGTCCGCGATGGAGCCGATGGACTCGAAATGCTTGATGTCCAGCGTCGCGGGATCCAAATGCAGCGTATCGATCGCGTCTTCCAGATACATGATTAGTTCGATGTACAACCCGCTGTCGAAGCCCAAATCGCGTTCTATCTGGGTATCCCGGTGCAGCTCTGAGGTATCGTCGATATCCATCACCAGCGCGATAGCGGCGATGACCTGAGATTCATAGTTCGGCATGTTTCTCTCCTGAAAGACCGGCCGTGGGGGATGAGGTCTGGCTGAGCGCGCATAACCGCAGGCGATCGATTTTTTGGTTGCTGTTTTTGGGCAATGCGCCGCAAAAAAGGAAGCGATGGGGGATCAGATGATGCTCCATTCTGTCCTTACACCAGTCGTGCATCTGTCGGGGTTCCATCGCCTGTTGGGTTTCAATCCACGCGACGATTTCGTCACCGTAAACGGCATGCGGGATGCCGACGACGGCCACCTGAACGACGTGCGGATGGGTGGAAATGATGCTTTCTACTTCTCGTGGGGCGACCTTCTCGCCGCAGGCGTTCAACACGTCGTCCATCCGGCTGAGGAAATAGAGAAAGCCGTCCTCGTCAAGGCGACAGCGATCTCCCGTATACAACACGCTCTCGCCGGGGAATCGCCCCGGACGTAACTTTTCGGCCGTTTTTTGCGGGTTGTTCCAGTAGCCCCGCATCACGGTTTCGCCGCGTATCACCAGCTCACCGATCGCGTTGCAGCGGTGCGCTTCTCCGTCGGCGTCGACGACCCACAGTTCCGTCCCGGGGATCGCCTTGCCCACGCTCTGCGTTCGGACGCTGAGTTCACTCGGATCCAGCCAGGTACAGCGATGGCACTCGGTCAGGCCGTACATGGAAAAGAGGCGCGCCTGGGGAAACACCGTCGTCAGCGTGGCGATATCGCTGGGATGTAACGCCGCCGACGTGCTGGTCACCGTTTTGACGGAGGAGAAGTCGAAACGCCGACTCAATCGGGCAATCAGGCTGACCATTGTCGGCACCAGGGGAAAGACGTTCGCGCCTTGCTGGACGAGCCGGTTGAGCGCGAACAGCGGGCGACTGAAGTTTTTTTCGATGATGACCGTCGCGCCGGTCAATGCCGCCATCGTGATTTGATGCAGGCCATAGTCGAAGCTGAGCGGCAGAGCGCAGTAAATGCGGTCACGGGCATCCAACTGCAAATAGTGGGCGACGGACTGCGATGCGGCGATCATGTTGCGCTGGGTCAGCATGACGCCTTTGGGATGCCCGGTGGAGCCGGAGGTGTAAATGATGCTGGCCAGATCGAGGCTTAACGGCAGCGCCAGCGTGCAGGCGTATGCGGCGCGGGCGATCTTAGCGAATGCGGCATCATTCGCCACCCACCGCTGTGGACGGCTTTTCATTGCAGAGGCCGCGCGCAGGGCTTCCTCCTCACGCTCGGCATCCACGATCATCAGACTGGCCGTGCAGTCGTCGGCGATCCACGCCAGTTTTTCTGCTTTGGTTTCGGGATGGAGCGGGACATAGACGGCGCCGCAGCGCTGGGTCGCCCAGAAGCAGGCGACCAGATCGATGCTGTTGCTCATCAGCACGATCACCCGGTCGCCGCGAGCAAGCGCGAGATGCTGCATCCAGCCCGCGAGCACTTCCACCCGCTGGCGTAGGGCGGCGAAGCTGATGGCGGCGCGATCGTCGATGAGCGCGACCTTGTCGGGATCCTGCTGACTGCATTCGTCCAGATATTGACTGAGAGACTGAACATTCATCGCGGTGACCGCTCCTCTTTTCGATGGAAGACCCGTGCGCCAAAGGTGCCCGCGACGCCTGCCGCCACCGCCAGAAAGTAGCCCGAACGAGGGGCCGACGGGCTGAAACAGCAATCGTGCAGGTTGATAAAACCGTCGCCGCAAAAACAGTGGCCAAGCCGATAGAGATGGGTACGGAATACCCGATCGCGCGGCACATTCAACTGGTCGGTAATGCGATCAAACGTGATCGGGCTCATGTGATAGGGAAGGATGCCGTCGAGCCGATCGGCGCTGATTCCGGCGTCGGCCAGCGCCCGATGGATGGCTCGCATCATCGTCGGCATAAATTCATGGTCGTAACGGTTTTCGAGCGACGGACTACTGTGGTAGGTGCGGCTGCCGATGCCGCCGATCATCGCCTGTCCGACGCCTTGCACCGTACAGCCCGGCAGCGTGTCATCCTCCGCCAACAGCAGCGCAGTACAGCCCTCGCCGAAGATCCCGTTTTGATTGGCGTACTGAATCGTTTGATGAAAACACTTCTCGCCCGTCAGCAGGACGGCATAACGCGGGCCGTTCTCCTCCTCGCCCGACAATAAGCTCGTCAGCAGTGAAAGCGCGTTAAACGAAGAGGCGCAGGAGTTTTGCGTCGCGGACAAAATCTCCGCCTGAGCGGGCAGGAGGGGCGCCGCCATTTTTCTCAAGCCGTCAGCGCCGAAGGGAAAGGTGCCGTTCAGCGAGTGCGCATAGGCCAGATAGCGTATCCGTCCGCGCTTGTCGGGATGCCGGGAGAGCAGCTTTTCAAGACAGCCTTTTAGCAACTGGGGCAACGAGGCGTCGGGGAACAGGCAGGCCGACTCCAGCTTCAAAAACCGGGAGAAAATCTTGTGATTGCGTTCACCCCACCGGTAGCGCGCCTGGAGCGCATTCAGGGGCGTGAGCTTCGGGTTGATGAGGGTGGCGATATCAACAATGTTCATGCCGTTTCCCTCTTTGCGCTGTAAATCACGGGGGATGTTTGCCCATGGGCAATTGACAGCAGCATCGTCGGCCCCTCGGGATTCGCCCGCAGAGAGTCCGCCAAGGCATAAAACGGAGCGGCGCTGAGGCGCGAGGGGTCAGGCGTGATCGTCGAGATAACCGCCTCTGGCGGAAAGCCGGGCGGCAGCGTGCCAATCACCACGACCGGCTCCGGCGGCGTGTCGTCCCGATCCGCACAGTGTGGCGTCCACGGATAAGGCGATAGCGCGATGCGTCTTTCGCCAGGCTGCCGGTCAAGCCACAGCGCCGCGCCGCTGGCCCTGATCGCTCCCGGACTGAAACAGGCGGTGGGGTGGAGTAGCAGCGGTTGGTCGAGGCTCACCAGCAGGGCTTTCCCCCGGTGGGGTGGAAGGTAGCGGTCGATGAGCGCGAGCGCCTGAAAGGGCGCGGTTAACCCGCAGTCGCTGACGGCAAAGGCATAGGCGCGAAGGGCTCCGATGCGGTGCAGAATAAAATTGGTGACCGAGCCGCCCATCACGCAGTCTGGGGTCCAGTGGGCGACGACGACGATATCTACCGTCTGCAGATCGTGGTTTGACGCCAACGTGTCAATCAGGTGCGAGGCAATTTGCTGAAAGCTGACTCGCTCCAAAGACGCCAGCCAGGTCTGGACTTCCGTCATGGCGCCGTGTGCTTTCCCATTGGAGGTATAGAAGCCTTCCAGCCAGTCGGTCACGATCTCCGGCGCGTCGGCGACGGCATCGCGCCAGAGATGAACGCGATCTTCCTGAAAACACTGAATGCCTGCGACATCGAAATACAAAGGCATGACTACGCTCGCTGTTTCTCAAGTGACGGGGATAGCAAGACGGGTTCGGCCTGTTGCTGACGCAGCAGATGGGCCATATCGTCAGGCCGACGGATCATGACGGCGCGATCGCCATCGACCAATACTTCGGCGGGGTAGCCAAAACTCAGAAAATAGACGGGAGAGGCGGTGGGGCCGTATGCGCCCGAGTTGAACAGGCCGATGAGATCTCCCGCCTCAAGCGTGGGTAACAGCACATTTTCGCCGATGATGTCGGTGGGCGTGCACAACGGGCCGGTCAGATCGTAACGCTGCAGCGCTACGCCCGGTTGTTCCGCGCCAAGTCGCTCCGTGGGGAAGTTTTTTCGGATCACCGCGCCCAAACCGGCGGCAGCGCCGTGACAGTTGGAGCCGCCGTCACAAATGGCAAATCGCTTATCCCGCGACGATTTGACGTAGCGGACACGGGTCAGAAAAACGCCGCTGCGAGCCACGATGAATCGCCCCAGCTCCATCACCAACTTTACGCGTGGATAGTGTTGCTGAAACCGGCTGATAGGCTCCTGCAACAACCGGCCCAGTAAGGCAAGATCCAGCGGCGTCTCCTTCTCGTAGTAGGCGATCCCCAGCCCGCCGCCGATATCGACAAACTCCAGTTCAACGCCGGTTTCTTGCTGACATTTTTCGGCGGTGCGCAGGATATTGAGGGTGTTGTGGGCAATGGCTTGCGCATCCAGAATCCGCGTACCCAGATAGATATGAATGCCGCACAGCCGCAAGTGTGGGTAGGCGTGTCGCTGCGCCATCAGGCTCAGCGCCTGTGATTCATCTAGGCCGAACTGTCGCGGCTTGCCGCTCATGACGAGACGGGCTTTAGCGGGCGCAAAGTCTGGGTTAATGCGCAGTGCAAAACGCTGCCGTTTACCCTGTTCAGCGGCAATCTGATTAAGCATCTCCAGTTCATGCCGGGACTCCACCACCACCGCGTGGATCCCCAGTTCGACGCTTCTCCGGAGTTCCGCATAAGATTTTGCCGGCCCTACGAAGATGATGTCGTCGGGTTGGACGCCGGCCGTCAACGCGGTTTCAAGTTCAGGCAGCGAACACACTTCACAGCCTACCTGCTGTTGGTGGATCAGGCTGACCAATGACAGATTCGGGTTCGCTTTGAGCGAATAGAAAAAATGAAGTTCGGGCGGCAAAACGGCTTTAAGTTGTCGCAGATCGTCCTTGATTTGATTGGCGCTATAAATATAACAGGGCGTACCAACGGTATCGGCGAGTTTATTATACTCGACCCCTTCGATATTATTTTTTGTTATGTATGTGCTGTCGTATTTACAGTGGCGCATGCTGAATGCTCTCTGCCAGGTAATGGCTCAACGCATTAATATTTGAAAAGTTGCCGAAAAACTCATTATCCATTCGCTCAAAAAGATCAATATTCTTTCCGGTAATTTTCTCAATGCGATCATTCAGTCCGGCAATCAGCTCGACCAATTTTACTGAGTCGAGTATGCCGGAAAAACCATATAATTCGCGGCCGGATAGGACCAGGTTGATTCGGTGCTCATCCAGACCAAGACTCTCAAGCTCGCTGGTGATTATTGTTATTAAATCATTAATAATGTCAGCCATTGCCTCTCCCTGATGAATGAAATCACCCTTTGTTTCTTAATATTGCTATTAGGCCGAAGACTACGCTGTCATTTTTAATTGAATTTGACTGAAATTGTCATTAAATGAAAGTGGCGCAACTTAATTTACAGGCAATCTCAGTCAAATGCCTACTATAAAAGATGATATTTTCGCCATCACAAATCTAATAGGTTTCAAGCGAAGGAGACTTTTTGTGAAGCGCTGTTTATCGGATGAAATTAAACAGGGATGGTGATAGATGACGCTCTTCATAAAGGATATTCAATGTAGCGATATGCGTTATCAGCAGTGCTGCAATCTGGATGATCTCAGGGTAACGCATCAAGTTAACGATAATAATATCAAAGTCCTAAATCGTATTTTCTCGCTTGAGAGCGTGGCGATGAATAGGCTTCATCATAAGCAAATGCATCTGGAAACGATGACCGAATTATTGAATAGATATCCGGAAGTTCGTCATGATTCCGGAATGATTATTTATACAAAAACTCAAACGCATAATACCTTTTTCGATGATGACTGGCTGGGTGAAATTGCAAATGAATGCGGGGTTTCCCACTGGCGATATTTTACGCTTAGCATGAATCATTGTGCGTCAGGCCTGAGCGCCGTTAATCTGGCTTGGCATATTAACGATAATGGTTATCAATTTCCTGTTATTATTTTGAGCGGGGAAAAAAGCTTCAGTGCTTCATTTAATCGTATGCCTGTGGGTTTGCTGGGTGAATTGTCCACCGCCTGTTTATTAAGTCCCATAGAGGGCATTTGGGAAATTAAAGATACACGAGTAGAACATGTTCATCGCTACTACAAAAACCAGGATGAGATGACGCAGCAGGAGCGGGGCGAATTACGTACTCAGTTTTTTGAGGAATTAAATCGGTTTTTAGCGAATTTTTCTGGTGCCAATCAGGAACCTGATCTTGTTATTCCTTATAATTTGAATATTCCCTTGTTAAAAAGAGTGGCGCAGGCACGAGGATGGACGTCGGTTATCGATATTTCTCAAATCTCTTGCATGGGGCACCTGTGGTGTTCAGATATTTTTCATCATCTTTCTCTTAAAAAAAATGAACCTTCCCACCAAACGGTGTTGGCATTTTCCGCCGGAATGGGAATCACCTTGTCCGCTATTAGTCTCGTAAAATCTCATTAAGGTCGTTTAAATGGAAACTCTAGACATTATTAAGCAAGCTCTTCAGGACGTCCTCGAAACGTCGTCGCTGAACGTGACGGAAAAGACGCGTTTCGAAGAAGATCTGGATCTGGACTCCGTGAACTTTGTTCAATTTCTTTTGACGCTTGAGGACAGCATCGAGGGGCTGATGTTCGACCCCGATCACATCAGTCAACACTCTTTTTCCAGCGTCGGTTCGCTGATCGCGTGGCTTGACGCCTGGCAAGGCGCAGAATCGGCATGAGGGCGTTAAGCGAGCAACACCTCACCCAGGCCATGTTCTGTGGCCGTCGCCTTGAACCTGCCGAGGCGTTATCCCAGTTCACCGGACTGGTCACGGGAACGCCTGGCGGCCTGGCCTGTCACGGGATTGGGCTGCTGCCTGGGGACGCGTCTGCGCGCCTCTACCATCCCGATGGATCGGCCATTGCGCTCGACGGATGTACGGCACTGCCTACGGATCGCGTTTTATCGTTTATGAATCTCCGTAAGGTCGCCGTGATGGAATCACTTCCTGCGCCTCACTGGCTTTCTCTGATTGCCGCCGCGCTGCGGCTAGGCGTGATAGCCCGCATGCTGGATATCTCCTACGCCCATTTGAACTCACGCAGCAGCTTTGGTCAGAAAACGACGCGGCATCAATTGATCAAGGCCAGTTTCGCCAATATCTACGGGGAGATCGCCCAGCTTCAGGGCCAGTTGAGCGTGCGGTTGGAGCAAGAGGATTATGAGGATCTGGAGCAGGAGCATCTCGCGATAACCCACCTCAGCGGGCAGGCCGAAAAATTGATGGGGGGACACGGTTACCTGCTCGGCAATACCCATACCCTCAGCCACTTTTCCATGATGGTGTACTGTGTGCTCGGCAAAACCGGCTCGGCGCCAGCGGCGCTCAACCAGGCGAATGAAGCATGGCAAAGCCGTCGCTGATCGGCGCTGCGGCTTATGCGCCCGGTGGGGAGCTCCGCCAGATCCTCACTTTGGCCTGGCCCATGATCCTGACGGCTGCCGTGGTCTCTTTGTCGCAAAATGGGCCGATATGGCTATTGGGTACGCAGAGTGGGGGGCAACGGGCGCTTTATATTTTGTCCATGCTCCAGCCTTTTTATTTTATCTTCATCGCGTTGTTGGAAGGGCTGACCATTACCAATCAGATTTTCAGCGCACGTTCGGCAACGAACTGGGCCCCCTGCCGGGTATGGCACAGCAGTGCGATTTTCTCGGTCGGCGGCGGCCTGCTGCTCGTCGTGCTCGCGCTTGGGAGTCGGTGGGGCGACGCCGGATTGCAGGTGATTTACCCGAACGATGAACCGGCGCTGTTTTCCCATTTTCTTCCTGCTTATCTGCTGTCGGTGATACCGCTGTTGATGCTGGAACTGTGTAACGCCGGTTTAAGGGGGCAGGGGAAAACCGCCGCCAGTATGGGGTTCGTCTGCCTGTTTATCGTCCTCAATTTGACCAGTTGCTTTATCAGCCTGCATTATTATCAGAACGGTTTTATGGCGGTCATCTATGCCAATCTGATCGCCGCGCTTGCCGTTTTACCGCTCTCGGCGCTGTGTTTATTCACCTCGGTCGCGGGGAAAGCGGACCCCCAGCCGCGCGTGTTTTTGCCCAGACTGCTTGCTATCACGGCCGACGCCGGGGTGCCTATTTTCCTGACCATGCTGTTCGCATTTGCCAGCTCCGCCGTGCTTTTTCCGCTGCTCAGTCAGCTGGGCGCGGCTTATGCCAGCGGGTTTCTCATCGTGGTGAAGCTGCGCGCCTTTTTCATTATTCCAGCCGTGGCGCTGGGGTCGGCCATCGCAATTGGAATCAATCAGCGGCTATCCACCTCGTCGTCGCAGCAGCTTAGCCGGCTTCTGCGCCAGGGTCTGGGGGGCATCGCGCTGGTGTATGCCGGTCTAACGTTGGCGGTGTATCTCGCCCAGACCGAGCTGGTCGATATGATGTCCGTCGACGGCGCGGTGCGGGTGAGCGCCAATGCGATCATGTTCTGGCTGCTGCCCACGTTTTTCATCACCTCGCTGATTGCCAGTATCCAGACAATGCTGGAGCAGTTGGGCAGGGGAAAACGGGTGCTTCTGATCACGTTCGTCATGGAAAGCCTGATGGTGGCTATTGTGCTCTATCTGGCCACGCAGCCGGAGGCGCTGGTGAGGCTGATGAAGAGTATTCTGATTTTTAATGTCTTGTATTTAGCGGTTTTCACGTATGAGTACGGGATATTGTGCCGCAGGCTGGGTCAGCGACATGCTCTATGATTTTTTTCTGCCGGTATTGAAAATCACGGCGAGATTGCACCGTCGTTATCATCTTTTTCTGGTCCGTCGACAGCGGCGGCCCGCGCTATTGCTCAAGAATCCGATCATTCCTGAAAGCCACTACGCGCCGACCTGTCGCCGATTGCGCAGGCTGGACCTGTACCTGCTGCGCTGGCTGGCGCCCGGCAAAGCGGCCTCCTACGCCTTGGACCTGTTCGAGCATCCACACCGGATGCCCTGCAAGAAAACCGATGCGCGTTGGCTGAGTTCGCTGCGACAGGATGAAGTGATTTGCGCCGGACAGCGCGTCGTAGTGTATTGTTCCGGGGCGTCTTCTCCGGCCCGGCGGGTATTGCTGATACACGGTTGGGAGGCGCGGGCCGTCATGTTGCGCCCGCTCATTGAGTCGCTCACTCAGGCAGGATGCGAAGTGATGGCCCCGGATTTGCCCGCTCATGGAGAATCCGGGGGGGAGCGATGTTCTTTCGGCGATCTGGTGGAGGCCATACGGCGGCTGGGCGATCGATACGGCGTCTTCTGCGCGGCGCTAGGCCATTCGTTTGGGGGAACGGCGTTGCTGCATGCCGCCACGCGGGGATTTCAGTGCCGGCGGCTCGTCATCCTCAGTAGTCCGGAGTCTCTGCCCTGCGTGCTTGAGGCTTACATCGCTTTTCATCGCGTGCCGGTGGCGCTTACCGAGCGGATTAAACGGGTTTATCTCAAACGCTACGGCCATCATCCGGACTCGATTTCCTATACCCGCTGGCCGCCGATCGCCGTTCCCACGCTGGTTTGTCACGATCGGGACGACCAGAATATCGAGCTGACGCAGGCTTTCCATCTGCTGAGCGCGACAGCGGCGGGTGAACTCTACATAACCCAGGGCAGCGGACATCGCGGGATTGTCCGGGATCGGGGGCTGATCCAACGCGTGATCGACTTCGTTCAGGCGCCGTGAGCGCATCAGAAAAAAGCGCTGAGCGTTTTTCTCCATGCCGCAGGTTTTCGCAGTGCTACAGCCGTTGCGTACAGAGAGGCATCATCACGCCGGTGATCTTAACATCTACTCCGTCGGGAATTTGATGGTGACCTTACAGCCCGACCGGTCTTCCCGGTTCGCCAGGCTGAAATAACCGCCGTGGGACTCGACAATCTGGCGAGAGAGCATTAAGCCGATGCCGCTCCCATTCTTCTTCACGCTGTAAAACGGGACGAAGATATTTTCCGTGTTGCCGATACCGCAGCCTTCATCGAGGATTTTCAGGCAGAACTCGTTGTCTTTGACTTTCCAGCTCAGATAAATGGCACCTTCGGGTGAGGTCATGGCTTCATCGGCATTCTTTAAAATGTTGATCAGCATCTGTTCTATTTGAACGGCATCGATATTGACCACGACACTCTCACTGGAAAGGATGTGCGTTTTTCGGTGTTCAAATAAGGTGAGAATTTTTCTGATGAGCGAGTCGATATTGTGCGGCGCTTTCTGAGGGAGGGGAAGCGAGGTGAGTTTCCGATAGCTGTCCACAAAACTTCTCAGATTTAAGGCCCGTTCATGAATGATATCCAGCCCATCGCGTAAATCCTGATTCTCCTCCTTGCCATCGTCAGGTACGGCCGACAATAACATCTGGCTCAACGAGGCGATGGGCGTCAGCGTATTGTTGATTTCATGGCTCATGACGCGCAGCAGGTTTCGCCATGCGCGGTACTCTTCCTCACGAAGCAACTGGCTCACATCGGTGATGAACAGTAGCTGCTGCTTCTTGCCATTTTCGAAATATTTTTCCAGGACGATTTTGTAGCGTCCGCGCCGTTTTGGAAACTGGTACTCTACGACGCTGTTGGCCGGTAGTTCGAAGAGCGAGCGGAATGACAGGCCACTCAGTGCGAGGCCTTTGAGCTCGTTGGCCGACTGGCCGAGCAAGGAAACGGCGGTTTCGTTCACGAACGCGATTTCCTGCTCGCTGTTCAGCGCCACGATGGCGACGTCAATATTGTTGAGCACCTTGCGCACCAGATACTGCTGCTGTTTGATGTGCAGACGCTGTTTTTGCATCGAGGAGGCGAGCTCGTTGATCATATCAATCAGGCCATTGAGCTCGCTGTCGGCCTTCTGACGTTTTCCCCGCAGGCTGAAATCGTTATGCGTGATGGCTTCGATCAGATTGGTCAGCGTTGTCAGCTGAAAATTCAGCACCTGCCGGGTCATCAGCGAACAATAGCCGATCAGCGTCAGACAAATCAGCGCCACCAAGGCGATCAGATAACCGGAGTAATCATTCCACATCATTAGCACGACAATCGCCAGCGACGAGGGCAGTGAGGCGATGATCAGCAGCCGTTGCTGTAATGACTCCAGTGAGTGCCGGCACATAGAATTCAGCCGGTCCTTTTAAGACGACGATAAAAGGCGCTGCGGCTTAGCCCCAGAGATTCGGCCGCTTCAGAAGCGTTGCCGTTGTATACCGCCAGGCGTTTTTGCAAGGTTTCCTGCTCGATGTCTTCCAGCGTCATTAATCCGATTGGCTGAGCGCTCTGCGTGTCAGGCTGCGCGCTTTCCACCCTTTTTTGCGGCTCACCTTCCAGGTCGCCAGGCAGGGCGAGCCGGAGGAGATGCGGGTCCAGCACGTGACTGCTGCTGAGCAGCACCGTGCGCTCCAGCGTGTGATTAAGCTCTCGAATGTTCCCCGGCCAGGGATAGCCTTGCAGCGTCTGCATCGCCTCTTCGGTAATCGTGAAGGTGGGTTTGCGGTAGCGTTCTGTGAGGCTTTTCAGCTTCCGTTTGACCAGCTCGGGGATATCCTCTTTCCGTTCGCGCAGTGCGGGAATGCGCACCTCGAACGTGTTCAGGCGATAGTAGAGGTCTTTGCGGAACTCGCCGGCCTCGATCATCGTCGCCAGGTCGGCATTGGTGGCAGAGATAATGCGGACATCCGCCGACTGGGTTTTACTCGCCCCGACTTTTTCAAACTGGTGCTCTTCCAGCATGCGCAGCAGTTTCGCCTGCTGATTGATCGGCACATTGCCGACTTCATCGAGGAACAGGGTGCCGCCGTCCGCCAGTTCGAAGCGCCCGATGCGCTGCGTTTTGGCGTCGGTAAACGCGCCTTTGACGTGGCCGAACATCTCGCTTTCGAACAGGCTGTCAGGAATGCAGCCCATATTGACCGAGACAAAGCTGGCGTCGCTGCGGGTAGAGTGTTGATGAATGTAGTTGGCCAGCATGCTTTTGCCCGTTCCGTTTTCACCGGTGAGCAAGATGCTGGCGTGACTCGGGATCACCTGCTGCAAAATCGCCATCACCTGCTTCATCGATGGGGATTGCGCCACCAGTTCATCCTGCAAACAGGGGTGAAGCTGCTGCTGGAGCAGGACGTTTTGCTGCTGCAACGAGCGCTGCTTTTTCAGGACTTCCACCAGTTGCAACTGCACATTCAGCGCCTGCACCAGGCGCTCGTTGTCCCAGGGCTTTTGGATGAAGTCGGCGGCCCCTTTCTTCATCGCTTCCACGGCGATATCGATAGACCCCCAGCCGGTCATGACGATAATCGGCAAATCGGGCTCAATCCGTTTGATGTCCGCGATAAGCTCCAGTCCCTCGTTACCTGAGGTGGTATCACGCTGATAATTTAGGTCAAGTAACGCGATATCGGGCTTGCCTTCCCGGACTTGCATGAGCGCCTCATCCGTCTGGGTGGCGGTGATGACATCGAACTGATGCAGCTTGAGCATTAGTTTCAATGTCTTGATGATGCTGATGTCATCATCCGCCACCATTACCTTGTAACTCGACTTCATGAGGCCCTCACTCTTTCCTGCTTGGTTATTGATGTCTTAGCGCATCGATTGGCTGTATCTGGATAGCGCGTCTTGCCGGAATCAGCGTGGCCACGGTGACGACGACGGCAATCGGCAATGCCGTGGCGACAAACAGCGCCGTCAATGCAATACCCTGACTGCCGAAGATGCGTAATATCATCGGCGTGACGACTGCAATCACCGGCAGGCTGATCGCCAGCCCGATGGCCAGTTGCCACCATCCCTGCATCAAGATCAACCTGATGATATTGGCGGGGGTGGCGCCTAACGCGCGCCGCGTACCCAATTCGGCATAGCGTTGATGAATCGTCTTCGCCATCACCCCATAAATACCGCTGCCGGCAAGCAAGACGGCCATAATTCCAAATACATTGAATAATATAGAGATGTAACTTAAGCCTACAGTATTTCTTCCCACCACTTCCTGCAAAGTTTTCTCCTGATAGGCTGGAAGCTGGTTATCTATGCGGCTGACGCTGGACTGAATGATATGGCTGAGATCTTCGTGATTCACCCCTTTGACGATAATCGACATCTGATCCTGCGGCGCTTGCAGCATGGAGCGGTAGGCCGTGGGCATCTCTTTGCTGTGGCCGAAAGGTCGCCCCTGAATGATATGAGGAATAACGCCAACCAGGGTATACCAGTCCCGATCGCCGCCCTCGATCCATCGAATCTTTTTGCCGATAGGCATCGGCTCGTCGGGCAGGTAGCGATCGATAAACGAGCGGGTGACGACAACGACCTTTTGCGAGCGGATGTCATCATTCAGATTGAGCAAACGGCCGGTCTCCGCTTTGACGCCTAAGGCTTCCAGCGTGCCGGGATAGGCAATCACATCATTGACGAGCGGATACTGATTGCGGTTGGAGCGCAGATAGCTGGCCCCTTCGATTTCGATATTGCTCGTCGGCGTGAATTCGCCGGGCAAGCGGCTGATCAAACCGGCCTGCTCCACCGACGGCTGAGATTTCAGCTCAGCGACGACGCGATTGTCGAAATTATAGCCGTCCAGCGCGGTAGGGTAGGTTCTTTCCGTCAGGCTGACCTTGGCTGACCAGATGTTCTGTATCTGAACGCCGTAGTCGATTTTGGACGCCTGCGCGACAACCAGCGACAGCAGCGCGCCGATACACAGCACCGCACAGGAGAGAGCGACTTCGAAAATCACCAGAGCGCGGCTGATCCGGCTGCTGCTGCGGCTTTGCGCGCCGCGAGTTCCATCGCGCAGCACGTCGTTAACGTTGCTGTTGACCATTTTCCAGGCCGGCAGCGCGCCGGTAATCAGGCTGGCCAGCGCCACCAGGACGAGCGTTTTTGCCACCGTGCCGATATCGATACCCAGGTGCCACCAGAAGGGCGGCTGGTCCGGCACGATTCTGACAATCAGTTTATTGGTGAGAGACAGCCCCCAGCCGGCCAGCAATAGCCCAATCAGTCCGCCCATGCAGCAAATGATCGCGCTTTCCCACATCATCTGCAGGACGACGCGCAGGGGAGGCGCGCCATGCGCGATACGAATTGCGGTTTCTTTGCTGCGTTCGATGGCGCGAACCAACAGCATATTGCCGACGTTACAGCAGGCCAGAAGCAGGACGAGCCCCACCGCTAACAGCATGATCAGGAAGATGGGTTTGGAGTCTTCTCCCATGAAGCTGTCCATGAAGGTAATGGCGAAGGCCGACCGGCCTCGGTTGATCTCCGGGAACTGTTGCGCTCGCGCGTCCATGATGTTTTTCAGTTCCGCGTCGACGTCTTCCATTGAAAAACCGCGCTTGATTTTGCCGAAGACCTGAATCGATGGCGCATTCTCCACGGTGATGTGGCGCAGGTTTAGCGTGGAAGGTTGCCAAATCTGGTTATTCATCGGAAAGGCGAACCCTTTGGGCATGACGCCGATGATCCGGGTGCCGATGCCGTTCACGCTGAAGGATTGATTCAGGATGTCCTCACGTCCGCCAAAATAGTTTTGCCATATCTCATGACTGATCACAGCGACGGGATTGGCGCCTTCTCCGGTATCTTGCTCATTATAAATTCGCCCCAGCTCGGGTTGTACGCCCGTGTAGCTAAAGAGATCGGGTTCTGAGCGGATGGCGATGTACCGTGATGTCTGTCCATCCAGGCTGATGTTGGCGACATCGCCATAGTAGTAGCCCAACTGCTCCAGACGCTGGCTTTTCTCCTTTAAATCCATGAAGTCCATGTAGCTGATAGGCGAGTCGCCTAACCGCACGCCATTAATACTCGGGCTGACCGCCACCATGCGTTCGGCATCCTCGAAAGGCAGGGGTTTCAGCACCAGTCCGTTGATGACCGAATACATGTAAATGCACATGCCCAGGCCAATCGCCATAATCAGCATGGTGAACACGGAAAAACCGGGGCGCTTTAGCAAGAGGCGACAGGCATAGCGCAAATCAAAAATCATCGACATCGGTTTCTCCTTAAACCACTCTGGCGAGGTGCTTCAGCTTATGGTCGTCAATCACCATACCGTCAAAAATTTCTATTTGTCGCAATGCGCGGGCTGCTGAACGAGGATCATGGGTCACCATGCAGATGGTTGAACCGGCCTGATGAAGATTATCGAACAACGACATCACGGCATCGGCATTACGCGAATCCAGGTTACCGGTCGGTTCATCCGCCAGCAGCAGGGATGGGTTGCCGACAATGGCGCGCGCCACCGCGACGCGCTGCTGCTGTCCGCCGGAAAGCTGGGAAGGGTAGTGTCGGCCCCGGTGTTTCATGTCCACCTTTTCCAGCGCGGCATCCGCCATGGCTTTCATTTGCTTGTTGCTGATGCCCTTGCGGTAGGTGAGCGGCAGCATGACGTTTTCATCAACAGTCAGATCGCTTATCAGGTTAAAAGACTGAAAGACGAAACCTATCTCAAGGTTACGAATTTCCGCCTGCTGCTTTGCGGTCAGTTCATTGACGTTATGACCGTTAATCACGTATTCGCCCTCCGTTGCCTTATCCAGTAATCCGAGGATAGACAGGAGCGTGGATTTACCACATCCCGACGGGCCGGAAATAGAAACATAATCCCCTTGTTTGATCGTGAAGCTCACATCACTCAGAGCATGGGTTTCCATTTCCTCAGTAAAAAACACTTTTTTGATGTTTTTAAGCTCGACAACTGCTGACATACAAGAATCCTTTATTAGCGAGTGATGCTGATTTGATCGACGTGTTCCCAGGATTGATAGCTCGATAAGATGATGTGATCCGAGGCTATCAGCCCTGACGAGATAGCGATTTCATTCGCCGATCCCATCCCGAAGGTCACGGGTACTTTTACCGCACTTTTACCATCTGCCGAGAGCTTGTACACGATCCCTGGGGTATTGCTCTGGGCGTACACAGGCCGCGGCGCGTAAATCACATTTTTCAGGTTCGCCACCTGTACGCGACCTTCGATACTGAGATCCGGCCGCGCTTCATTGGGCAGTGGTTCCGTGAACTCGACGTCAACCTGCACCGTGCCATTGATGACGGCGGGATCGATTCGGGAAACTCTGCCGTGGATCTGGTTGGTGTGGGTGTTGATCAGCACGGATTGATCGATCGCAACGTCTCGGATCTGTCGCTCAGGCACTTTTAATTCAGCGATGAGCTGGTCCTTACGTGCGACGCGAGCGAGGCTAAATCCATTGGTGATGTGTTGTCCCACTTCAATATTGATTACTTGAATAATACCGGCTTCGCTCGCTTTTACCGTCAAAGAACGTATCTGCGTTTCCGCCCGCGCCAACATATTTTTCAATTTGCTGAGCCGCGCGTCGTCCGCCTCTTTATTTTCCTTCTGCACGACGGCCAGCTTTTCAAGCTGCTCTTTCGTGTACATCAGGCTTTGTCTGGTCTGCTCGGTGGCAAGCTTTGAGCGATGCAGGACCAAAAGGGGGACAGATCCATCGTTTCGCTTATTCAGCATTTCCGCGACGTCATATTCGAGTTTAGCGTGACGGTACTCCTGCTCCGCTTTGACAATGGCTATCTTGGCGGCCAGATAAGCGCTTTCCTGCTGGCCTTGCAGCGCTTTGTTTTCGGCCTCTTTCGCACCAAGCTCCCAACGCAGTTCTTCCGTGGTCTGGATCAGCTCCGGATTGACCAATACCGCGATAACGTCTCCGGGCTCTACGGCTGTGCCGGGTTTGACTCTTACGGACTCGACAATGCCGTCGATATTGGAGGATATCCAGGTTGCATTGCGCGGGGCAAGAATGCCGTTGCCCTGAACCTCGATGACCATATCGCCCTGTTTAACCTGACCCATCAATAGTTTGGAAGCGCTGACCTCGAAGCCTCCCGGATCAAAACCGATCAGAAAATACCCTGCAATAAGCACGAACAGCGCGCCCCCTGCGATTAAAAAAGGTTTAATACGCCCCTTTTCAATTGTTCTTTTAATATCCATTCCGACATACTCATTCCAATAAACTCGGGCTGATAAAGCAGGTTTTATGCCAGTTATTAACTAATTGATTAATATCATTTTTTATTTTATTGGTTTTTAATAATTCTCACTTTTGGGATTAAATTAACTGCTTGAGTTAAAAATGGGACAGTGAGATAGGTGATTGAAAAATGTAATTAACTTCACGCCTGACCGAAAGCGCGCCGTTGAAGCGACTATCGAGATATCATCGTCGGTTCGGTGTGGATGTTCGGCGTTAAGATCTTCGCGTTGGCATTCGATCCGGAAATATGCGGCATCGCGGGTTTCAGATAGGGTTGGCGTCAGGAATGGGGAAGTGAGGTTTTCAGAGCCAATGCCGCCGCTGAATTCGCCGTGCGGCGGGATCGCGGGAAGCGCGGTTTTATGACTCTCCTTTTTGAGAGCCTTCAATCCATGGGGAGTTGAAGGCGTCGTGGCGTAGAGAATTAAAAATCCCAGTCTTCATCTTCCGTTTCGACGGCTTTGCCGATGACATACGACGAGCCGGAGCCGGAGAAAAAGTCGTGGTTTTCGTCGGCGTTCGGCGACAGGGCCGCCAGGATCGCCGGATTGACGTCCGTCATGCCGGCCGGGAACAGCGCCTCGTAGCCGAGGTTCATCAGCGACTTATTGGCGTTGTAATGCAGGAACTTCTTCACGTCTTCCGTCAGACCTACGTCGTCATACAGCGCTGCGGTGTAGTCCACCTCGTTGTCGTAAAGATCTTGCAACAGCTCGTAGGTAAAAGCCTTGATCTGCGCCTGGCGGGCGGCATCCACGCGTTTGAGTCCCTGCTGGAACTTGTAGCCGATGTAGTAGCCGTGCACCGCCTCGTCGCGAATGATTAGACGAATCAGATCCGCCGTGTTGGTCAAACGCGCGCGGCTGGCCCAGTACATCGGCAGATAGAAGCCGGAGTAGAACAGGAACGACTCCAGAAACACGCTGGCGACTTTCTTCATCAGCGGATCGTCATGCTCGTAGTGTTTCAGGATCAGTGAGGCCTTGTTCTGGAGGGCTTCGTTTTGTTCGCTCCACAGATAGGCGTCGTCCACCTCGCGGGTCTGGCACAGCGTCGAGAAGATCGCGCTATACGAACGGGCGTGCACCGCTTCCATAAAGCAGACGTTGGACAGCACCGCCTCTTCGTGCGGCGTGATCGCATCCTGCATCAGCGACGGCGCGCCGCGCGTGTTTTGCAGGGTGTCCAGCAGCGTCAGGCCGGTAAACACCCGAATCGTCAGCTGGCGTTCCTGCGCGGTGAACTGCGCCCAGGACGGAATATCGTTCGACAGCGGGATCTTTTCCGGCAGCCAGAAGTTGGCGGTCAGGCGATTCCAAACCTCCAAATCTTTGTCGTCCAGCGGCCGGTTCCAGTTAATCGCCCGCAGCGGGGGAAGTTTGCTCATAGCGTCAGTTCCGTCAATAAAAATCACAATGCGCAGGATACGCAGCCTTCAATCTCTGTGCCTTCCAGCGCCATCTGGCGCACCCGGATGTAGTAAAGGGTTTTGATGCCCTGTTTCCAGGCGTAAATCTGCGCCTTGTTGATGTCGCGGGTCGTGGCGGTATCCGGAAAGAACAGCGTCAGCGATAGCCCTTGATCCACATGTTGGGTCGCCACCGCATAGGTATCGATGATTTTTTGCGGGCCGATGTCGTAGGCGTCCTGATACAGCGCCAGGTTTTCATTGGTCATAAACGGCGCCGGATAGTACACCCGCCCGATTTTGCCTTCCTTGCGGATCTCAATGCGCGACACGATGGGATGAATGCTGGCCGTGGCGTGATTGATGTAGGAAATAGAGCCGGTCGGCGGGATCGCCTGCAGGTTCTGGTTATACAGACCTTTCGCGATCACGCTGTTCCGCAACTGCTGCCAGTCTTCACGGTTAGGCAGGCGAATGCCGTTGTCGGCGAACAACGCACGGACTTTCTCCGTGGCGGGTTGCCATTCCTGCTGGAGATACTTGTCAAAGAACGCGCCGCTGGCGTAAGTGGACAGTTCAAAACCCTTGAAGGTTTTGCCCCGCTCGATAGCCAGTTGGTTAGAGGCGCGCAGCGCATGGTAGGCCACGGTATAGAAGTACATGTTGGTGAAGTCCAGCGCCTCTTCCGAGCCGTAATACATGCCCTCCCGCGCCAGGTAGCCGTGCAGGTTCATCTGTCCGAGGCCGATGGCGTGGGAATCCGCGTTGCCTTTCGCGATGGAAGGCACCGCGTTGAGCTGGCTCATATCAGAGACGGCGGTCAGACCGCGCACGGCGAACTCCACCGCGCGGCCGATATCTTTGCCGTCCATCACATTCGCAATGTTGAGCGAGCCGAGGTTGCAGGAGATGTCCTTCCCGATCTTCCGGTAGGTGAGATCTTCTTCATACTCGCTCGCCTGGTTGACCTGCAAAATCTCTGAACACAGGTTGCTCATGTTGATGCGGCCGTGGATCGGGTTGGCCCGGTTAACGGTGTCTTCAAACATCATGTACGGATAGCCGGATTCGAACTGGATCTCGGCCAGCGTCTGGAAGAACTGACGCGCGCTGATGGTCCATTTGCGGATTGTCGGGTTATCGATCATCTCCTGATATTTTTCGCTAATGGCAATTTCCGACAGCGGCTGACCGTAAACCCGCTGAACGTCATAGGGTGAAAACAGATGCATGTCTTTGTTTTCACGCGCCAGATGCAGCGTGATATCCGGGATCACCACGCCGAGCGACAGCGTTTTAATCCTAATTTTCTCGTCCGCGTTTTCCCGCTTGGTATCGAGGAACCGCATTATGTCGGGGTGGTGCGCGCTCAGATAGACCGCGCCCGCGCCCTGACGCGCGCCCAGCTGGTTGGCGTAGGAGAACGCGTCTTCAAGCATTTTCATGATCGGGATAATGCCCGATGACTGGTTTTCGATACGTTTGATGGGGGCGCCGGTTTCGCGGATGTTGCTCAGCGAAAACGCCACGCCGCCGCCACGCTTGGACAGCTGCAACGCGGAGTTAACGGCCCGGCCGATGGACTCCATGTTGTCTTCGATACGCAGCAGGAAGCAGGAGACCAGCTCGCCACGCTGCTGCTTGCCGCAGTTGAGGAATGTCGGCGTCGCGGGCTGAAAACGCCCGGTCATCATCTCATCGACCAATGCTCGCGCCAGCGTCTCTTCGCCGCGCGCCAGCGTCAGCGCGACCAGGCAGACCCGGTCCTCAAACCCTTCCAGATAGCGTTTACCGTCGAAGCTTTTCAGGGCGTAGCTGGTGTAAAACTTGAACGCGCCGACGAAGGTTTTGAAACGGAATTGGTGGCCGTAAGCCTGTTGGAACAGCGCTTTGATGAACGCGGCGTCGTACTGGGCCAGCACGTTGGCTTCGTAGTAATTCTCATCCTGCAGATAGGCCAGCTTGTCTTCCAGCGTGGCGAAGCGCTGCGTTTTGGGCGCGACATGTTGAGCGAGATACTGACTGATGGCCTGCTGATCCTGCTCCAGCTGAATCCGGCCGTCGGCATCGTAAATGTTCAGCATGGCGTTGAGCGCATGGTAGTCGAGCCCGCTGTCGAGGGGCCGCGTCATCACTGATTCTGCTGTAGCCAAAGGTTGACTCCTTTACGCACGTTTTCCACATCTTCAGGGGTGCCGGATAGCTCAAAGCGGTACAGGCAGGGCACCTGGCATTTGCGTGCGATAATGTCGCCCGCAATACCGTAGGCTTCACCGAAGTTGCGGTTGCCTGCGGCGATAACGCCCCGGAGAAGATGTCGATGGGAAGGGTTGTTGAGAAAGTGGATCACCTGACGGGGGACCGCGCCAATCACCGTGCCGCCGCCATAGCTGGGAACCACCAAAATATAGGGTCGCGTGACCTCTTTCATTACCGCACTTGGCCGAACAGGGATACGGATGGCCGGGAGCCCCACCCGGTCGATGAAACGACTCGTGTTCTCCGACTGGCTGGAGAAATAGATCAACAACGGATTCATGCGTTGGCCTCAGACGGCAATGGCACGCAGCGCATGGATTTTGTCCGGGCGAAAGCCGCTCCAGTGTTCCTGCCCTGCCACGACCACCGGCGCCTGCTGGTGACCCAGCGATCGCACGAAAGCCAGCGCCTGCGAGTCCTGAGTCAGATCGATTTTGTTATAGCCAATCTGGTGCTTGTCGAGCGCCCGGCAGGTGGCATCGCACTGCGGGCAGTTGGATTTGCTGTAAACAGTAATGCTCATGATTCGTATTTACCTCTGGGCGCAAAAAAAGGGGGCGAAACGCCCGTTCAAGAAGCGATGGCGGTCTCCCGCCGTGGCACACGTTGTGTCGTCTTCTGAAAGGCAATACTAGATATAGTGGTGAAAAATATCAACCACGCAATATATGGGATTTCTATGGAAGTTAAGCGCTAGAAAAGCCTAAAGGCAGGCGCCCTTAGGCTTGGCGGTCACATGGCGGGGATGTTTCTGCCGTAATAAATTTCCTGCATTTCGCGGTACAGCAGATCGGTAATCCGATGATGCTCGTCTGGGCTCAGCGCATCCGGACTGGCGTTGAACAGATAGTGCTTCAGATCGAAATCTTTCAGCAGCATTTTGGTATGGAAGATATTTTCCTGGTAAACGTTCACATCCATCAGGTGATACAGCGACTTCATATCATCCGACATAAAATTTTGTATTGAATTGATTTTATGGTCGATGAAGTGTTTAACGCCGTTCACATCGCGGGTAAATCCGCGCACGCGGTAGTCGATGGTCACAATATCTGATTCCAACTGGTGGATCAGATAGTTAAGCGCTTTGAGCGGGGAAATGACGCCGCAGGTGGACACTTCGATATCGGCACGGAACGTACACAAACCGCCTTCAGGATGGCTTTCCGGATAGGTGTGCACGCAAATATGGCTTTTGTCCAAATGGGCGACAACCGAATTCGGCAGCGGGCCGGGATGTTCGGAGGTATCCACGTCGCGCGGATCTACGGGTTCCTCGCTGACCAGAATGGTCACGCTCGCGCCCTGAGGCTCATAATCCTGACGGGCTATGTTCAGGACGTTGGCGCCGATAATAGAACAGGTTTCGGTCAGGATTTCTGTCAAACGGTTCGCGTTGTATTGCTCGTCGATGTAGGCAATATATCCATCGCGATCGGCTGGCGTTTTGGCATAACAGATATCGTAGATACAAAAACTCAGGCTCTTGGTCAGATTGTTAAAGCCATGTAGTTTCAGCTTTTGCAATTTAGTTCACCCCCTTATGGATGCGATGATCAGCGCGCGGCCGACAAAGCATTCAGCAAATACTGCGGCAGGGCAAAGCTGCCTACGTGGATGGCCGGATTATAGTAGCGGCAGTCGATTCCCGTCGCGGCGAAACGTTCTTGCAGATGTTCCGGGTTCAGTTGGCGTAAGGCTGGGTTGTTGCTCGCCCAGGCGAAGGTCATGATCCCGCCGTAATAGGTGGGGATCGCCGCCTGATAGAAGCTGACGTCGCTAAAGTAGTGGCTCAGCTTGTTATGGCTGGTGACCGACTCATCCTGCTGGAGGAAACAAACGCCGTTTTGCGCCACGAAAATACCGCCGTCGTTCAGGCAGCGTGCGCAACCCTCATAGAAGCCGGAGGTAAACAGGCTTTCTCCGGGACCAATCGGGTCGGTGCAGTCGGAGATAATGACGTCGAATTTTTCCTGGCAGGCTTTAACGAAGTTCACGCCGTCCTCGATGACCAGACGGAAACGCGGGTCGTCATAGGCGCCCGCGCTGTGGTTCGGCAGGTACTGACCGCAGAACTCCACCACGCCGGCGTCGATTTCGACCATCGTGATCTGTTCTACGCCGTGATGACGACAGACTTCGCGCAGCATACCGCCGTCGCCGCCGCCAATAATCAGGACGCGTTTGGCATTGCCATGCGCCAGCAGGGGCACGTGAGTCAGCATCTCATGATAGATAAACTCGTCACGTTCGGTGGTCTGCACCACGCCATCCAGCGCCATCACCCGGCCCAGCGCGGCGTTTTCGAAAATGATCAGGTCCTGATGGTCGGTCTTTTCGTGATAGAGCACGCTGTCTACAGCAAAGTACTGACCGAAGTTGGCATGGAGTGTTTCATACCAAATTTCTTTCTGGGACATGTTAGTGCTTCCTCCGCGATAACAGCCATGAAAATTGGCGCGCTATGATAGCTAACTCTTATTAGGCTTGCACGGTCAAATTTCACGCAGTGCGGAGGATTTAGACAATTACTGGGTATTCGCCAGCAGACTGAGCGAATTTCGGGCCAATGACTGGCATTTTTTGGGGGTAGGAATGGCGATGCCGCTTAAATCGCGATAGCTGGATTCGCCCAGTTTGATCATGTCGTAGGTGTTGTAGTTGCTCAAATCCCAGCGGTTCTGCTGAGCAAATCCCACCAGCGCGCGTCGAATTTGTTCATTGGGCAGATCCTGGTAGCCGCAGTTATTTTTCAGATACACGAAGATGGCCGTCAGATCGGCAAGGTCTTCGGCTTCAAATTCGTTAAGTGCTTTACTGGCGGAGGAGACACTCAACAGACTCAGCAAGAGTAGCGCCAGTGCGGATTTTTTCA
The DNA here is from genome assembly GCF_015999465.1 of Lonsdalea populi. Classification (NCBI taxonomy): domain Bacteria; kingdom Pseudomonadati; phylum Pseudomonadota; class Gammaproteobacteria; order Enterobacterales; family Pectobacteriaceae; genus Lonsdalea; species Lonsdalea populi. Next base: position 848,249 of record NZ_CP065534.1, read on the forward strand.
TGGTTAGACCTGTTTCATACTGCCGTTGGTGAGACGTTACCACAGTTATTATCGCGGATTCCAAGTTTTATTATGCGGTTAAGATGTCCTCCGCCTGCCACGATCAACGCTGGCGCGCAGGCCTCGACCGACCGTCAGGCTAAGTATTGACCAGTAGCCGGATTAGTGCCTTTTTCCCGCAGATTGATTTCACGCCGGCTGAGTTATGCTCTGTTATTAATCGTGTTATCTGAAACTTTTTTTATGCTTTTACCTATGAATCTCAGTATCTGGCGCGTCAGTAGCGGGTGGTTGGCGGGGTTGCTGCTGTTTCCTGTAGCGGCGGTAGCGGTGCTGGCCGGGGTTGAACCGGGCATGAGCATGGCTTCCCTGTGGGCGATGTTGTCGCGCTATGGGGGAAACACCTTGACGATCATGGCGGAGAGTGCGGCAATCAGTTTATTGCTGGCGCTGTCGTTCGCCCTGATCATGGCCCGCTATCGTTTCAGCGGACAGCGTTGGCTACACCTGGCGCTCCTGCTGCCTTTGGCCATGCCCGCCTATCTGCTGGCGGCCGTGTACGGCGAACTGCTGGAGTTCGGCGGTCCGGTCCGGCAGACCTTCTATGCGCTCTCGTTCGTCCGCCCGTCCGGATGGGGCTTCGACTGGAGCCAATCTCTTCGTCAGCTCAGCTGCAGCCTGTGTCTTGCGCTGACGTTGTTTCCCTATCTCTACCTGCTGGTGCGCGCCACGCTAATGAGCCTGCCGGAGAGCGTGATGCAGTCCGGGCAGCTGCACAGTCCCCCTGGACTACAGATGTTTTTTCGCGTCCGTTTTCCCTTGCTTCGCCCGACGCTGTGGCTGGGGCTGGCGGTGGTGGCGCTGGAAGCCGTGTCGGATTACGGCGCGGCGAGTTATTTTTCTGTGCCGACGCTGACGACAGCGAGCCTGGATTTCTGGCGCGACAAGGCCCAGTTCGGGGCGGCGGCGCGCATGGCGCTGGCGCTGTTGCCGCTGATCGTGCTGCTCGGCGCGATCGCGCGTCACGGTCGTCTCTGGCAAGTGCGTTACCAACGTCCCGCATCGCCTTACCCGGTCGAACGACCCGAGGCGCCGGTCTGGCTACGCCGCGTCACGCTATCCGCCGGTTGGGGACTGGTGCTGCTGGCGTTCGGCGTGCCGCTTCTTTGGCTGGCCCGCCACTGGCTGACGACGACGGTCACGCTCTGGACGTTTCCGTTGTTACTGGCGACGATTAATAGTGTGCTGGCGGCCACATGCGCAACCCTGATTTCGCTGGGACTGGCGATGCTGTATCTGTTCGACAGGCGGACCGCGGACAATCCCGCGTTTCGGCACCCGCTGCGCTGGCTGGGTTTCAATCGTGTGTTGCCGGGCAGCCTGGCGGGCATGGGCGTGCTGGTAGCGCTCATGCTGTTCGATTCGCGCGGCATGCCGCTGGCGATGGGCGTCTTGTCCGGCTCGGTGCTGATGTTGATCCTGGTTTATAGTTTGCGGGGCGCCAGCCTCATCATCGCCCCGATGCACCAGCAGTTGCGTCAACTGCCGGCGGGCATGAATGCCATGAGTCGAACGCTGGGCTATTCAACGGCGCAAAACATATGGCTGAACGTGTTTCCGTCCGTACGCGGTACGCTGCTCGTGGGTGCGCTGCTGGTCTGGAGCGAGAGCCTGCGGGAGCTGAATGCTTCGCTGCTGTTGCAGCGCGTCAACGTCGATACCCTGTCGACCTATGTGTTTGGCTTTGCCGAATTCGACCAACTACCATGGGTCGCCGCGCCGGCGTTTCTGCTGGTGTTGCTCGGCGTGCCGCCGGTATTAGGACTTCATCGTCTGCTACAGAGGGAAGGATAAATTCCGCATGACCCTACCTGATATTTTGTCGGTGCGCGAACTGCACTGCGGTTACCCCTCTCATCCCGTCCTGGACGGCATCACCTTTTCCATTCATGAAGGCGAACTGGTCTCCCTGCTCGCGGAAAGCGGGGAGGGCAAGAGCACATTGCTCAAGGCGATTACCGGGCTGATCGCGCCGACGCAGGGCCAGATTGTGCTGGCGGGAACGCCCGTCAACGGCCAGCCCCCGTCTTCCCAGTCCGTTGGGATGGTGTTTCAGGATGATGCGCTGTTCCCGCATCTGACCGTGATGGAGAACGTCCGCTTCGGGATGCAGCACATCCCCGGCGACGAGTCCCGCCGCGTGCTGGAGGTGTCTCTGGCGCTAATGGGCGTCACGGACGTGGCGCAGCGTTACCCGCACGAATTGTCGAAAGAGCAGTGCCTGCGGGGCGCGCTGGCCCGTACGCTGGCCTGTCGCCCCTCGCTTTTGCTGCTGGATTCGCCGTTCACCGGCATAGACAGCCAGCATCGCTACCCGTTGCTGACGCAGCTGCGTCGATTACTGAAGCAGCGCCATATCGCGGCTCTGTTTGTGACCACCGAAAGAGAAGACGCCTTTGCCTTCGCCGACCATCTGATGCTAATGCGCAAGGGCCATCTGGTTCAGCAGGGCGTCTCCGCCGACCTGTATTACCGACCGGTGAATCGTTACACCGCGGACTTCATGGGCTATGGCAATTATTTGCCGGTGAAGATTACGGGGGACAAAGGGTGGAAGAGCTTTCTGGGCGAGCATCATGCGGCGCGCTCGCTGGGGCTGGAGCCGGGGATGATGCGCGACTGGCTGGTGCGCCCGCAGGAAATCGCGCTGGCGCTGGACCCGGAAGGCACGGCGGTGATAGAGGATCGCTTATTTCTGGGAACGAATAACCTATATCGGGTGAGAGTGGGGGACGATGTGCTGCAGGTGCAGACCAATAACTGGTTCGAGCCTGACCAGCCGGTCAGGCTCAGTATTCGTACCGAACAACCGATCTTTTTCCCTCAGCAAGAAGGAAAGACCGTAATTACAGGCCCGGCGGCCTAGGCACTTCGATGTAATCGCCCTCAACGGTGTGGCGGTAGTAGCGGCCGTCTTTGATGTAGAAACGTTCGCCGTTGACGTCCAGCACCGTCATTGTGTTCGTGGTTTCGACGTTCTCCGGATTATTGACGACGACATACCCTTCCGAGTGGACTGAAAAGCTGCTCGATTACTTGCAGGTGAGAGTCCTGCCACGGTAGTTGGTTAATTTGACCGTGTAGCTATGGCGTACGTGTGGATGGTGACTGAAACGCGGGAACAACGTCGGATAAACGTGGCCCCCGATCCAGACAGTGGGCGCGCGCAAATACACAGCCCGTAACTGACAGTGAACTCAAATCCGCCTCGTAAATGTCAGCCATACGGTAATGCTGGAAGAGTATGGTGTAGGGTGGTCTTGCCGAGCCTCTGGAATGGGGGCGAAGGCCAGTGCAGTCCGGTGGATTAATTAACCACGTGAAGCCGGATGAGGGACCCGGGGTATTGGAGATGGGATGTGTAGAAAGTGTCGAGCGGAACAGTCGAGACCTCTACCCGTCGCGGTTTAACCCACCGTGTAATTGAAGGTATAAGGCGTCCACCGAAATCCGGAAAGACGCGGGATAGAGGAGTCGGAGGAGGCCATAGTACTGATGATGGTTGAGACAACAAAACTCAGCCGAAAGGAAGGGCCTCTGCTTCTGTCAGGCTTGGTGATGCAGGAGGTACTACGTGATTGCGAAAGCTCAAAACACGGCATTTGAAAAGGTACGAGTACTGCAACGCAAGCTATACCTGGCCGCCAAGGCGGATCCGAAACGTAAGTTTGGTGTTCTGTATGACAAGGTATGCAGTAACCAGGTTTTAGGCATGGCATGGACTCAGGTCAGAGCTAACAAAGGTGCGCCGGGTATCGACCGGCTCTCGATCGAACAGGTTGAGAAAGAGATCGGTGTTGGTAATTTCCTGCGGGATATCCAGAAGAAACTTGTTGCGAAACGGTATGTTCCACAGCCTGTACGGAGGGTTTATATCCCGAAGTCGGATGGAAAGGAAAGGCCGCTTGGCATACCTGTTATAGCAGATCGTGTAGTACAGGCAGCAGTAAAGATCGTCATAGAACCGCTGTTCGAAGCGAGTTTCAAGGACTTCTCATATGGCTTCCGGCCACGCAGAAGTGCGCAGCAGGCGCTAAGAGAAATCTATAAATGGCTGAACTTTAAATGTCATTGGGTGGTGGATGCCGACTTGAAGTCATACTTCGACACCATTCCCCACGACAAACTGCTGTTGTCGGTGAGGACCAGAGTCATTGACCGCCCGGTCATGAAGCTGATTGAAATGTGGCTGAAAGCTGGAGTTATGGGTGACGTTCGTCAGAAGAGCAGCGATACGGGGACTCCGCAAGGAGGCGTCATATCGCCACTACTGGCTAATCTGTACCTCCACTGGCTTGACCATGCCTGGGAAAAGCAGGGATTCAACCAACGATGGCATGACGCTCATTTAGTGCGTTATGCCGATGACTTTGTCATTTTGTGCAGAAAACAACCGAAGTTTTATCTGGAGCAGGCCCGGAGGATATTGGGTCGGCTTGGGTTAACACTTAACGCAGATAAGACAAAAGTCGTTAACGCGACTAAATCACCGTTTGAATTTCTCGGTCACAGGTTCGCAGTGCAGCCGTCCAAAAAGGACGGAAAGCTGAAGACCTACTATTACCCCTCACCGAAATCAATGAAAACCGTAAAGCGCAAGATCCGCGAAGTCACACAGAAAGGTCAGCACTGGGATCTGCCGGTGTTAATCAGAATGAAGATAAACCCAATCCTCAGAGGTTGGGGAAACTACTTCAGGATGTGTAACTCCCGGATGCACTTCCGGAGCATTGCAAACTACACGACATGGGCACTTTGCATCATGTTAAGGAAGAAACACAAGAAGCGGGCTAAAGGATGGAGGGACCATCCGCCAAACTGGTTCTACGAATATCAAGGGCTGTTCAAATTATACAGCCTGTCGATAACCGGGGATGAAATCAGTCGGTATGCACGCCCTGTGACGCCGTAATGTGGCAGGAAGAAGACAGTCGGAAAGCCGTGTGCGGGAAAACCGCACGCACGGTTTGACGAGGGGCCGCTGGGGAGATGACTTCAAACCAGAGGCCTACTCTACTTGGGCATGGTTATGGCATATGTCGAAAAGCCATTTATGCAATTTCATAACGGATTCAGATAATTATACCCTCTCTCGCGCCAGTTTGACTGGCGCTTTTTTATTCAGGATAATCGTGCGATATGTGAGGTAGTGGTTAATGCCGGTTATACTCAGACTAAACGGATTTGAATTTTTCTTTTACTCCAATGAGGGCAATCCTCGCGAACCTGCCCATATACATGTCCGCAATACAGAGAACGAAGCAAAGTTTTGGACAGAAAACGGAGTGAAATTGAGCCGAAATGATGGTTTCGATGCTCGGACGCTTCGGGAATTAACCAAAATGATAGAGCAAAACCAGACGTTGTTTGTGGAGGCCTGGTATGACTATTTCAGCTAAAAATGTGAAATTTGACGAAACCACGATGTGGGTTGAATTAAGCGATGGACGGGTTATGGGGGTTCCTCTGGCCTGGTTTCCAAAACTTCTCAGCGCCTCTGAATCTGCTCGTGGAGATTTTGAACTCAGTAAACGCGGTATTCATTGGGATTCCCTGGATGAGGATATTTCCATTGATGGTTTACTTGCTGGCCGTGGTGATGTGACACATATTCCACACTATGTGGCCTGATTTACTTATCAGTCATCCTTGACTACCGATAAAGCGCCTTTGTGGCGCTTTTTTATTGGGGGCTTGGATGAAATTTTTTCTGATGATAACGCCGTCAGGCTATAAAACTTGTTTTTATGGCCTGACGGGGTTGCCCCGAAGGGGAATCGTTGGTTCGTGAAGAAAGGTTGTAAGATGTTTCCTGCCTACGAATGAAACAAGATTGTCAGTCTCATTACCGTATTTTGGACGCCTGATGCTGATGAAATCTACGATTCTGTTTTTCTTGAGTTTCGGGAAAGAGTTTCACGTTGCCCGCTTTTTCATCACCGCCAGAATAGCCCCTCTGACTAAAACTATTTCTGGGGTGAATCCTGATGGCAGTACCTTCAAGACGCACAGCAACGGGAGCCGGACTGCTTGCCTGCTCGGTAATGCTTGCTGGTTGCACTAACCCGTCTTCCGATGCAGCGCCAAATCCAGCAGGGCGTTATCAGCAGCCTGCCCGTTTCGATGACATTTACCGTAACCGTGCCCCTGAAGTGGTACGTTATGATCGCTACACGCTCGCCAGCACACGCCCTGACGATGCACAACGTGACCCGCTTAATCAGATTATTGATGTCACCATGCCAGCTCAGCTGGCGAACTCCGTGGGTGACGGGTTTCGGTATCTGCTGCTGGAATCAGGCTATTCACTGTGTTCAGCCACTTCTTCAGCGCTCTCTGAGCTCCTCGCTCGTCCGCTTCCTGCCGTACAGCGCGATATCGGTCCGGTGAAACTGAGCGAAGCCCTGCAGATCCTGGCCGGCCCCGCCTGGCGACTGAGAGTGGATGAGGTTAATCGCGAAGTCTGCTTTGAACTGCGGGACCAGTATCGCAGCTTCACCGCCCCGTTGACGGTACCTGTTTCACCAGCGCCGCAGCATGCTCCGATCAGCCCCTCATCTGACATTAAGCCAGCTCAGACTGCGAAGGTAGCTGACATAGTTGATGCGGTGTCGCGTAATCCCTTTACCGGTGATATGCGCATGAACAACACACCGGGCATCGGACAAAAACCTGCACTTAAGCCGGAGAGTCTGGCCGTCCCGTCGCCGGTACTGACGACGGCGAAGACAACGGCAGGACAGAAATCCGTTGAGCTTTCGCCTGCCGGAAGTTCGCCGATGACATCACCTGATGCTGGACTGAAAGCGTCCTCATCTCAGAAAAAACCAATAACCGCCGGTCCCTCGGTTCCTGTACAGCCGACGACAGTGAACGCTCTCCGGCAGGCTGAGCCCGTCCGTCCTGCCATCTCACTGCCGCTGGCTTCGCCGGTTTCAAGTCAGACCGCATCTTCATATATTCCGGGTGCCCCGGTCGCTCCCCTGCCTGTCGGACAGACGTGGCGAGCCGAGCCTGGCTCCACGCTAAAAGAGACCCTAACCGGCTGGGCAGCTAAGGCACCGTGCAGCAACGGTGGGAGCTGGGTAGTCATTTGGCCCGTGGCGCTTGATTACCGCATTGAGGCACCTCTGATGTTTCACGGCAACTTTGAATCGGTGATGGTTCAGGTCTTTGATCTGTACCGCAAGGCCGAAAAACCGTTGTTTGCTGAAGCCAACCGTATCCAGTGCCTAATTTCCGTGGGTGATTCACCAACTGGTGGGGGACGATGAAATGGAATTCGCGCTGCCAGTTCTGGTTTTCTGCCTGGTCATCGCGCTGATGGCCGGTGAGGCACAGCGCCATTCAGTCGAGCATGTCCGTTCATCCATCCAGCAGACTCTTCCCGATCAGCTTGCCGTTGACATGCTGCGTACGGCGGATGCCATCAACCACTGGCGCCACGGGCGCACAGTGACGGATGGGCCCGTCTCTCCTGCACAGACCGGCATGATCCCCGTGCCGGACAGTCGTATTCAGACAGTGATCCAGAGCGGGCGTCTCTGGATTTGGGTGCCAGCCACTGATGGCGTATTGACAGCCCTCAGTACACAGTCCGTGACTTCCGCGTTGACGCTGACGGTAAACGGCGGACGTCTGCGGATGGTTGACGGGACTGATATGAACCTGCCTCTGCCGTCCGGTGTGACGGAGGGCAGCATTGTTTATCTTAATTAATCACCTCAGGGAGCTGCGGATGCCGCGTTTACCTTTCTGCCTGACAGCGATGGCAGCCGTGTTTGTACTGTCATCCTGTTCGCTGAATGAAATCAATAAAATAGATAAAGAGGCCACGGATCACGCCGATACCGCACAGCGCGTGCTGCAAAGCCGTCAGGCGGTGTCCCAACCGACAGTGGTCTGGTCTGATAAGCCTTGGGTCAATCTGCAGCCGGTTGCGCCGGTTATATCCACGCCCGATGAAAAAAATCTGCCGACCTGCCAGATAACGATAAACCGGCCGGAGGGTATTTCGCTACCGGAGTTGGGTCAACGGATCACGGCATTGTGCGGGGTACGTGTCTCTATCACACCGGATGCTTTTGCGGTACTAAGCCATGTTTCTACGAGTAACGTGGTGACATCTCAGATGAGCGGTCAGTTGCCTACCCCTGACGATAATGGCCGTGTGCCGTTGTCACAAATGGGGACCACAACGGCACAACCGGTCTCCGTTCCGGCATCTCCTTCGCTCATCCGTGGTCTTAAATATCAGGGGGACCTCCGTGGCTTACTGGATATGGCGGCCAGCGGTCTGGGATTGTCGTGGCGAAGTGACCGTAGTGGCGTGTACTTCTATCAGCAGGACACTCGCACTTTTCAGCTTGTTATCCTCAACACGAAAGTGAATAGCAGCGCTTCTATCAACTCAGGTTCTGGGAGTCAGTTGGGAAGCGGCGGTGGGACGACTGGCGGGACCTCCGGCGAAATCAGTTCTAACCAGAAGACCGATTACGGTATGAACAGTGACCTTTACGATGATATTCGTAAAACGATCGAGCAGATGCTGACACCGAAGTCCGGCCGGTTCTGGTTGTCGGCGGCCACCGGTACGCTGAGTGTGACTGACACGCCAGACGTGCTTGACCGAATCGGTCGCTATATCGAGTACCAGAACAAAGTGCTGAGTCGCCAAGTTCAGCTAAATATTCAGATTGTCAGTGTTAGTCAGACACGTAACGAACAGTTGGGTCTGGACTGGGGCGTGATTTATAAGTCTCTTAACAACTTTGGTGCCAATCTGACGGGCTCGATGGCAAATGCATCTACGTCCGCGGCCAGCGCCGGTATTTCGATCCTCGATACAGCCTCCGGCAATGCCGCGAAATTCTCAGGTTCCAGCCTGCTGATTAAAGCGTTGTCTCAGCAGGGCAACGTCAGTATGGCGCTTAACCAGACTGATCCAACTGCCAACCTGACGCCAGTGGCATATCAGCTTTCCAACCAGAAAGGCATTCTGACCAGCTCTAGCTCGACAGCTACGGCCAACGTGGGCGTTACTTCTTCAATGAGCACAACGACCATTACTACCGGGCTGTTTATGACCATGCTGCCGTTTATTCAGGAGAACGGCGACGTACAGCTACAGTTCGCATTCAGCTATACCAGTCCACCGCAAATTGAGAAATTTATCAGCGCTGATGGCAATACCCGTAATGACCTACCGACAACGTCTACTGAAGGGCTGGCTCGCAAGGTCAACCTGCGCTCTGGTCAGACGCTGGTATTGACTGGTTCAGAACAGCAAAACGTCTCCGCAGATAAGCAGGGCACGTTCACTCCGGGCAACTTTATCCTCGGCGGTGGTCAGACCGGGACACACGGCCGAACTACTCTCGTCATTATGATCACTCCTGTTTTGTTGAGGTAATCCATGCCAGCAATGAAAAAAACCTCCCTCCGTGCCGGTGTCCGGATTGCTCATCAAAGACGAGACTGGATAGCCGGTATGCATTGGGAGACGCAGCGTAACGCGATCACCACGCGTTTGCGTAACCAGTCCTCGCCAGACACACATTACGTGCTGGCTGGCAGAGGCGTTAAATCTATGCGAGGTCTCGTTTCTCCCGGGCGTGTACGGCGTCACCTTTATTCTCTTGCCGTTGCGTTTCTGTTGTCTGAGGGGGGAAAAGCCTGGGGGATCTACCGTCTGAGCCACAGTGAGGATCAGTGGGTTTTCTTTGCCGCTGTCGGCGGGCAACTTTCTGTGATGGGCGACGTGACCGGCCCTCGCTCGGTGATTGAACTGGCTGCAAAAAACTTCCTCCGGTTTAACGATGTTGATGCTCCGGGATTACGGTGTGCCGCCACGGCGGATGATGATTATCACGCCAACACGCTGATTGACGCGTTAAGCCGTTCACAGTTGAAACGCTGCCAACTGCACAAACGTGTGACGACGTTGTCATTGGTTCTGCCGGTCGCCGTCGTGGCGATTTCGGCGGCTTCAGCTGCTTACTGGTTCGATACTGCTGCGCAAAAAGCTGAGCAGGCGGCGTCGATGGCGGCGTACCACGCCCGCATGGCGTTGAAAACGGAAACGCCTGACATTCCAATGCGAGCTCCTCACCCGTGGGCCTCTCAACTCCCCGTTTCGGTGTTGCTAAGCAACTGCTGGTTCACTCGTGAGCCTGTCTTTGCTTCTGTCGTGGGTTGGCGTTTTACCGACGGTGAATGTGTACCAGAGGGGCTGAGGTTGCGCTTTATCGCCACGCCTGGAGCAACCGTGGAAGATTTTTCCCACCGCGTCCGTGAGCTGCTGGGGCACTCGGCGGTTTTTAACTTACAGGATGGTGGTAAAAACGGTGATGTTTTCATGCCATTCAAAAAAACATCTGCCACTGAGCTTACGGATGAAGTTGTGCCTGGCGCAGATCCTCAGTTGATGCGTTTTATCTCCCATTTGCAACGCCGCAATCTTGACGTGAAGTTTACTGAAGTGAAACCGCCGGCGGTTACGCCGGGGCAGGAGAAAACGCTCCCCGTACAGGATTGGCGCGAATTTGCATTCTCTGTCAGCTCACGCCTGCTACCTGAGAGCCTGCTTCAAGATTTCGATCCCACTGGACTTCGCCTGACCAGCGTGTCAGTCACCATGAGCCCTCAGGGCCAGTTCAACTACATCATGAAAGGTAGCATCTATGCGCAGAATTAATCCCGCTGGCACGAGCCTGCTGCTGTCCGTGTTGCTCTGCGGCGCGTCTCTGGTTGCAGGGGCCAGCGATGCTTTGCCACCCAACGTCACGTTGGGTGAACTCGAAGCTGCACAGGCGCGCAATCTGCTCCTTGAGCAGAAAGTTCAGACAGCTCGTCTGGAGCAGCAACTGCGGGAAAGCCAGTCTGCGCAGAGTCCCGAGCGCACCTATATGTCCACGCCGTCTACCTTGCCCCTGATGGGGCAGCCGGTTCCCGCGCAACAGACGGCCGGTACAAACCCGGAAAAGCGAGCAGGAGGCGTGCGTTTGCAGGAGATTTACGGGCGCGGTACCCAACTGCGAGCACGCATTGTGCTGCCGGATGGGGGCGTTACGGAGGTGGTAAAAGGTGATCAAGTTCCTGGCACCTCTAAACGCGTCATGGAGGTGACGTCCACATTCGTGCGTCTCAGCGATAATTCTGAACTCTCCTTTTGAGGCCATGATGACACCTGATAAAGAGATTATGGATTTTGTGTTCGCCGAACTCCATCCATCAGGTGGCGTGACGCTGCTTATTGATGGTAATAGGCGAAAAGAAGCGGCGATCCAGCGATGGGTGATGGATGTCACACGGACACACCCGACGGCAAAAACCGAGTTTGTGACACTGAGCGAGCTGAATCGTCGTCGTGAAGTTGCAGAACAGCAAGGGCTGGGGCTGCTGACACAAGGGGTCAGCGAAGACGACTTGAATCATCGTGATATCAGCGTATCGCAGGATAAATTGATCAGTTATATGCGGCTGGGCCATGAGTTCAGTGCGTCTGACATCCATTTTGAGATCAGTGCTGACCGAAAACTAACGATCGTTCAGCTGCGCGTCCACGGTGAACTTGAGGTCGTTGATGAGGTGAAAGATGTGGAAGGTATGACGCTGGCTTCCACGGCCTATCTGTCAATGTGTGACGTACGTGAGCAATCCTTTTTTGCGGGTCGCGAACAGTCCGGGCGTGTCGATGCTAAGTTTGCCCGCCGGGCCGGTCTGTATGGCGCCCGCTATGAGCATCGTCCCACGCCGGACGGACTGATTGTGGTTATGCGTCTTATCCCGGACGACGGAGATAATGTCCCCACACTGCCGCAGCTGGGTTTTCTGCCTGAACAGATAAAGCTCATTATGCAGATCCTGCGCCTGCCGGAGGGTATGGTGCTGCTGACCGGGCCAACCGGTTCAGGTAAAAGCGCCACCCTGCGCGTGTTCAGCGATATCTGGCTGAAGCTGACGGGAGGCAAAAAGCGCCTGCTGACGCTGGAAAATCCGCCTGAAGGGCGCATTCCTGGTGCGATCCAGACGCCCGTGATGCCCGCTGATAATTCACCGGAAGCCATCAGCCGCGCCTGGAATAACGCTAATGCCTCGGCACTGCGTCTCGACCCGGATGCTATCCTGAACGGTGAGATGCGTGACCTTCATTCACTGATTGCGGCCATTTACGCGAGTGAAACCGGGCATGCACTCTTCTCTACCTTGCATACCCAAAGTGCCATTGGCTCATTGCGCCGTATGGAGCACTTTGGCGTCGATCGTCACCTCCTGGCAGATGCAGCACTCATCACCGGTCTGATAGGCCAGCGGCTTGTGCCACTGCTCTGTGAACACTGCCGGGTGCCTTGGCAGGTTAAAGCCCCTGAGATGGATGCCGATACGCGTGCCCGTCTCGAACGGTACTGCACCGTTGAAGGCTTCTGCGATACCAGCAAACTCTTCTTCCGTAATCATGAAGGCTGCTCTCACTGTCAGAAAACGGTGCCCCTAACCGGACGTATCATCAGTCGCGGCGTGACGGGGCGTACGGCGGTTGCCGAGGTGATCAGGACCGATGCGCGCCTCATGCTGCTTTGGCTGTCTCACGGGCCTGCTGTTGCCCGCCAATATTGGGTGAATCAGGGGGGGATCACACGGCGAATGCATCTTATGCGTTATCTCGCAGAGGGGCGAGTCGACCCGCTGGAAGGCGATCTTATCTGTCCGCTGGATGAGGATGCGATGATGGAATGTGAGGTACCTGATGGTTTTCAGTAGCCGTTTCTACCCATCCCGCGACATGACATTCGCAGAGAGCCTACGTTACCGACTGGTGAGAGTCACTTTTACCGGTCAGTACCGTCAGCCGTTTTACGAAACCCTGCGCTTCCTGCTGGAGAACCGTAAAGCGCTGAAAGAATCATTGGTCATGATTGGCGAAGTGCATACCGACTTTGGCCAGTGTTGGCACCCCTATCATGAGCTGGTTCAGGACTGTCTTGAAGGGGTGAACGATAATCGTCCCGGACGAGCCCTGCAGGATGTTCTTGCTGCTTGGGCGCCTTATGAAGAAGCGGCGCTGATCAGCGCCGGGATGGAAACCGGCAATATTCCAGGGGCGTTGATGCAGGCAGACAAACTGATCGTCGCACGTCGCCGTATTCTTGGTCAGGTAGTTTTTGCTTCGGTATTTCCGGTGGTCCTTGTTTTCCTAAGCACCGGCTTGTTGTTGGCCAATAACTTGGCACTGGTGCCCACCCTGAGCAAAATGTCCGATCCGGCTACTTGGACCGGAGCTCTCGGACTGATGAATGGCGTTGCTCAGTGGACAGGAGAGTGGGGGCTGACCGCCGCCGGCGCAATGGCAGGGCTGGTCGTTATGGCGTTCTGGTCCCTACCTCGTTGGCGTGGGCGATTGCGGCGTGTGGCGGATTATCTGATGCCTTGGTCGGTTTACAAAGACCTGCAGGGGGCCGTGTTTCTGATGAACATTGGCGCATTGCTGGGTGCCGGTGTGCAGGAACTCAAGGCGTTGAGGATCCTTGATGGGTTTGCCCCCCCTTGGCTGCAGGAACGCATCGAGGGCGCTATGGAATGCATGAGCGAAGGCGACTCTCTGGGCCGAGCGCTGCGTAATAGCGGTTATGACTTTCCCAGCCGTGAAGCGGTGAACTATCTCTCGTTGCTGGATAAAGGCAACAGCGCCGCGTCGCTCATCACAAACTATGCCGACCGTTGGCTGGAACAGGCGTTGGCGCGTGTTGCCCGCAAAGCCAACGTGACCAAACTCTTTTCTCTCGTTCTGATTATGAGTTTCTTCTTACTCATCCTACTGATGGTGATGCAAATTCAGGACATGAACACCTTCAGCACACATTGAGGAAAATATCATGTCATCAAAGACATTAGCGGAACGTAATCACCAATCTGACCGGGGATGGGGCATTCTTGAACATGGCTCCATTGCTATTGGTACTGTAATTGTTATCTGTGTCGTCGGCGCTTTGCTCTGGGGGCTATGGGGGAAAAAATCCGTCGGATTGGAGGGGTCTAACCTTCAAGCCATTGTCACAAATGCTCAGCAACTCAAGCAGACTCAGGGGGGGTATAACTTCACCAGCGGCACAACGATGACCGGCACGCTCATTCAACAGGGTGGGGCACCGAAAGCTGGTTGGACGATCCAGGGGACTGCCAGCGCTGGCTCTGCGACTTTGTGGAATAGCTACGGTGGCCAGGTGGTGATGGCACCGGTGGCAACCGATGGATTTAATAACGGTTTCTCCGTAACGACTCAGAAAATCCCACAGGCTGACTGTATCTCAATCGCGACTCAGCTCGGTTCCGGCGGTGCATTCAGTGCCATCACAATTAACAGCACAGATTACAGCGACGGAGTTGTCAGTGCGGAAGCGGCGGGTAAGTCTTGCTCGGCTGACAGCGGAATGATCGGCAACAATAAGCTTGTCTTCACTCATAACGGCTAGTGACATGCTGCGCCTGTTCACGTTCTTGTCGCTGCTCCTGCTTTGCCCCCATGCGGGGGCTTTTTGCTTTGAGGCGGCAGGGATGAAATACCATATTGAACCCCTGCTGCTGAAAGCTATTGCCACAGGGGAAAGCCGACTCCAATCCAAAGCGACCAATATCAACCGCGATAAAAAAACAGGACGGACCTTGAGCGTTGACTACGGGTTAATGCAGGTCAACTCAACGCATATCCCGGTGCTGATGGCAGAGGGCATCATCCGTAACTCACAGGATTTACTGGTCCGTCCTTGTCTAAATGTGCAAATCGGCACCTGGATCCTGGCGAAACATTTTCAGGTTTGTGGCATCAGCTGGAACTGTCTGGGTTCTTATAACGCGGGTTTCCGGAAAGATCGGCATGAAACGCGCGAGTCTTACGCCAACCGGATATATGCCATTTATTGCGAGCTTTTATTAAAAGAACGAGGGGTGAAACTGTGACGCTGCTGACGTTGAGCATGCCCTGGCCGGTGTTTATTCTCCTTTTCCCGCTGTGCATCGGTATTTTCGATTTTATTGCGCGTCGGGTTCGTCTGAGCCTAATCACCTCAGCCGATGAGAAGGAATGGGGAAGGGAGCTTTTCAGCTCGGCCTCTGTGGGCATTACTTGGATTTTCGCCGCGATTACCTGCCTTTTCGCGGCAGCTGCAACCTGCCTACTTTTATCACCGGCCCCAGCATTGGAACGGTTGGTGGCGCTGTTATTCAGTCTCTACCTATTCAGAATGACGCTTATCGATGCGATTACCGGCTTTTTACCCCGAGAAATGACGACCAGTTGCCTGATAGCCGGTCTGGTTGCTGCCCTCATAACACCTGGTTTTACTGGTCATCTTCTCGCAGCTGTGACGGCATTATCCGTCTTCAGTGCCTGGCGTTACGCCACTTTCAAAATTTACGGCTGTGAGTGTCTGGGGTTAGGTGATGTCTTGCTGGCAGGAGCGATCGCCGCCTGGCTGGGAGAAGCAAACGGACTGTATGCCTTGCTGGCCGGTGTGAGTTTTTTTGTTCTCTGGCAACTCTTGAACCATCGATTCAGAGAAGGGGGACCGATGGGCCCCTGGTTATGTGCCGGCGCAATATGGGGCGTTCTTATCAAACTTTATCAGCCACTCATCACATGGTGAAATCTGTGAAACAAAACCACAAAAATGATAGGGGCTGGGCCATTCTCAGCACCGGTGCTGCCTTAATTATCCTGCTGCTGGTCAGCGTATGGGGTTATTCACTGATTAATGACTGGATGCAGAGACGTACTTGGATAAACACGTCTGCGCAGACCTCCCGTTTTACGCAGGCCGTGAAGCGTTATACCGGACATTATTACGATACGTTACTGTCCAGCGCAACCTCGACAGCACCAGTCATTGTGACTCCCACCATGTTAAAAAATACAGGGTTTCTGGAGCAAGGATTCAGTGAAACGACCATTGAAGGTCAGGTTTACCGTGCTGCGTTGGTTCGTCATGCGACGAATACCGATCAACTTCAGGCGCTTGTTTATACACAAAACGGCGTTCCATTGCCCTTTCTGGCTCTGCGTCAGATATCGATGGATATCACGGCAGGCATGGGCGGTTACATCTGGACGTCTGGCTTGGCGACCGGTGCGATGGGGAGCTGGAACATACCGATATCCCAGTTTGGCATCAGCACCACGCAGGGGCATATCGCCGTGCTGCTGACCACGGATGAGCTGGGGATTGCGCGTGGTGAAAGTGACCGACTCTATCGCTTTTCTGTCACAGGTAAGCCCGACCTGAATACGATGCATACCAGCATTGATATGGGGGGAAACAACCTGAACAACACGGCAACGGTGAATGCGGTGACGGGCACATTCAGCGGTGATATCACCGCAGGCAACACGATGACGGCCAACAGCGATATACGTTCTAACAACGGTTGGTTTATTACGCGTGGTAGTCAAGGTTGGCTGAATGAGACGTATGGCGGTGGTTTTTACATGTCTGATAACGACTGGGTCCGAGCCATTAACGATAAAAACATATACACCGGTGGTCAGGTGCGTGGTGGAAACGTAAGGTCCGAAGGCCGGCTGTCTACAGGGGATGTTCTCCAGCTTGATGGGGTTAACGCGGCAGGCGCAAGTTGTTCACCCAATGGTTTGGTCAGCCGCGATGCGTCTGGTGCGAGCATGTCCTGCAAAAATGGCGTGTGGACCTTACCGCAACCAGAGACTCAAATAGTGAGCGCGAGAGTTAACGCTTTCCGGTGGCCACATGCTTATGCCACGTGTCCTACGGGGAAAAAAATCATCTCAGGAGGCGGATGGTGTGAGGGCACGTCCATAGGATGGGCAATGTTGGTGGGGAGCGCCCCGTTAGGAGATAACACTTGGCAGGTATGGTGTGACACACCAGAAAAACAGAATGTGAGTGCGGTGAGTTATGCCTATTGCCAATAACTTTACTGAAATTTTCATCATTGAGTGAAGAGTTAATCATCGTCAATCAATACTCGTTTTTGCACCTTATGGGCGTTCTGCTGTGCAGCCATAAGGAAACCCTGTATGCCATCCAGTCATGCTTCACTCGACGAGCTGCTTCCTGACGCTCCTGAATATCAGGAGGTCGCACAGGAAGCACCGCCAGTCTCTACGGTTAAGCCGCGGCCGCGGCTTCCGTTCCCTTCTCGAAAAATTCTGCGAACCGGCAGTCTCGTTTTATTGACATTAAGTCTAGCTGGCTCCCTGACGGCATTGGCTGTCATGGGGCGCGCGCTCTCAGAACTGACCGTCCGCGTCGAAACGCTTGATGCCGTCTTCCGTAGCGGACAAATAGGTCGACTTACGTCAAACGTATCTGCATTGGAAACGCGCCTTCAAACGCTCGAACAACAGGTGGCGGCGTTGGCAACGCTGCCTGCCGCCGTGCAATCCGCCAATGATGAGCAGGCCAGCTTGAAGAGTGCGGTAAGCCAACTTCAAGATTCGGGTAATCGTGGTAGTCAGACTGTAGATCAGCTGCAGACGCGTGTTAGTTCACTTGAGCACGATGTACAGCAATCTTTGGGCGCATTGGAGGAGATCAACCGAAAGGTCGAACTTGAGAAAAAAACGGCAGAATCCGAAAAAAAACGAACGTCTTCTGAATCAGTCAAAACAGGTTCTGTGCCCGCCGCAAAAAAGATTTACCGGTCAGTTCGGCGCCCGGTGACGCCGACTGCACCGTTTGTACTGACCGGCATTGAACGTCGTGGCGGTCAGACCTTCGCCGTCGTAATCCCTCGGGGGGATTCGCAAATATCCACTATGCGCCTGCTTTCGCCTGGCGACAGCCTGATGAATTGGACGTTGAGATCAACGGAGTCCGGTCGTGCAGCCCGGTTTTTGGTTAACGGTACTGAGCACCTGCTGCAGGTCGAATAAACGGAGAAACAACCATGATGAAAAAAACATTACTTGTTGGGTTGTGCTTGTCATCACTGACGACCTTGGCTGCCAACGTTCAGACACCGTCAGCACAGCAGAGCATCTTACCTCAGCAGGAATCTTCCTCGAACGTATTGAATACGTATGTGCAGGCGCAGCAGTGGGGGTTATCCAACAGTGACTGGCTCCGTTATCAAATGCTGATGAACGGGGAGCGAGGCATTATGTCCCCGGGGCTTGATCCACTGACTGCATTGGGTGTTGAGACTGACAATAGTACAGAACGCCGGCGACTCGCTGAACTGTGGGTCAGGCACGAGTACCTACGCAGTGAGAAAGAATTGGCTTTTCAACGTGAAATTAATGCGGCGTGGTTGAGGCTGTATCCAAAGATGTTGGCCGTGAACATGGGCAGCAATATGGCGGGGATCGCCCACGATACGCAGGGACGTCTTGCCTTGTTTGTGAAGGAAAATTGTTCCCGCTGCGATGCACGCCTTGCTGCAGTCTTAGCCGATGATCGTCCGGTCGATATTTATTTGGTCGGCGACAGTAGCGATGAAGCCATCCGTGCCTGGGCCATACGTCACAACATCCCGGTAGAAAAAGTTCGTAGCCGGCAAATAACGCTCAACCATGACAGCGGACTGTGGCTACGTTACGGGCAGGGTCAGATGCCGGTCATTCTGCAGCAGGGGGAAAACGGATGGCAGCTCGCCGCATTTTGATACTGGTTTCTGTACTCCTTTGCTTTGCAATTAACGCGGAGGCTACAGAGCGCCAATTTGTCCCAGAGGCTTACCGGCAGATTGCCGCCGCTGAACGGGTGCCAGCAGAGTCACTCTATTCGTTGGCGATGGCAGAAAGCACCCGTAAAGCATCTTGGGGCTCGAAGCCGTGGCCCTGGACTATCAATGTTGCGGGGAAGGGATTCCATTATGAAACGAGAGAAGAGGCTTTCTCTGCGTTGCTCCAGTTTATTAAGCGCTGGCCACTGAAGAACATCGATGTCGGTGTAGCGCAGGTGAACCTCGGATGGAATGGGCATTTTTTCCCAACGTTACATGATGCTTTTGACCCTTACATCAACCTTCGCGCTGCTGCTCGTATCCTGAGGGCTTGTTACGACGCCCGGCCCGGTAGCTGGATTCAAGCGGCGGGTTGCTACCATCATCCGGCAGGCGGTCGCCACGCCGCGACCTACATGGCTATCGTCCGGCGCAAACTCAGTCAGATTGCGCCAAACGACACTCCGGTTCGCAGCGGAAATTCTGTCGCGCTGGCCCGTTCCTCGCTTACCTGGATTGAACCTCAATGAAAACTTTCTTTCGTCAGGCCCTTTCGATCACGCTTGTTTCAACACTTCTGGCAGTAGCTTTAAGCGCATATGCCGCCCTGACTGTCGTGGGGGATTTTGGGGGGGACCCCACCGCCCCGTTCTTTGAAGGCATCAATGCTGAGAATGATACCGGGGGCGAAGTACCGCAGACACTTTCTCCTCGGTCTGCGCCGGTGCTTATTTCTGACATGTTGCCAGTGAGTACACCGGAGATGTCTCCAGGAAAGGTTGACGCCCGGGCGTTAAATCTTATCGGAATGCCGCCGGTGTTCGTACTGGGCGATGATGCAGCTTCACGCCAGTGGCTGCTACGGCATGCCCCCGAACTTCGTCGTATGCAGGCGACCGGCATGATTATCAGCGTCAGGGATGAAAGAGGATTGGAATCTTTGCGCCAGCTGGCACCTGATTTAGTGATGGTTCCCGTAAGTGGAGGAGTGTTGTCACACCGGCTCTCACTTGACCATTACCCTGTCCTGATTACCGCTACAGGTATATCGCAGTAAAGGCAACTCCATACTCTTGCTGCTACTTACTTCTTTTAAAAGGAAATTTGCTATGCGTAAAATGTTTGAATCTATCTCCATTTTATTCGTTGAACGAACCTTCTCTCACAACACGAAAACGGCCTGGATGTGCGTCTGTGCCCTTCTGCTGTGTATGATCCGGGTAACCATCCTGCGTCCACTATTTCTCCTCTGCTGCGCGATGTGTGCGGTGATGGCCGCTGTGCCGGTCGCTGTCTTCGTCAGTCCTTCCTTTACCACTGACGTACTGGCTGAGGGCGTATTACGGACAGCCTCATTGCTGCCCAGCGCGTATGTCCCACTGTGCCTTGCTGGATTGCTTTTTGAGGTGATCCATGTCGTGCGCGGTCTCATGAGTATGGTGGGATATTGGTCAGATTATGCCGTTAAGGATTATACCGCTCAGGGGAGGGGGCGATAGCCGATGAGGTATGTTCTGGTGACGATAGGCGGTAATTCGCCCTATAGATCAGCGTATGTGTACCGTCGTTTTCTACGCACACTGAATACCGAGGGGGGGTTATGAGCGATCGTTATGTGATGGAATCTTTGCTGCGTCCCGCCGTGGAGTTGTACTCGGCGACCGTGGCTGCCAGCGCGACCTGTATTTGCCTGACAGCCCCGTGGGCAGTGGCGCTTGCGCCTTCTGTCAGTTGGGTGACTGCGGCTGGTTTTGGTGTGCTGGCCCTGAAACGGACTCAACAGGGCCTGAAAATTCTGCGCTATCGGCATAATATTCGCCGCCTCCCCCGTTATGTGCTGACCAGTGAGCAGATACCGGTCAGCCAGCGGCATCTTTTCCTCGGGAAAGGTTTCCGATGGTCTGCACGTCACACGCAACGGCTGATGGAAGCCCGCCGTCCAGAATGTGAAGTATATGTGCAGCCCGCTGTGTTGTACCGCATGGCACGCGAGATGGAGAAAAAGATGGAATACAGTCTCCCCTGGTTGTGTCGTATGACCCGCACGGATTCCGCCTTAAATCCTTTCCGTCCATTGCCACCAGTCGGCGGCAGTGCGGTGTATCACGGCGTTGAACCGGATGAGACCACTGTAACATCTGATCTCGGCGAACGTGTCGGGCATACGTTAGTTATCGGTACTACCCGCGTAGGCAAGACCCGACTGGCAGAGCTGCTGATCACCCAGGATATCCGTCGCAAAAACGCCGCTGGTGAGCATGAGGTAGTCATTGTGTTTGACCCCAAAGGGGATGCCGATTTGCTCCGCCGGATGTATGCCGAGTCACATCGTGCAGGCCGTCAGAATAACTTCTGGGTATTTCACCTAGGTTGGCCTGACATCAGCGCCCGCTATAACGCGGTAGGACGCTTTAGTCGTATCTCTGAGGTTGCATCGCGCGTGGCGGGCCAGCTCTCTGGTGAAGGAAACTCCGCCGCCTTCCGTGAGTTTGCCTGGCGTTTCGTCAACATAATTACGCGTGCGCTGGTTGCTCTCGGACAACGTCCGGACTATAGCCTTATCCTTCGTTATGTCACCAACATTGGTGAACTGTATGAAACCTATGTTGATAATCTGCTTAGCGCAAAGGCCCCGCAGTTGATGAATACGGCAGAGGCCATGATGCAGAGTGGGATCGACGATAGGGATCTCCCTCGTCACCTGCAAGGCAGACCCAATGGTGCAAAAATTTGGGTCTCAGAGCAGGTGCTGGCAAGCCCCGAAGGGAAAAAGTTGTGGGACCCGGTGTTGGATGGGTTACGCAGTGCGGTGCAATATGACCGTACTTATTTCGATAAAATCGTCGCATCCCTGTTAACGCTGCTTGAGAAGCTTACCACGGGTAAAACTGCAGCACTTCTTGCTCCCGATTACACTGACCTTGACGATCCTCGTCCGATCTTGGACTGGCACAACATCATCAAGTCACGCGGTGTGGTGTATGTTGGTCTTGATGCGCTGTCCGATCCGGTTGTAGCTGCCGCAGTCGGTAACAGCATGTTTGCAGACCTCGTCTCAGAAGGGGGGCATATCTATAAATTTGGTCTCGATGATGAGAATGAAGGACATTCAGCCAAAGTGCCTATCAACCTTCATTGCGATGAGTTTAACGAATTGATGGGCGACGAATTCATCCCATTAATCAACAAGGGCGGCGGGGCGGGCTTCCAGGTGACCGCCTACACCCAAACCCTTTCTGATATTGAGGCGCGTATTGGCAGTACGGCTAAAGCGAATCAGGTTGTTGGAAACTTCAATACACTGGTGATGCTACGTGTGCGTGAGAAAAACACTGCCATGCTGCTCACCGATCAGCTCCCAGAAGTAGACGTCTACCAGAAAACGCTGACATCCGGTGTGACGGACGTATCCAGGCCCGGAGAGGGCACCGACTTTAACAGCAACGTTAATGACCAGGTGAGCCTGGTGAAAACACCGATGATAAGTCCAACTGACGTCATTAACCTTCCGAAAGGACAGGCTTTTGCCTTACTAGAAGGAGGTCAGTTATGGAAAATACGGATGCCGTTGCCGGCAGATAATAACGATCCCCATATGCCGGCCAGTCTGAAACATCTGGCTGACAATATGGAGAAAAATTACCACACCGGTGAAACTTGGTGGACTGGTACAGACATGGGGTATGCAGGAGGACCGGGTGTCGCAGCATGACGAAGATAACAGGCAGCGCAATCAATCTCCCCGTCAGTCGCGGTCTGGTCCTATAGGACTGCTGTTGTGGGATTTTCCGATGGGTCTGATCGGCGTTCTACTAGGGTCGCTTTTAGTCAGTTTGCTGATTGAGTATGCCTGTATTGCGTTGTTGTGGCCGGGGGAGGGCGCAACTCATAGCTACCGAGTCATGGTTGCGGAGAGTCAATGGTTGTCAGAGGGTTATACCCGTAGTTTGCTTATGGTCACTCCGGTGGAAACGGCCAGCCGTTGGGTGCATATGGCTTGGCAGTGGCTTTTTGTTGACAGTGGGTTTAGCGGCTGGCTGCAGTCATTTAAATCGTTGAGTGAGAAAGGCAGTGGTCTTATCCCCGCGCTGAACGGTGTCGGCGCGTTCCTTGTCAACTGGCTCAGCGTGTATCTTCAAGCCACTGTCTGGGTTACGCTGATTTTTTTTATCCGCGTCATGATCCTCTTTCTCAGTTTGCCGTTGTTTGCACTGGTAATAATCATGGGGGTGGTTGATGGATTGGTCAGACGTGATTTGAGGCGATATGGGGCCGGGTATGAATCTAGCTTTGTGTATCATCATGCTAAGCGTTTCATCAAGCCTGCGCTGTATGGCCCCTGCATGCTCTATCTGGCATGGCCAACGGCAGTATGGCCTAATTTGCTGTTGCTGCCGTCGGCTTTACTGGTCGGCGGTGTGCTGGCTGTCGTAACGGGGTCTTTTAAGAAATACCTTTAGCGTTATAGCTCGTTATCCCTGTGGTGCGGGCTTTTTTTTCACTTCAGCATTAACAATTTCCTGCTGTAAGGTCTCAGGCTTTGCGCCACTCTCCCAACGACCAGTTAACCGGGAGAGTCGTCATGCGTCATACCAAAAACCTCATTGTCCTACTGATAGCCACATTGCCTGTGCTGCAGTGCTCTGCATCAGAGAAAGATGAACTGGCGTTGGTTATGCGCCAGTTGGATCAGGTACAGGCCGGGATCGACCGTGCCCGTGTGGTGGCTAATCAGGCCCAGGATGCCCGCTTTTATTTTGATTATCAGCAAGCTACGCGTGATATCGGCACCATGAAACAAGGCATCTCGACCTACCTTGAACCGTCGCGGGCACAACCTTCATCGCGTCAGTCTTCTGTTACCGGTCAGTACCGTACAGAAGAGATGTCATTGCGATGAACGGTGCCCAACTGAATGGGTGGAGCGCTGGCACGGGCAGCGGCCTGACTCCAGGGCAGCTGAATACACTTATCCTTGGTTCGCTTGCCGTCATCATTCTTCTCTTCTGCGCCTGGGCGTTGACTCTGGCTTATCGCGGACTTATCACGAAATCTGTGACCTTCCGCCAGTTCAATGAACTGGCTGTACGCCTGATTGTGCTCTATCTCGCAATGCTGTTTCTGTTTTTCCACTGAAAGGATAAATCAATGAAATCCACATTACTCAGGTTTTACCATTCTGCACGCGCTCGTGCAGGACTGTTGCTTACCGCACTTCTGGTGAGCGGTCAGGCTTTGGCTGATCTTCCCTCTGTGGAGCAACCGACGACTGGAGGGGGCGGCGGCACTTACAACACGATGATGGGCTACGCCAAAATGGGCGGGGTGGCAATGGGCCTGCTGGTCTGCCTAGGAACATTTTTGATCGTGGCACATGCCATTGGTACTTCTTTCCACGACGTACGTAAGGGCAAAGGCTCCTGGACGGAATTTATGCTTTACGGTGTGCTTGGCATCATTCTAATCCTTGCAGTCATTTATCTGGTGACCAAAGCGTCAGATATTCTGTAAGGAGCTGATATGGCCGTCATTAATTTCCTTCCCGATCGTCTGAACAATCCGCCCGTAGTCTGGAAAGGGTTTACCTCAGGTGAGTTTTTGTTGGCGGCTATCATCGGCGTTATTGCCGGTGTGCCGTTGGCGGTGCCACTGGCACTGGTGCCAGTCATCGGCTGGTTGGCTTTCCCGACATGCATGTTGCTGATGCCGTTGCTTGTCATCTTCATCGGCGGGGGTTGGATTGCAGGCTACAAGCGCGGCAAGCCGGAAAATTATATCTGGCAGCGTCTGGAAGAGATCCGCTGCCGTGCCCGTCTTTCGCACTCCATGATCCTCGTTAGCCGTGCATGGGAGGTAAAGCGCACTCGGGCAGTGGTACGGGGAGATGCGCGATGAGTCGATTTCGTAACGGTATGACTGCACGTGACAACCACATTCTTTCCTTGCGTATTGCCTGTGCTCTCCTGTTCGCCGGTATGTTGGTGACGGGGATTGGTTGGATGCGTGCCCCTGCCGAACTCACGATCCACAATCCGCCAGACCTGCGTTCCGGTAGTACCCGTAAATGGTGGGAAGTTCCCCCCTCAACCGTGTACAGCTTTGCTTTCTATATCTTTCAGCAACTGAACTCCTGGCCCAAAAATGGTGAGGTGGATTATCCAGCGAAAATTGCTCAGATGAGCCCTTACCTGACCCCGTCCTGCCAAGACTTCCTCAACAAAGATGCAGAGATGCGTAGGAACAGCGATGAGCTGCGGGATCGTGTACGCGTTGTGTATGAAATCCCGCGCCGTGGATACAGCGGGCGCAGCATCACTATTCTCGATCAGGAGCACTGGGTCGCTCAGCTTGATTTGGTGGCAGACGAGTATTACCACACTGAACCGGTCAAACGCGCACTGGTCCGCTATCCGTTAAAAGTGGTGCGTTGGGAGGGCGATCCCGAGCGTAATCCGTTCGGACTCGCGCTGGATTGCTATGCGGCTACACCGCAGCGGCTTGAGGCTATGGTACGGCCAGAACCGGAGAAAAAGTGATGCAGCACTGGGTAAAAAAATATTGTCTTGTCCTACTGGCGGGCCTGGTCATTCCAGGAATGACATGCGCAGTGGAACTAATGAAGTGGGAACGTATTCCGCTGCAGGTGCCTCTGACGGTTGGGCAGGAGCGTATTGTTTTTGTGGATAAAAACGTGCGGGTCGGTTTTCCACCTGCGCTGAACAGTAAGCTGCGTATTCAGAGTACCGGTGGTGTGGTCTATCTCAGTGCCAGCGATGCGTTTCCGGTGACGCGGCTTGAGCTGCAGAACAAAGAAAACGGGGAAATTCTGCTTTTAGATGTCTCGGCGACTCCCGGTAAAACC
Source organism: Lonsdalea populi (assembly GCF_015999465.1). Lineage (NCBI taxonomy): Bacteria > Pseudomonadati > Pseudomonadota > Gammaproteobacteria > Enterobacterales > Pectobacteriaceae > Lonsdalea > Lonsdalea populi. Next base: position 873,867 of record NZ_CP065534.1, read on the forward strand.
ACGCGGGAACCGGTGAAAATTGTATACGACGGCGAAGTCACTACAGCAACAGCCAGCGATAAGCAATTCACCAGTAGTGACGGTGACAGTACCGGCCGACAGGCTAAACAAGCGGATACGGGTAATGCAAAGTCGGAGCGTAAGGCCGCAAAAATGAATGCGCCGCTGCCTGTAGTACTGACACGTTATGCGGCTCAGAACATGTACGGCCCATTGCGTACGGTTGAGCCGGTCCCGGGTATTAGCCCGGTATCACTGAAGATGCCGTCCACAGTCACCACTCTTATGCCTACAGAGCCGGTCACCGTCACACCGATGGCAGCCTGGAGCCTTCAGGGGAGCAGTGTGGTAGCCCTGCAGGTCCGTAACCGATCTGCGGGTAAAGTGGTTCTCGATCCGCGCACGCTTCAAGGGCAGTTTGTGACGGCCACTTTCCAGCATCGCTGGCTCGGGGGCGCGGGGACGCCGGAAGATACGACGGTCCTTTACCTGGTTACGTCCGGACGTCCAGAAGCGGCCTTTATTGCTGAACCACCACCTCAGCAGCCTGCTGACGGTCATAAACGGAGAGCGAAATAATGAAAGCGCCATCTTCTAACCTCATCGTTAAGGTCGCGGTCCCAATGGTACTGGCCAGCGCTATGGTGATTGGCGTGAAATCGTGTTCTAACGATCGGGCGCCAACAACTGGCTCCCAGACGGACACTCACACTGCTCTAAAAGATCTGTCGCCAGAAGATTTGAAGGCGATGGGTGTTGAAGGTGACACGCCTCAGGATACGCTGAGAACCGTTGTCGGCAATTTTCGTAAAGTTCAAGATCGTCTGGATTCGCTCGCTGATGACAATAAAAAACTCAGTGATGAAAACAAGGCATTGAAAACTGCCAGCAGCAATGTGGACATGCAGATTAGCCAGGTCGTCGGTAACGTCCGCGTTGAAGAAGCCCAGAAGCGCCAACAGTTGAGTGCTCAGGTGACCGATCTTGGCACGCAGGTCAAGCAGCTAATGGATCAGCTACAGAATGGGAATGCTGGCATCAATACGGGGGGAAAGCATGATGGCCCCAGCAGCGATATTCCTATTGGGCTGGGCTATGACAACGGGATGAATACTGGTGCGGTCAGCACACCTTCTTCAGACGGCCTGCAATGGGTGGAGCCTAAAGACGGTATTGCTGTGGATGCAAGCGGTCGGGCTGTGACCGAAAGTAACAAAAACAACGCGACTGGCTTTTCGTTTGCTTCGTCGTTCAGTGAATCTAGTGACGCCGGTAAACAGGCTGCTGGGAAAGCAGTCGTTACGGCGCAGACTGCTCTCACCGATGCACAAAAAAAGACGGACCCGGTTTACACACTGCCGGAGAATTCAACGCTTGTCGGGAGTCGTGCTATGACGGCGCTGTTGGGGCGTATTCCTATCGATGGCAAAGTCACGGATCCGTACCCTTTCAAAGTGATGATTGGCCGGGACAACCTGACGGCAAACGGTATCGAACTTCCTGATGTGCAGGGGGCGATCGTCTCCGGCACTGCGACGGGGGACTGGACACTGTCTTGTGTGCGTGGAGCCATTACGAGCATCACCTTTGTGTTTATCGATGGCACCGTACGGACGCTACCATCACCGGATGGCCAGAATTCTGCCGGTAATCAGAGCAGCGGCAATTCGAACGGGAATAACAGCAGTATTGGCTGGCTATCCGACGACAACGGTATCCCATGTATTTCTGGCACGCGTAAAAGCAACGCCTCTACGTATCTGCCCACTATAGCCATGCTCTCGGCCGCCAGTGCGGCTGGCGATGGTATCACTGCGAACCAGAGTAGTACCCAGAGCAATGGTTATGGAGGCGTGACTTCAACGCTTACTGGTGACGCAGGTCAGGCAGTGCTGGGCAAAGCGCTCTCCGGTGGTATGCGTGAAACGACTGACTGGGTGAAAGCCCGCTATGGCCAGACGTTTGATGCTATCTATGTACCGCCAGGCAAGACGGTGGCGCTGCATATCACACGCCAGCTGGCCATTGATTACGAAGAACAAGGCCGCAAGGTCAAATATGACTTCAGCCTTGCCGGCAGCGGCACAGGTATGGACTGACGGGGAAGACAATGAAACACACAGATCTTGAGTACCGGGTGGGGTATACCCCGCTCAGTGGACGGCTTTATGCCGGACTTGTCAGAAAAGACAACGGAAAGTGGGAAGATACGCCTCACGAAGTTACTGAATGGGCTATGTTGGCGGTCGCTCAAAAACTGGCCCGGGAAGAAAACGATATTCTGTATCCTTTGTCTGGAGGACGCGTTATGCGCCTGTCTGCTGTCATTACCGGTCCGGAAAGCGTGGAGGGCGCAGATGAGTAATGTTAAACGCCTTCCCTTGCTGTTTTCAGCTGTCGCTATCGCGCTGCTCTTAGCTGGCTGCAGCACTTCGAAAGATGAAATGCTGCCGCCCGGCGACAGTACTATGCTGGAGCTTTGGAACGATGGTGCATCAACTACTCATGCCACGAATGAAAGTCGCGCTACGTTGCGCCGGCCGGTCACTGATAGTGAACGCGTTATTGCCCAACAGACTCGCGACAGTTACAGCCGCACGCAGGAAAATGAAGTTCAGCAGACGTTCCCACGTCTCCCCAATCCTGACATGGTGATGTATGTATTACCGCATCTGGCCGAAGGAAATACGCCGGTGCCGGGGTATAGCACGGTCTTTCCTTTTTACAGTCAGGTCCAGTATGCCCTGCCTGGTGAGCGCACGGAGGATCTCTGATGGCCTTTTCTCTTTTCCGCCGCAGGGTCGACCCCCAGGAACCGCATCGTTACGGTGACGGCCCATTCTCAGTTCATGGTCATGAACCGTTGACGCGTGATGGACGCCTGACCCGCAGTGATGAGGCGAAGCTCTACAACACTGCGCCTTCTATCATCGATCACATCCCGTGGGGAGAATATCTTCCTGAGCATCAGTGCATCTTGCTCGATGACGGGGTGTCTGTCGGGGCCGTCTACGAAATTATTCCTGTGGGGACTGAGGGCCGTCCGGATTCCCGTTTGGAAGAAATCCGAGATGTGGTGGAAAACGCCTTGCAAGACAGCCTGCCGGAATTGGACTCACATCAGTGGGTGGTGCAGTTTTACTGTCAGGATGAGTCAGACCTGTCTGTTTATATGGACAAGGTTAGGGGTTATGTGAAGCCTAGAGCGCAGGGAACAGCCTTTACAGAAGCCTGGTTGAATGAACAGGCACGTCATCTACAAAATGTGGCCACCGAAAAGGGACTCTTCGTTGATGATGCCGTAACAGGAGCACCGTGGCGGGGTCAGATCCGCCGTACGCGAATGGTCATTTATCGCTGGGTTGAATCGCCATATCGCGATCCGATGCCTCCCGAAGTCCAACTGAAACAAGTGTGCGGTCGTCTAACGGCTGCGATGAGTGGTGCGGGTATTCAGTGCCAGCGTCAAAACGGTGAGCAGATCCACAGCTGGCTTTTGCGGTGGTTCAATCCTGAACCTAAGTGGGTTGATAAATCCACGCTTTATCGCTGTGCTAAACACACTGACGGTGCTTCTGGTGAACTGCCATTACTGAATGATTTTAGTGAAAGCCTGTGGTTTACCCGTCCCCGCAGCGATAGGGATAAGGGCGTGTGGTGGTTTGATGATGTGGCGCACAAGGCGGTGCCGGTTGCCCGCCTGCGCAACGCCCCTTCGACAGGGCATCTGACAGGAGAAGTGCGCCGCGGAGATAGCATCAATGCCATCATGGATCTCCTCCCTCAGGGGACAGTACTCACCATGACGCTGGTTATTCATCCTCAGGACAAACTAGAGGAAAATTTCTCCCGCCTGAGCCGTGACTCTATGGGAGAAAATGTGGACTCCCTACGTGCGCGTGAAGACGCTGCCACGGCTCGCTCCTACCTAGGTAACAAACACAAACTCTACCGTGCGGCGATAACTCTGCTTATTAAAGCCCAAGACCTCCCATCACTGGATAAGCGCTATCTCGAACTCAGCAGCAGATTGCTCAACTGTGGACTGGAGCCAGTAAACCCTGAATATGATATTGGTCCGCTCAGCACTTATATGCGGGCGTTACCTATGTGTTTTAACCCGACTCAGGATCGGCAAAACTGGTACACCCGCCTGATGTTTGTGCAGCATTTCGCCTGCTTGGCGCCCGTCTATGGACGGGATACCGGCACCGGCAACCCGGGATTCACCTTTTTTAATCGCGGCGGGGGGCCGCTTTCGGTGGATCCGCTGAACAGGAACGATCGTACTCAAAATGCGCATCTTATGCTTTTTGGACCCACTGGTGCGGGCAAGTCGGCTACGGCACTCGTCAAGTTGGCTCAGATGATGGCCATCTATCGCCCACGTATTTTTCTGATCGAGGCAGGCAATAGCTTTGGGCTGTTTGGTGATTACTGTGCCTCACTCGGCCTCAGCGTTCATAGAGTGAGTATCAAGCCTGGTAAAGTGATTTCACTTGCCCCATTTGGGGATTCGCATCTGCTGATGCAGGTAAAACCAGATGAATTGGTTATCAGTGAGGATGCGATCCCAGATATTGATGGTGAAGATGAAGATGAGGATGAGGGTGAGCGTGACATCCTCGGTGAGATGGAAATCGCCGCCCGCCTGATGATCACCGGTGGAGAGGCTGCAGAAGAGTCACGGTTGACCCGGGCAGACCGCGGCATGATCCGTGAAGCCATAATGATTGCAGCCAAAACAGCATACGAGGCCAGTCGGCAGATGTTACCTGAAGACCTCATGTTCGCGCTGCAGAATATCGCACGTGATAGCAGTTTGGGTGAAGATGGTCGGGAAAAACGCACTGCCGCACGCCGGGCCCGTGCGGAAGAAATGTCTGAGGCGTTACGCATGTTCACGGAGGGCTTCGAGGGAGAGCTTTTCAACCGTCCTGGAACGCCTTGGCCAGAAGCCGATGTCACGATCGTTGATCTAGGGACATTGGCTCGTGAGGGCTATGAGGCACAAATGGCAGTCGCAGTGATTTCCCTACTTAACGCTATTAATAATATTGCTGAGCGCGATCAGTACAGCGACAGGGACATCATCGTGCCCATTGATGAAGGTCATATAGTGACTACCAACCCACTCCTAGGTCCTTACGCGACTAAAATTGCCAAAATGTGGCGTAAGTTGGGCACGTGGCTTTGGATTTTTACGCAGAACCTGGAGGATTTTCCTGACACCGCAAAAAAGATGCTGAACATGGCGGAATGGTGGATTTGTTTGGTGATGCCTCCACAGGAAGTAGAGCAGATTGCCCGTTTTAAAACGTTGACTGATGAGCAGCGAGTGATGTTGCTTTCCGCCACGAAGGTGCCTCGAAAATACACGGAAGGTGTCATTCTCTCAGAGAAAGTCCAGGCGCTCTTCCGTGCAGTGCCACCTAGCCTCTATCTGGCATTGGGTATGACTGAAAAACCAGAAAAAGCTGAGAGACGGCAATTAATGAATGAATACCATTGCAGTGAACTTGAGGCTGCGTTTCATGTTGCGCGCCGGCTTGATGAACATCGCGGACTGAGTACCTGACAAGGGGATCTATGAAAAAACTAACTATGGCGCCGCCAGTGGTTGTACAGGAAAAAGCGCTGATCGCTTCTGTCATTTTTACTGTGCCGCCGCAGGGATCGGCATCCATTGGGCAATCTGACAGCTTGTCACTGGATACCCTGAGAAGAGAAATTTTGAAACGCCTCGAGCGACCGTTGCTACTGTCTGTCTATCCCCATCGTGTTGGACGCCGCAGTTGTATAGCGGTACATCTCATCGATGCCAATGAAAAGACGTTGGATATTCTCATCACTGTGACGGGAAATACCTTATGGCCGAATGAGGCTGAATTTGGAGCTAGCCTGCGCTGGAATATCTGTGTACCGGATGCTACAGACATGTTGTGGGTGCTGAAAGAAATTGACAGGCTAACAAGCGGGCAGGGGAGGTGTTAAAACGGGACCTGCGTGTTTGTCAGGCAGCGGGTTTGGCTGTCTGACAAACAGGGAGGCTGCGGGTGCGGGCGGCAAAGAGCCCGCGTTAAATCACTTTTTCTTCATGCTTGCCATTACAGTTTTTTATTTAACCTCCAAATGCATTCTCAGAAAATGACCTTTAGTCTATATAAAGGAGTCTTCTGATGCGTTATCCCTTTGAACTTGAACCACAGATTATGCATTACATCATCGATCGATTTAAAATGTGTCGATATACAAATGCTGGCGCGGCCTAGAACCAGACTGGGCTTATCTATGATTACTAGCGTTCAAATCTTGCCCGTCTATTGTCATAAAAACTTTTTTCTTCTAGGCAAGTTTCACACTGCAGGCTTTGAGTGTCATCGCTAAGTCTATAAGCATCTAACAAAGCTTCTTCAGTTAGTTCTCTATTGCAGCCATTGTGGGTACCACCAGGGTCAACAAAGCCAGCGCAGTGTTGTGTTAAAAACGGTTTTAAAACCTGCTGTTGGCGGGTAGATAGTGAGTTAAAACCGTTATCAATAGCAAGCTGTGCAATTCCACTAACCATCTGTTTTTCATGGTAAAAAATGTCTTTTTCTAGCTGAATACGTAAAATATCTTCTGTTATTGGCATCGCGAACTCCAGAATGAATGAGAAAAAAATATAAAACACCACGACTCAGAAAGTTATTTCTGAGACAGTAATTCCCGAATTGAAACTATAATTTGTTCCAATTATCTTTGACTAACCCAAAGGCTCGTTTTTCGGTAAAGCACTAATTTTAAAGGAAATGATAAGTGTTAACGGACCATGTGCTGAATATGCTGCATCGGTTTGTAATCATTTAAAGCTATATCGGGTTGTTTATAATTATAAAACCATTGCAACCCGGTGGCATAGTTTTGTAATTCATCCGGTGATGTAAGTAGGTGCTGTCCCAGCCAGTCATAATGCACTGGGCAGTGGCTGTTTTTGTCCGTGAGCTGGCTCATTTTGTCGACCAGACTGTTAATCAGAAAAATTATCAGCATTGGACTCAGAGTTAATTACTGACCTGCTGTGTCATTGAACGCACCCTGAGCGGGTTACTCACTCAGGGAGTGTTCCTCATGAAAGTACCCGTCTGCTGCCTTGCAGCATTATTGCTTACCTCTGGTGCATACGCCGATACAGTCATTTATACCGATAGCAAACACCCTATTACGCGGGATCCCGGACCGGGCGTGTCTGTCATTTTGCTCGATGCGCCCGAACAGTTGCAGGCACAGCAGTTCGGATCATTGTCAGCAGACCCGTTTCAGGCCGAGCAACAGGCGCGTGAGGTCATACGCTCGTCCGCTTTCGAACAGAACCAGCAGAATCTTACAGAAGCCTATTCCCGTCTTACACATGCCTGGTCTCTGGGACTGGATAAGTATCCTGCCGTCGTGTTTGACGATAAATGGGTGGTGTACGGCACCACTGACATCGGCGTGGCCACGCAGCAACTGAACGCATGGAAGGAGACAGCTCAGTGAAACGGACTCATTTTCGGCCGCGCCGTCTAGTACTCGCCACGTTGTTGGCTTGCACGGGTTCAATGGCCAGCGTCAACACCGCAAGCTTATTGTCTAGCGCAACCACAACTGATTGTATTAGTTGGCGTATCAGCGGTATTTGCTACTGGTTGTTTTGTACACCGTTCGGATGCTCAGTGAAAACCTCCGTCAAGGTGACGCATTTTATCCCTGAAACTGTTGTGTCGGCTTACCAAAATCCCGGGGAGAACTCTTGGACAGAAATGTCAGCCGTCAGCGAATTGGCAGCTGGTACTGAGAGCGCAATGCTGGGGATGGCCACCGGCGGAGGCCGTCAGGAGATGAAAGTTCCCGGTAAACGTAAGCAGAACCTGCATTTTTACTACAGCGACGCCTATGGCCACCCTGCGACAAAACTTATAGGTGGCATGGTTTCCGGATACTCCTGTGACAGCGCGGCTACGCCGTTCATGCCGTATTTTTCCAGTAGCCTCGATGCGCTGGCCTGGCGCACCGGCGTGCCTGAATCTTTCTACCCAGAAGCGCTTATCCCGGGACAGCGTGAAATCGGGAGTACGGCTGTTGGCAACATGTGGGGCAATGTCTACCCCCGAAGCGGGTTTGTGACTCAGACGGACAGCTATAAGTCTGCAGCGGTCGTGGTGCAGCGCGTGGCAGACATCATCACCCGCCAAGGGCAATTACACGTATACAGTCCGCTTACCGGTCAGCAATCACCTGGATATTGGCCGCCAGACTCCGTACAGGAAAATACCGGAACAAAAAATCATAAGTGGCAGCGCCTTTCCCCACAGATGTCGCAGAGCTGCGCTGTCTTTCCAGATACTGGAGGACAGATTGCTGAAGACGGCAATTATGCCTGGGCACTCTGGCAACCTTACAGCTGTTGTAAACGCCGCGGGCAGACCTTTCTTTACAGTACCGACTTTTCCTAAGAGGGACATCTATGAAACAGCAGCATAGAAAACAATTGCGCCGTGTGGCGGCGATTACGGCTCTTTCCGTTATTTCCGTTTCGGCAAGAGCGGTCGACACCTCGCTGTCTTCGTCCGGTGCATCTGTTAGTGGAGCCATTAATGATGGCCTGTTTTATTCGATCGGTGGCGGTTCGGTTATTTCGCCTCCGCCAAGCCGTAGCAATATGTCGCGGCTCGGATTAAACGGTGGATGGAGTAGTGATCTGATGTGCGGCAACTTCGATCTGAAAACAACCGTGGGAAATCAGCTTAACGGCATCACAAGTGGGTTTAAAGATCTGATGGGGAATGTAATCCAAGGTGCCACTGGCGCAGTGATGAGCATGCCAGCGATGGTTATTCAGCGCGCGAACCCGGGTCTGTATGAAATGCTCACAAATGGGGTGTTACAAGCTGGGATTAACTTTGATAAATCCCAGCTCAACTGTCAGAACATGTCGAAAAAACTGGCCGATTACACTCTCGGGAGCAAATGGCAGCAGGCAGCTGTATCTGAAGAGTACAAGGATATTGTGTCTACGAGCGATGGCGATGCGGTCTCAAGCGATCAAAAACTTCAGAAAGCAACCGGGGAGGAGGGGGTGACCTGGGTAGGAGGACAGCGCAGAGGAGGGAAAGGCCAACAAGCTATCCAACCCACGCGTGATTTGGCGAAAGCAGGTTACAACATGATGAACAGCCTGCCGGTGACCAGCAACAGCAGTGTCGGTTCTGGAAATTGTACTGGCACTATGTGTCAGCGGTGGCCATCTTCAGACGCGGCAGCAGCTGCTGTAGTGAAAGTACTCGGTGATCGTTCTATCCGAACCTGTCGTGAAACAAGTGGATGCACCAGTGGGGGGGCTGACAATCAGCCGGGGAGTACTCTTGCTGGCACGGGGTTCTCTCCAGTACTTGAAGATGCAACCAAAGCGAATCTTGAACAGCTCAGTAAATTAATCGGCGGTGAACTTCAACCCACGAGCGATAACCTTGCTGCCCTCAAAACCGGTAGCCTGGTGGTCACGCGCGGTGTCATCCAGTCTCTGCGTGACGATCCCGATAAGGGTGCATTAGTACAGCGCCTCGCTGGCGAGTTGGCGATGGCAGACACCGTAGAAACCGCACTCACTATGCGCCGTATGCTGACCACCGGTGCATCAGAGCCTAATGCCGCGGAGCAACTTGAGGCAATTGCTGAGGGTGACCGCCGTATTGATGCGCTGGACCGTGAATTGAATGCTTTGCGTAATGAAATGGAACTTCGTAAGTCGATTAGTAATAACAGTCTGCTGACTACGTTGGCGCGTCAGGGTTCCCGTAATCAGGATAACCAATTACAGCAGAAGACCGGTAACCAGGATCAAGGGTTTGGCCAGATGAATCAGTCCCAATCTTCAGGAGCCCAGTGAGATGATGCTTTCTTTGATTCGCGGTCGTGCCGGCCGCATTGTAATAACGATCATCGCTTTACTATTGATCAGTGCCGGCATGTTCGCGCTGGCTTCCGTGATGATGGCTTATGACCCAGACGGACATTTGGTGCGTCGTTGGCTGCATGACAGCCGCTGGGCGTTGTTTGCCTGGAGGCTGATGATGTACGCCGGCATCATGGCGGTCTGGTTGATAAAGGTTCGCCCCTTGCTGCTGAAGCGTTGGCCAGAGACCCGTTCTCGTCTGCCACGAACCGAGTTACTCGGGGGACTTTTTATTCTGGCAATAGAGTGTGTGGCCTGGATAGGTACGGTGTAAGGAGAAGAAAATGACTGCGAATAGTTATCTGGAGTATTTTCTTGTCCTTTTCGGCTGGGTAATGAACAACGCCATGTGGAGCATTCTCGGCAGTACGGGATTGTTTGCTTTGCCGCTAATCTTTAAGGTTGTGGGCGTGTGGCTTAAAGTCCGGGAGGAGGGTGCTGATGAAGGGAATAAAGGACTGCTCGCGCTACCTCGAATTGAACACGCTGTTTACGTCTCATTTTTGGTCATGCTGTTCTGCTGTATCCCGTTGCTTCCGCTAGATATTAGTACGATGAAATTCGACAGCTCACGGGCAAAACAGTGTGGTATCAGCGTACCGCTCCCACAGGCTTCAGGCTACGGCGGGCTGGTACATGACTTTGACGGTCGCACTGCGCAGGTGCCCATTTGGTGGTATCTGCTGCACATGATGTCGAAGGGGACTACGCAGGCGATGATTGCTTCCATTCCCTGCGGCACACAACTGCGCCAGATGCGCTTTGATGTGCAGAACACAAAGCTGCGTGATCCGGTGTTGTTGCAAGAGGTACAAGAATTCGCCAACCAGTGTTATTCCCGAGCGTACTTCCGACTGAAGAACAGCAATAGCCAACTGACTGATGCGACTATTAACTCTGTAGGTTGGATCGGCAGCGACTATTTTCTGAATACATCCGGCTACTACGACTACTACACATCAATGACACCACGCAGCCAGTGGCCGTATGACAATACGCGCGATAGTGGGTACCCCGATACTGGCCAAGGTGGATACCCCACCTGTAAAATATGGTGGTCTGATAGTTCATCAGGGCTCCGTAAACGCGTGTTGGGGATGTTCAGTGAATACACCCGTAAGCAAGCACAATGGCAGTTTCCTGGTCAGCAATGGGAAGAAGCAGCTTTGCGGTGGTTAGTAAGTCCGAGAAATGCTGGCCTTTCCGGAGACGGGGAGACTTATGCTGTCAGTAACTCCGATAGTATTACTGGAGTGGTTGGTAATGCGACACGGCTGACCTCTACTATCGGACTTGGCCTTAAGCAGGCAGAGGCGCTACCAGGATTTGATGCGTTAAAGCAGGCACTGCCCATGATTCAGGCGTTGCTACAAATGATGATCATTACGGTTATACCCATACTGATGATGTTCAGCGCTTATGAACCTAAAACAGTAGTGACCATATCATTTGCGCTTTTTGCACTACAGTTCATCACCTTCTGGTGGGAATTAGCCGGTTGGCTTGATGACCGTCTTATTACCATCCTTTATGACAATATGGCGCAACAGGGACTTGCTAGCAGTTCTGTTCCATTCGCTAACTTTGTTAGTTCAACAACCGACGGTTGGATTATGAACCTGGTGCTGGGGATGATGTACGTAGTGTTTCCTGCATTCTGGGTGGGAATGCTGGGCTGGGCTGGAGCACGTATTGGTTCGATGGCGAGCCATTTGAGTGATGGCGCTAAAATGCCGATGGATGCTGGGGTAGAAGCAGGCCGATCAGCACAAGAAACGGTAGTTGGTGGAGCGAAGAGTGCTATGGGCGGAGTGAAAGGAGCGTTGAAGTAAATTAAGTTTATTAGTTACACTCAAAAAGCGGTAGTAAGGGAGATCTACCGCTTAATTGAATCCATCTTTATTCCTAAAGAAGCCTTTCTTTTCCCAACTGAATCTTATTGGGGATTTATATTCATTGTTAGATTCTTGTGAGCTGGAAATCGAAGACATCACTCCTGAAAGCACTGAACTACCTAATTCACCAGTTGCACCGGTCAATGCAATAGGTGCGTTTTCTTTCCGCTTTAGTTTGGATTCATCAAATACTATATTACGACGTTTATTGGTGAACCGTGTCAATGTAAGCTCCAAATCATCAGTATCAAATCCATTTTTACACATAGCGGTGTTTCCTGTGTTTTAGGTTGTAGCGAAAGGAAGAAATGGACAAATCAAGTCTTTCACTCTTACTCAAAAATCTATCTTAGATTACTAGTTCTCTGAAGAACTGGCAAATATTTGAGCACTTAACAATAATTTTGCTAAATAGCTCGTAAATTACCTCTGACTCTATATACCGGCACTTATAGCTAGCGATCAGTTCGCCCATCCCTAGCTGATTCTTACCTTCGTTTAGTGTGTTTTTCGTGAGAGAACGCTCATTTACATAACAATATCCTGCGCATAGAATACGCACGCTTTACAAGGAGAGATCTGTTTACAAGGAATGGAACATGCTGATCACCAAGCGTCTGGATGAGCTCACCCCAGACGAATTTACTCGTATCTTATCGCCTGAAAAAGGCAGCGCTCTGGATGCCAAAACCGTCGTATTAGGCTCACAAGAACACGCCTGTTGTTCGTTAAATGCCGGTACGTTGGATATCAATGCCAGCCGCGACTTTTCCAATACCGTCCAAAACGCCTACGCCCGCGCCAAGGTCAACGCCCCGGCGCAGAAAGCGGGCTGGGGCTTTGCGCCTCGGCCGGCTACGCCGCGAACCGAACCCGAACCGACGCTCAAGGTCATTGAAGTGACCGATACCACCAGTGCGACGCGTGTCGATCTCCCTATTCTGGTGTACGAGACGAAACATAAGCCGGGATTGAACGCTGATGGAACACCTGCGGCAGACATGCTCTACGGTGATATGACTAAAGAAGAAATTACAGCTATTCCTACGTATATGAATACGCATATGTTTGCTGTGGATGATTGGACGGTTGACTTCGAATCTCCTGATTTTTTCTTCCAGAAATTTAGAGAGATGACAACAATACTGTTCTCTGCTGGCGACTTGAAGTTCGTGATCCTCGCGATGATCGCCAAATTTGAAAAAAAGGAGGGTGGTGAATTTAGGCATCCAGATTTGACGCGAGCTGTGCGTGCACATCCTGGTACTCAAGCTTTTGTTAATCGTTTACTTAAAGGCGTTCATAGAACCATAAAAAAGCAACAAGGCGAAATCAATCAACTCCCTTTAGATAATTGGATACCTCAATATCAGGAGCCAGGGGAGAGCACTCTCCGTCCCCCCACATTCCACTCTGTTAGTGATATTTATGGGGGGCTGACTATCACAATCAATGACGTATGGGCAGCCAAAGCGGAGCTGGTCCAATATGATAAAGTTGGTCGTTTTTATACTGGCAAGATTCGTGTCACGTTCTATGACCATTTTGGATTAGATATACCCGATGTAGGACCTGATCCTACCAACGGATCCATAAAAAAATATGGCATGCTTTTAGGGTTCCGAAGCTGGTTTATTCTGCAGCATCTGAAGACATTTGGGTATAAACCCTTTATTACCGTTATGGAAATGGATTATCCCATTAAAGGAGCGTTATGAATATCACCTTCGCTTTTTTGATCATTAATTACTTACTCCTCGTGGTAGGGCGTCTTCATCAATTTGATGAAAATTCTTTTTTTTATATACACTACTCCACGATGTTGCCACTGATATGGGTGATGAGTCCTATATCCACCCTTGTGTTTATATGTAGTCGGCACCGGCTTAAATGGCGTTATGCGTGTGGCAACGTACTACTGCATGTATTAACTGCTTTATGGATTAATTATATTGGCCCAATCTCTGCGGCTGTGTCCTTTGGTTCTCCGACCATTGTATCTGTAGGGGACAATGAAAATTACGTGGTCATTAATGCGCCCAAAGGTCAACAAGCAATGATTGATTTGGTTATGGCGTATTTTAAACAGCATCCTTTTGATAAAAACCAAGAGGAAGTTAATGCTGTTTTTAAAAAGAAAAGCATTGATACTCCTACTAATGGAAAAAGGCAGTTATCACATTGGTGGAATGAGCCAATGACGGGACCAACGCCAAAGTACATTTATACTGGAGATTATGAAATCGTTGCGATGACATATTTTAATAAAAAAAATAATAATGACCTTAAAATGTTGACTCGTTTTTGGTTTGTCAATGGTTATGAATTAACTTGTGATAAAAATGAATTTAATATTGTGGATGTTCAATTAAATGGAACGCAAGACCCCACTTGTAATTAAAATTATCATATTTTTATATTTGCTTGTGTTTTTAATTGTTGATTTATGCCCACTCCTTGTGGGCTGTTTTATCAATTTTATAAAGATTTTTTGTATGTGCGTTATTCTACGATGTTGTCACTGATATGTATTTTCAGATAACACCTCCATCTCCGAATTTATATTTGACTGGTAATATCTTTCTATAGATATTTGCCGAATTATAGGTTGTCTATATTTCTCCAATATTGGCTGCGCTGTCTTTTGTTTTTCCCACCATAGTACTTTAGTTATCAATGATTATGAGCATGCTTACGACATAAATAGATTTAATATTGTCTATACTCAATAAAATGGCACTCAAAGACCGACTTGCGATTAAGCTCATTATGTGAGGTAGGGGCATGGTATTTATGCCCTGATCAATAAACTGAATAATTTATCTTCATCACATTTTCTATGTTTCTATGTTCAGAACTTGAAAATAGGGCACGACTCGAGATAGTATTTACATCGTTGTACCGTTGCTTTAAGCAACACGCCAATGTCCTAGCAATCTGAGAAGGACGCCTTCGGGTGATTGCATGCCAAAACCGTCATGACCTGAGAGACGGAGCCTTCGGGCGGTAAACCCGTTAGCCTTTGAAAATGGGGATCGTTGTGATAGCGATAAAGGATCTTACTTCACTCAAGATACTGTCTCTGACAGTTCTCCCACGGGCTTTCTAGTCTGTTTTCTTCGTTTCGTCTCAATTCTTGACGACTGCATCCGTTGCAAACTTTGCGGCGTGGATATGACCATTTGGAACATTCGGGCATCTTCCACGACTGCATTGAGAGCAGAGGAGCGCGGCGTCACTTGCGTTCGAGTGAAACGAGTACCAAGTGACGCCGCAAAGCGGCATACGTCAAAACCACGTAATACGTGCCTTCACGAACGATTTTAAAGGTGTTTTCACGGGAATCACCAAATCGTAATTTTTAATACGTCTATGTTTTGCGTCCGTTTTCACGGACGGCCGCAAAACGAAAATATCAACCAATGTCCAGTTTAGGACTTTAACTACATGAAATAAGGAGAAAATCGTCCAGGTACTGAGGCGTTCATCGTAATCAGGTGAACGGGGAGCATAACCACCGTCGCACAGAGTGCTTAACGGGCTCCTGCAATAACTCAACTCAGCCTCGCCATGCTACACAGTACCTGACGGCCATGATGGCAAACGAACCGACACGCATGGACGTCTGACCAACGCACTGGTCTTGGTTGAGGTTCTTTCAGCCGTGAGCTGCCTGTGGGCTACTCACGGCTGAAAGAACCGTGATTGTAGGTAGAAGAGGGTAGGATGAAGCAAAAAAGTACGCGTTCAAAAATTGAAGGGTTTAGGAAGGACTTCATATCTTTGGCCAGGAAAGGAGCTGGAGGATATGCAACGATCGCCGATCGTCAGAGGGTTGGACGTTATTTTCTTGATCACCTTAAAAATAGTGGGATTAAACTTCGCAGCGTCGATTCGTTGAAAGTTCGTTACGTTGAAAATTATATTACATTTCGAAAAGCGCAGAAAATAAGTCATCGAACACTTCAAAATGAAATGTCTGTGTTACGGGGGATTTTCAGCGCGGCAGGTAAACATCGTCTGGCAGATCCAAATAATGAAAGATTGAGTAATAAAGCTCTGGGGATTTCAGGTGTAAATCGCGACGGTACCAAAACAGCTTTAACACGCGAGGAATTTTCGAAGGCTTTTAGTGAAGTAGAAAAACAGGACCGTGGTGTTGCCGCAACGATGAGATTAGCTTTTGTCTTTGGTTTAAGAACGAAAGAGGCTGTTGAAGCCTGTAAATCATTATCGACCTGGAAACGTGCCGTCGTTAATGGAGATAAATCTGTACGTGTTGTATTTGGTACAAAAGGGGGGCGTCCGCGAGATACTACAATAATTGATCGGGATGAAGCGTTGAGAGCTATTATTTATGCTGAGAAGTCAGCCAGTGAACGTAATGGTAAGCTTATTGATAAGCCAGGTATTCATCAGGCTATTAATCGATATCGTTATTTTGTTCGAAAGGCTGGATTGGTTGGAGAAAAAGCACCTCACAGTATGCGTTACAATTTTGCCCGAGAGTTATCGTCTTTTCATAAAGCGCAGGGTTTCAATGAAAAAGAGGTCATGGCAATGATATCAATGGATCTTGGACATGGCGATGGCCGTGGTCGTTATATTCGTCAGGTTTATTATCGGTCAAGATAAGAAGGATGAATAATATTCCGGAATTTAAAAAATCACATGGTTAAATTATTATTAATTCATTAATTTTTAGACTCTTTTTGCACTATTCCATTAACCTGCTCCCAGTTAATTAATGTAGACTGATGTAAGGAAAGTCTGCTTTGAGCGAATTGCGGACATTAGACTTTTTAACCTTACAAAGTAACCTAGTTTGCAAGGTTATCGACCTTGCATGATCGCACTAATAAGTTGTTATGCAAAAATAACAGGAACAGTATAAATGAACTGGATTGGTTCACGGTGGTGGAAATTTGATTTCCACAACCATACTCCGGCATCGGACGATTATGGGAAAGGCCCTGACCAGGCCCAGTATAAGCAGATCAATCACAAGGATTGGCTGCTCAACTACATGCGGCAAGGCATCGATTGTGTCGCAATAACGGATCACAATTCAGGTGCTTGGATTGATCCACTCAAGCAGGCACTCCAGGAGCTGGCATCTGAAGGTCATGCGGATTATCGACCGATCTACCTCTTCCCAGGTGTTGAGCTTACCGTTCATGGGAATATCCATATTCTGGCCATTTTCGGCCAAGACAAGACAACCTCTGATATTGACACACTGCTCGGTGCGGTCAGGTATCGCGCCACCAAGGGAAAGAGCGACGGCTGTTCGGAATGCTCTGCAGTCGAGGTGATTGACGAAATTGCCAAGTCAGGTGGACTTGCAATACCTGCTCATGTCGATCAGGCCAGCGGAATTTTTACGATCTGTACCGGCAACACACTGGAGCAGGTACTCGACAGCAAATGTGTCTTTGCTATGGAGGTAATAGACCTTGAGCAGGCAAAACCGCAGCTCTACATCGGAAAGAATTTGAATTGGGCGGAGGTTCTTGGAACCGATTCCCATCATCCGTCCGGTACCGTAAGTCAACGTTACCCTGGTAGTCATTTCACCTGGGTAAAAATGTCGGAGCCATCCTATGACGGATTACGGCTTGCGCTCATTGATGGGGCTCTTTCACTGAAGCGGTCGGACAACTTCACTGGTGACCCCAACACTCATGGACAACTCGCCATCGAAAGTATAGTAGTTGATGATGCGAAGTATCTGGGGCGAGGGCAATCCTTATCCTGTCAATTAAATCCCTGGCTCAACACCATCATTGGTGGACGAGGCACTGGGAAATCGACTTCGTTGGAGTTTCTGCGGATTGCTCTCAAACGAAAGGGAGAAATCCCCAATAGCCTTGAAAAAGAATTTATCAAATACAGTCAAACGTCGAAAGACCGTCAGGATGAAGGGCTGTTAACAGAGGCCACAAAAATTACCGTCGGCTTTCGAAAAGACGGTGGCCGCTTTCGAATCACCTGGTCTAACACCGACAACAGATACGCTATAGAGGAAGAAACCGATCCTGGAATCTGGAGCGTTTCTGAGGGAGACATAGCACAACGATTTCCTGTCAGAATTTACAGCCAGAAACAGATATTCGAACTGGCGAAGCATCCCCAGGCGCTCTTGCAGGTTGTCGATGATGCCTCTGTGGTCAATCATCGTGATTGGAAGCTTAAGTGGGAGGAATTGGTTTTCAAATATCTCTCGATTCGCGCCCAGGAACGTGAAGTTCAGGCCGGACTTCAGGAAGAATTGGTAACTAAAGGTCAACTTGAGGACGTCAAACGCAAGCTCGATGTTTTTGAAAAGGCGGGCCACGCGGATGTCCTCAAGGCTTACCAACTCAGACAGAACCAGAGTAAGGCTATGGACTCTTGGGTTACGACTTGGGAGGGTTCCGCAGAACAGGTCCGGGATATTTCTGGAAGCCTACTGCCAGCAGAATTGGATTTACAATATTTCGACATTGGGAATGCGGATGACAAAGAACTCTTCGATACCGTCAAGGGCATCCGTGCGACGTTTGAGAAGCTTCAGATAGAGATGAACTCGATCGCGCAGCGGATTGATGATGTGAAGAACTCATGGAATCAAGTGCGGTCAGACTTGGGAATATCGAAAAGAATTACAGCGGCGAGCCAGGAATACATCGGCCTCCTCGGTCAACTCAGCGCAGCAGATGCAGGTGATCCATCTGCATATGGTGTTCTGGTTAAGCAGCGACAAGATTTCGAAGATAAGCTCAAGGGATTCGACAAAAAGAGAGAAACTCTTGCGCAGCATCAGAAGAGCGCGGAAGAATACTTGGTCAGGCTCCATGAGCATCGAGCATTGATAACCAAGCTTCGTGAGGACTTTCTCAAGGATACCCTCGTCGGCAATTCATATGTACAGATCAATGTCATTCCGTTTGGAAACAAGCTTACGGTTGAGGAAGAATTCCGTAACCTGATCGGCCGCAATAGTGGCGGATTTGACCGCGACATTGGGGTTGTTGACGGGGATGAGGGTTTGCTGGCTAATTTAACGCAAGACCCATCCAAAACTATGGATGATAAAATTGAGAAATTAAAATCATCGCTACTTGCAATCCATGAAAACGATACTACAGCGGTAGATTCCTGCAAAGATCGACGTTTTGTATCCCACATTCAGGGGCTAACTCCGGAACAGATAGATCGAATTCAATGCTGGTTTCCAGGTGATTCTCTGGATATCAGATATAGCCTTAAGAACGGCGAGAGTTTCAAACCCGTAGAGCAAGGATCTCCGGGTCAAAAAACGGCGGCTCTCCTTGCATTTATCCTTTCATATGGCAATGAGCCTCTTGTACTTGATCAGCCTGAGGATGATCTTGATAACCACTTGATCTATGATCTGATCGTGACGCAATTGCGTGAGATCAAACAAAAACGGCAGGTTTTAGTGGTCACGCACAACGCTAACATCGTCGTGAATGGTGACGCGGAAAACGTCATTGCCCTTGATATTCGGTCTGGCCAAACCAGAATTGTGACGCAAGGGGGGCTTCAAGAGCCTTCCATACGTGATGAGATATGCCGAGTGATGGAAGGAGGCATAGAGGCCTTTACCCAAAGATATAAACGAATCAATGCAGTAATTACATAAAAAGGCGCTGCATTCGGACGGCAATTCCTCTGCGCACAATTGCCGCCGGTGTTGGTCGTTAACGTCCGCTTTGGCACACAGCAGACAAGTACGTGATGCTGAGGTCTGCTGAGAGCGATCTGCGGACATTGCTATCAGCATTCTGAGCGAATCAACGGAGAGCAGAACAGAAGAAATATGCTTACCAGGCAAAGAGACAATTCTAAGTCGATAACTCATCAAAGATAAAACGCCAGAAGATATTTTATATTTACACATTAAGATGTCAGTAAGTATACCCCCTGATTATTCAGGGGGGTTATGATTGTGCATACATCTAGTTCAGTCTATTGACAAATGAGCTTTGAGTGCATTATGTATATAAATCTTCTGACCAAGTAAAATGTCATCATCCCCACGAAAGGAGAAACGAAATCTTTTCTTTCCTGCCTGACCTTCACTAGAATAATTACCAATAACACCAATCCTATATAGGTCTACTAATATCTCAGTCATTGAGTTTTTATCAAGAAGTTTATTTGTATCAGCGTAGGATTTTGCGATGATTTCTGCATGTTTAGAAATCTCTTGAATGGTTGAAATTTGAGTATATCCATATAGGATATTCTTGATCCCATTTATTTCTTCTGACTTGTATTTTGCTTTAAGTTCTTCAGTCAATTCAACCCAACATGCAGAAGAATACCTTTTTCTAATCGCTTCCAGAGACTGAGTACTAAAAGCACTCTCCTCACCATAGTTCTCTTGTGCGGAAAGTAACAGCCTGACAATATCACGAGGACGATACCAAGAATTATGAAGGAGATATGTTTGAGGTTTTTTATTATGGATAAAACTAGGGAAATAAGTACGCCACAACTCAGCTGGATGTAATACCCCTAACCCGAATTCCTCTCGTGAGTTATTTATCCTCTGCTCTACAATATGAAGTAATGGCTGTTGAATCGAATCAACGCCAGCACGGTTCCAAACTATATCAGTACCAAAATCAGTAAGTGGCTTATTTATTTCTTTTCCTAAAGAATCAACTGAATTTAAAACCTCAGAACGAATAGCTGCGAACAAACATAGATTGAATCCACTCTTCTTACATATAGAATTGATTCTTTCAATCGTAATAATTAAATCTCTTAACAGCCTAGAGTCACGCTGATATTGTTTCTTTGTTGTATAATTAAGCTCAAGCTCATCAAAGAAAATATTAACGCCATCTTTTGAAGGTTGAAGTGATTCAAATGCAGAATCAGCCTCTTGGATTAATTTATAAAAAGCAACCTTTGCGACGCCATTGTTATCCCAATCAAAATCAAGATTTAACTTAGGGTCTTTACTGATCTCAATATTGCCTCTCCTAATGCTCGGTATTAATTTTGAAAAAAATCCTCTTTCATTTTTCTCTGTTTTCTCTGAACTCATTAAAGTGTGGAATTTTGAGAGGTTTTCATTTTTCTGAAAGGCGTCAATGGCACTTTGGGATATCATATCAGATATAACTTTATATATAAACCAACGCCAAATATTTTCGAAGTCACTTCCTTCAAAGTCAGAACTGTTTTCGATTACCTCTTTAATCCTTGAGGCTTTGCTGAAATCTCTCTTGGTCTCCTCACTAACTTCTGATTTGAAAAGTATGAATTTTGATGTTGTGTTTTTTTGCTCATCCAAGACAATAGATATATATCTTAATAAAGCGGTTTTACCTGTACCTTTTAATCCTGTAATGAAGTATTTACTATGACTTATGTATTTATCTACAATTAAAGCAGGAGGTACGACATATAGTTTTTTGAATCTTAATCTCTCATCAGGGCTATTAGTTAATAACTCATTTTTCGCATCAGTTGTACCCAGGTATATATCTGATAGTTTCATAAGTGTCTCGATTATCCTTAATTGATACAAATGTGGTATGTGGTAATGCTCGTGAAATTAAAAAACATTACCATATAACTATTCCCGATTGAACAAATTTTAGTAAGATTGTTATCTCATAATTGTAGATTTCGAAAGGAGTAATACACAGAGGTAGTTGCAACTTCCGCTCTTGGCACGAAGCAGACATGTGCAAATGAATAATGGTCTGCTGCGAGCGAGAAAAGAACTTTCGGAGTTGTTCCCAAAACAGGTGAAGGCACTAGTACATAGCGTTATATTAATTACCAGAGCTGGTCACCAAATATGAAAAATGACAGCCGTTTTGGGGGCAGTATTTGTCTCATTACACTTATAGTTTACTGATGCAACTAGGAGGAAAAGGCCACGTGAACTTACTCAGGGGGCGGAAGTTACCGAGCTGAGAATGATTTTAAAGTACAGCCACCACGCGTACACTACTGCTTCGCTCTGTGATGAGTAGTCGTTAAGTAGTCCGTGTGCTACATAGTTTCTTATATTGGCCCCAATAGGATCGGTAAACAGCGCCTTAAGGTTAAAGTGCATATCATCACCAAAAAGGGTTTTCGCTTCCGGTTTATCCAGCAAAGAGCCCAGCCCTATTTCATTTTCAATACCCGACTCATCCACCGTACTGGTTTTGACCCCTGCTTTTTTGAGTAAGTTCCTCACCAAGTATTCAACTTGGGGCGAAAGAAGGTGAATTGATTCAGAAAAACGGTACTCAAATCCAAGATACAACCCTCTCGCAGTCAATTCGATCCTGTCTTCAGGGATAAGCGGAGAGCAATAGCACAGCTCTAGAAAGAACCGAGTGGGGAAATTGTATTCCTGCATGAGCTGATCCATTGCAGGCAATATCTGCCCCACGACGACAATTTTTAGGGAGAAGTCGAATGACAGCAGTTCGCGATGGTGGGCACGATCAGTGGCATTTGCTCTTGAGCGTCCTATCATCCGCCCATCACCAGAAAGATACACTTCTCCAAAGAGGTCTGATATAAGGCTCTGTTTATGCGCATCATTCTCTCGTACGCTTTCAACTGATATAGTGCCAAAGCCGGCGAAAAACTGGCACGCCTTAATTATATCTCCCTTGCCCCTTACGTGATTCACTGCAATGTCCGTAAGTTCGGTTAAGTCGCAGGGAGGCAGCTTAAACATATGCATATCGTCCAGTGACAGTTCGCCGTGCACTCTGATTCTTTTCCTACACTCGTCAATCCTAATATCGGCACCTAAATGAGCTCTCTGTGCTGTCGGGATCAACCGATACCGCTGCAACGCCTTTTCATACATGCCACTGGCGATAATATTTCCCTGATCTTTAACCTGCGCGCGGTTTTCAGCCTCAAGAAAAAGGCATTCAGCGCTTTCGAACAAAGCCGCTTGGGATTCCTGACAGTTTCTATCAAGTTTATAAAACTTACATGCCAGACAATAAATACGCTCTGCTAAGTAATAATGATGTTCGGCCTTTTTATGTGCTCCAAGCGCCATCAGGTGATCCGCATTCTTACCCAGATTAGCACTCAGAAGATGATGCTCGTGTATAAACTGAAAAAGGTGCAGCGATATGTCCGTAGATATGTCCGTACCTCCGGGCTTGTGTTCATCAAGATAAAGACTTATCTGCGCTTCAATTTGTGTGACCGGATCCTCTTTACGATACTGTCGTGCCAGAGATAAAGCGCGCGTCCATAGGCTCTGCTGGAGTGTGTGCCATCTCTTTTCTGAGAGCGGCTCAAGCAGGTAACCCGCAATGATTTCATCAACAAGCTCCCAACGAAGGGGTTTATCCAGGAAAAGGGATATCTCTGCGATGCGAGATTTCAGCAAGCCTGTTTTTATATGAGGAAACAACTTATCAAGGAATGCTCTCTGCTGAAGTTGCAGGTTTTCGGGAGTATTAGAAGACCCATTCCTAAATATGACAGCAGCGACAATTGGCTCATTTTTACTTTCGGCATCCAATGCCATAAGGGTTATATCGGCGAGGGTATGCATTTTATTCGCCAGTTCAGTTTCCCCGCGGTCGGTGTACTGCTTTTTTCTGTCGGAAAAGAAGACGTACATCGCATAGTAACTATCGTCATCTTCCTGGATAGCCGTATCTACGTTGGCTACATCCTCCAGGATCTCTGTTTCCACATCATTATTCATAGATCACACCATAAGATTTTTAAAATGTTGTAATAATCTTAGCTCACGGCTGAATCGATACACTCAAGAATTACCCTTGAAGAACGCATTAACCTGAAGTACGATAAATCCGCTAACCGTTGTCATCATGACAACTGCCAATGTTCCGGTGATTTGAGAGGAACGCCTTCGGGTAATCACTTGCCAATGCCATCAACACCTGAGAGATGGCGCCCTCGGGCGGTTCAAACCTGTTAACCTTTGAAAACAGCGACCCTTACGGGTTAAGGTCTTTTCTACTTCTTCTAATGACACCTCTCTGAGCTGTCTACTCATCTGGCTCCTTCAGCCTGATGTATTCCTAACAGTTTCTTATTACTGCAACTCAATCATTTACTTACCCTTGCGGGGATTTACTTCCCTGTGAAGCCAAATCCTCTTTCAACTCTCAAGAGGATTTACCTATGAAAGCATCTGAATTCGGCCCAATTTTACTCGTTAAACCTAAAAGCTACGAGTGGCACTATATGTGGAGCAAATTGGCAAAGCACGAATCTAACCGTCAACTTCCGGATCCAACCGTTGCTGATAATGGTGGGGAAATCTGGCAGTACATGGAGACAGTGGAAACACGTTTTCTGTGGTTTGGAAAACGTTATATCCATCGTTTTCGTCATCGTCTTCACCCGGCCTCCGATTACGCTAAGAACATTAACGTTCCGGCCAGTAACACCTTTAACCCGAACGATTCGGATAACGCTTTTTATCATCGTTTTATTTAGTTATTTACCGTGCCGACGTCGCTCAAGATAAAGGCTCAAACCCATGTGGGGATAATCTTCCTGCATTTGCGGTGACGGTTTTCTCCGCTAAATCCAAGGAGAAAACATGGACACCATCATTCCGACATTTAAACGTCTTCGCTCTATCGCTGTGTTTGTTGAGCGCATAGCACGTAAGTTTGCACCAAATTCACGTTTTGCAAATTGGTCTCTATGGCTCAGATATGACGCAGAAGCGTTATGTGATGTCGCTAAAGAGCTTGAATGTGCCAAAGCTTGTATACAAATTCTTGGCCAACTTGATGATCGCCATGAAGTGCAGGAATTGGCTGTACGTAGTGTTTACCAAGCCGCATATATTTTTGGTGAATGCCATTTCTACGGTATAGAAAAAAGATGGCCAAAAGCTTTACGTCGTCCATTAGCCAATGCAGGTATACAGCTTAATGCTGAAGAATGGGCGAAAGGCTGTCACTTTGGTCTCAACAACTCGAACCGTGGTAACAGCCAGTTAACGACGGAATAGCGACAAGTTGTTTTCAATGACTTTTTAACAACCCATGCGGGGACAACCTCCCTGCATCCGCGGTGACGGTTTTCTCCGCTAAATCCAAGGAGAAAACATGAACAGTATAATGCTGTCTATTGTCACACGTACTGCACAGTTCTTTAGCCGGCTATCTGCAGAAATGCATCAGCAGCAGGTAGCTTGGTTTACCAACCCCAGCGGTCGCAGTAGCTTCCGTGCTGACGTCGTTCAAGATCACGACGGATTTACTGCCATTATATCGCGTAGAACGCGGGGCAGTTCTTACCACTGGCGGTATCAACAGCTGACGAGAACCCAGCATTTTGCCTCCTCTCGAAAAGCGTTACGCGAGGGCCGCCGATTTGCAAAACAATTAGCGGATTTACGCTACCGTTTTGACTAAGTCTTGATTGACAATAACTTCCCGGAGGGACCTTCCCCTCCCGGGGAGGTTTCCTCTTTATCCTCACAGGGGGAAATATGATCCGATTCACTTCTACAGAATTACGTCCGCTTTTGTCCCAGACCGGAGCCAGACAACGCCCATTAACACTCGAAAAGAACTCAGGAATTTATGTCCGTGTACCGGATGATCGTCATCCCGGAAAATGGCTTACAGCGTGGGCTGTCGGTTGTAATCCATCAACGGATTTGAATGGTTCATTGCTGGCTGAAAAACTGATACCCGATCGAGAGTTTTCCTTTCGAACGTTCATGGCTAACAGCCTCTTCGATGCTGTGCTGAACGAGCATCACGATTTAATTATGAAGCCTGTCATCAGTGATCTGAATAACGCGCTGACCATCCACACGGAAACGCATCCGCCACTCATAAAATTTGTTCCGGTTGGCGAATACCGCGACCAGACACAGTGGCTTTTCGACCAGTCTTTACGTCATTTCCACGCTTGTGTGAGTAACGCTGAGCGTCTCAGCTGGCGTACGCAAGCGCTGTATGTGCTTGACCAGGTCATTCGCCTTGATTCGAAACGGGCTAAACCCGATGACCGTAAGATGTTTGAGCGTGCAGTTCGCCGTTTACGCGATCGTATTAGCTCACTGAAACCAGACGGCTCCGTCCGCTATTTTTAAAAGCAACAAACTGTTTTCGCCCCTGAACCGAAAAACGGAACAGGAGGCCTAACTTGATCTGATGGTGTCAGCCGCCGTCATCCCCCCTGAGGGCATCTTCCTCAGGGAGGTGCCCTCTTTTTGTTTCAACCGACAAAAGGAGTTCTACAATGTTTTCATGGTGCCATAACCGACTGGAAATTACCGGTAAGTCAGTTTGCCTCGATGTCATGCAGTCCTGGATTGCCGGCACGGAAAAACCGCTTTACCGGCATGCTATTCGACAAGCCATAAAGCTGTTTCTCGCTGGCTGTGCCGGCATTTTGAAGCCTGTAAGGGACGTGGAATATGCACCATATCCGATGCTAACCGCTTCTGGAGTCGGCTCACCGACTTCACCCAATCAGGCGTACCAGTATTTTATTGAACTGATGGAGCAGGATGCATGGCTTGACTCCAAAACGATCTCGCGCCTGGAGAAAATCTGGCTGCAATCTGGCATCGATACGCTGAAATGGGATTCCATTCCCTTTCCAGCTCAACAGATAATGGCGCAACTGATGGCCGTACATTACGCCGACTGGTTTGGTGTTGCAGGTGCCGGTGGGCAATTTGACCCGAAGGAGTGCTGGGAACGGCTCAGTCTCATGCCTGAAACGACTTGCTACTGCGACATGCTGATGGTGATGCCGTCACGGCTGACGACGGAGATCAATGGTGAAAGTGGTCTGTTGGCCGGAGTGAGCACGACGTCAGAACTCTATATGCAGCTCTTTGGCATGGAGTTTCCTGCGGGCCATCAGGCCAGTTGGCGCCGGGATGACGTAGGGTTACTCAGGTTAAAACTGGCTTCGCCGTGGTATCCACCGTCAGGTGAAGTGATGGGGGAGATGTCGCAGTTGTTCGATTGTGAAATCCGGCATTATTGGATTTCACCTGATGCCGGCACGTCAGGCTACAACTGCTTCGACCGGGGAGATCACGTAGACAGTGGCCCATATCCGATCGAAGAAGCGCGGCAACCCACTTCCGTTGATGGTGCTCGTATGTACCTGGTTTCGCCCGAAACGGCAGACGTTGCTACGGGGGCTGTTCACTACGCCAGTATCCGTGCATAACACACTAAAACCGGTTAGTTCAGTTTCACTTATCGGCCATAGCGAAAGCTGTGGCCTTTTTTTTCACCCTGAAGGGAACACCGTTCCCTCTGGGGGGCGAGTTTCCTTTTTTGAGGAAGCACGTATGAAAAACGTTATTGATCATGAGAAAGCCTTTCTTTCACTCTTTGGCCAAACTGCGCGTTATTACCGTCGACATCAGGTGTTTGAAGATTTTATTAGTTGTAGCGTCATCGCACTGGAGAATCGTCTGCAGTACAGTGAAAAGCGTGAGCAGAAATACCTGCAGATTGCAGCACGTTACGAAAAAACTGACACGGAAAATATGGCGCACCTACTGGCCCATGTCGTTATGGGGCTGGAAAACGAACCCAGTGACTTTCTTGGGCGTGTCTTTATGCAGCTTGAGATGGGGGATAAATATCGAGGTCAGTTTTTTACACCCTGGAGCATCGCCCGAATGATGGCACAGTTTCAACTCGGCGATGTTGAGAAGCACTTTCAAACAAAGCCTTTTATCACACTGCAAGAGCCAGCCTGTGGCGCGGGTTGCATGACACTGGCATTTGCTCGAGTTCTGCAGGATGCCGGTTATCCTCCGCATCGTTATCTGTGGGTCTCGGCTACAGACATTGATCCACTGGCGGCCGGGATGGCATACATCCAGCTGTCATTGTGTGGTGTCGCGGGAGAAGTGGTTATCGGTAATTCCCTGAAAGATGAGCGCCGGCGCGTACTGTTGACCCCTGGACACTATTTGGGGAATTGGTCGTATCGTTTCCGCTCTGGTTCATCACCGGCGAGATCATCACATGCTGCTTGATACACAGGGAGCAAAGATGAGATCAGGGTTTGACTGATTTAACTTTCACTATACGTTGGTATCATCGACTTCAACCAAAGCCACAACACATGTTGTGGCTTTTTTTATTCATCAAGCTGAGTGATCGTTATGGCCCAAAACTCCTAACGTATTTCCCCCTGAGCAACCGCCGGGATTTGTTTCCACAGGCGTGCTGTCCAGGATGGTTTCAGGTGATCGGGGTTCGACGAGGTGTAGGTGGCAGTGATAACGCTTTTGTGGTTGTTTTCCGATATTTCAAGCGTGAGGCGGTCATTCCCAGCCCAACTGCGGCTCATGCGGTAGTAGACGCCCGGTAAGGCTTCCCATCTTGTGCCTTCGGATATGGACGAAGCTGACCAGCCCGCGTTTCCCTGGCCGCTATTCTTCGCGGAGGCGATATCAGTATCAGAGACAAAACCGTAATAGTGTTTGAGGCGAAAGGCTGCTGCGTCAACGGAGACCGTCATGGGACTATACTTTTGGACGGTTTCTTTACCCGAAGCCTGTGGTGCCTGATTGCCGGTTTCCTGTTGGCTGGCTGGGTTGAGCATTGAGTTCAGGTTACTGAAGCCAAGGTCATTGATTGTACTGTCGCTGCAGCCGGTGAGGGTAGTCAAAACGATTGTCAGTGATACGGTGAGAAGTCGTTTTTTCATGAAGCATCTCCGTAAACGAATAAGGGCTGCATCCGGCAGCCCTTCATACTTAGTTAGAACGTGAAAGAAAGTTGTGCTGCAGCACCATAGCTGCGCTCCGTGCCGACCATCCCAGTCAGATCGAGGTGGACAACGTTGAAGGGCGAAATACCGATGCCGGCAGTGAACATATTGTTGTCGCTGTTGCGCATATCCGCACGATAACCTGCACGCAGTTGCGCCCAGTCCCAAGCATTCAGCTCGGCGCCCACACGGGCATATTGTGCTTTTTTATCGGATGCAAAGCCACTGGCAGATGTCAGATCAACGTCCGTCGCCAGCGTGATGATGCCGTTACTCCATGCGGTGCCAACGGTCGCTTGCGGGCGGATCTGGAAAGTGTCTTTTAATCCGTTAACCTCCCGGGTTTCGACGTCTCGCGAGACAAGGTTCTGCCCGGACAGACCCAGGGTCCACTCTGGCGTGAGCTGTGTAGATAACCCAATATCCATGTTGGCGCCACTTTCAGAACGCTTCCAGTCCCCACTATGAAAATCCGAGGTGTTGTAGTTATTGATGGCTACGTTGTAGTTCCAAGTGTCTACACGTTGCAGTTTGGGGGTGATACCGACGGACACCGGCATATCAGCCAGCGTAAACTGATGCGCTAGGGCGAAGCCATATTCACTGATGACGGCAGCGACACCTTCGGCGCGCGATGTCAGCTCATCTAATTCGCTCTGCGTTGGTGAGTCAATACCTGCCCGCACTGCATCAAGGTATGCCAGATCGTTGTCTGTCACGACTGCTCGGGCTTTAGCCTGCCCCCATCCTTTGATAACGAAGGCAAAGGGGAGGGTGTCATTTGGGATCGCAATGACGGCTGATACGCCTGCGCTGCCGTAACCCGTATCACCGGAAACGTCTTGCAGTGCTTTTTTCAACGTTGCTGCCTGAGCAGAATGATTGCCTTGGCCAGAGGATTGACTCAATTGATCCCATGCATCTTTTACGCCATCAATGCCGTCCTGAAGGCGATCCGGATCGTTGACTTGGGCGCCCACGCCGGGAAGAATGACGCCAACATTATCGTTACTTGCGTGTTTAGTCAGTAATGCGGGGTTGACCAGTGCCGCTGCGACATAGCTGGATGAAGCGACGCCGGTTCCTCCCATCGCGTCGTTGCGTGCTTCTGTCCAATTCGTTGCCGAGTGTACAGACGGAATAGTCGCACTCAGTAAAGCCAGCGTGATGCAGCGTGTCATACGGGTCATTTTCATTAATGATTTCCTTTGATTTATTGCGTTTTGAAGAAAAAAAAGTCCCTGGTGCAAGGGCACCCACTAATAAAAGTATTCGCTATGTTATTTTTTGATAAATGTTGTTGATAATGTTTATGTGTTGGTGTGAATCTCCTTTTTTATATTCGTGGTTTTTATTTGTTTGGGTTCCTATATTTTCGCCCTTTGTAATTATTGATGGCGGTTAATATAGATATTGGGATTTCAACTCCGGTGGCTAATTTTGTAAAAAGGTGCTCAGGTGCATCTAAGCATTCGAATGAGGTCAATTGCGAGGCTTTGCGCATTGCTTCACATGATTCGATAAAAGAATCTGTCTCTTTTATCTCAGCGTTAGTTTTCCTCATCACACCTGTAAATTCAATTACGCGAAAACTGATGCCATTTACTTTTCTCATTCGGCTGATGCATATAACGACATCATTGTTTTCGCACGAACCCTCCATCATCTTTTTATCTCTTCTGACTAAAGTAATATTGGGCTGAATATCGCTATTTGAAGTTAAGTATTTATACACCTCTTGCCAATTCGGCAGTATGACAGGCTCTACAGGATGATCATCTGTACACTCAATCCACTCGGGTGTGACGCCAAACCAGTCTGCGAGTTGATTGATAACGGGAGTGGTTAGGTAATCTAATGTACGTTCCCGATTCTCCAGAACGCTTAAGCCCATATTCACATCGGTCAGAAGCGTTGCTACAGTTACCATACTTAGTCTGTGAGCGCCCATCAGCAGCCAGAAACGGTCATATATACAACGCACCATAGATAACCTTGGCGCGAATGTTTCAATCATCACTCCTTCTACCAAAATATTGACGAGTTCAGCTGCGGAAATACCGATTTTCTGAGAAACACGAGTAATGAATTCGCGTACGACAGGGCGAAAGCGGATCCCCATCGGTGTCCCACCTGTTCTTTTACCTTCTGAAAACTGTCTGACTAATTGTTGTACCTCTTCGTCTTGCTCAAGTGCTATCCGGGAGATAAGCGTTGTTATATTTTTATGGTTCATAAAACACCCTGGTGTTGGCTAATTCATTGATTTAACTCTAATCAATTTCGTTTGTAGCCGATGTGGTTACATTACCTTTCATGGCGGTGTATGTATAACGAAGAAATTCGATCGTTCAGATCGATTACATGAATGTATCCAGTGTGAATGGGTCGGCATTGCCATAACAGTCCAATTTATTTATCAGAGAATAAAGATTTATTGCGTATCACCAGGACTGGCCAATCCGTGTGCGTCAGTTGACGCCAACGCCACTGTCTAAAGAGAATTTCACATTGCATTAATGCTCTGGCCGCTGGAGTGAACGGAGCATTGAAAGCGCGATACTGAAATGCGGAAGTTCTTTCTTCAATCAACGCAATAAGACGACAAGCACGGTAAGGGGTTAGCAGGTGGGAAGAAATAATGACGACACGGTTGTTTTCGAGGGCATGAAGTGTTGACGTTGACACACTTTCCCAGAACAAACTCACCTGGTCCGCGGTCAGCCCAACGGTGGGCTGCCAAGGTGCCAGATGAACCCAGGCTCGATGACGGCGATGACAAATTAGCGTCAATGTGGGTCTAAACCTGCGCTCTATGCAGCCTAACAAGCGCAGGTAAAAGGGGAGACTGAAAATGAATGGCCACGACAGAAGTGACCAGAAGCTGTACGCGCTAGTGGTGTAGCACAGACTCACGATGCCAGATATCGCTAGCCAGATGATGAGAATGATGAAGACGATGAGTTGATACAAAATTATCCCCTGATGTGTAAAACGCACGATGGCGTCAGGAGAGCATTCTTTTCGTTTTTTTCAAGAGGCTAATGTATCTCCGGTGAGTTAGAGCTTTCCGTTGCAAATAGGCTGAATGCTCTTAGCGTAGCGTCATTTCACTGGCTCCATGCCAACGGAGGTGATCTTGTGCGGGGATTGAACTGGTTAAGGAGTAGAAGTAAGTCAGGAGAAAAGTCAGTTGCGGATGCATCGCTATCACAAGGTGAAAAAACAACCCCGGAAAACGGGTTTCGCACCGTTAAAACAGGCGTATCCCTATTACAAACTGCTGAGCGTCAGCGTCTTATACGAGTGTTGGTAGAAAACTGTCCTCTATCACAGCAGGTAATAGAAGCGTGGTGGTTGCGGCCTCTGGAAGAGTTAGCTGCTCGAGTTCAGGATTGTCCTGCGGCATGGAGTGGTCCTTTCTCGGGGCCAGGGGGATTTATCGATCTAAGCCTGAACGTGAGTGCTCGAGCAGTTAGACTGACGCGAGGCATGATGTTGCCGCCAGGGGCGACACCGGAGGAACAGGCTGAGCAAGTGCCAGGGTGGCTCTGTGCCGTCTACTGGGCTGGACTCTTGCATCATCTTGAGTGGCTGACACAGATCCAAGGGATGATTAAAAATGGCCGAGCCTGGTATCCGGGGCTTAGTGTACCCGGTGGCGAGTGGCGAGTGCGACGTGAGGAAAACTCAGTAAAGAATCTAAACGGGGCTTATATCGCATACCAACTGCTTCCCGACGCTGGACTTATATGGTTGCAGCGTTGGCCAACATTGTCCCATATCCTTTTAAATTTTTTGTCAGGCAACCGCGCGAGTTCCTGTTTGCTTTCCAACGTTATCAATGAGGCTTCAGACAGCTGTGGATTCAATACCACGGTAACGCCAACGGCTTGTGAAACAGGCATATCACAAGGTGAACGAGTTGGTATGCAGGCTAACTATATCCCCCCAAAGCTAAATGAATCCAAAGTAATACCATTGTCCAGTAATGATGGTGATATAGGGCTTTCTGAGCCCATTAGAGGAACAATGTCACCTTATACTCCTCCTCCACAAAAGGGAGGGATTATCTTGTCGGAGGACGGTAATACCACAATACCCACTTTAGATTCTGCACTATCCAATGAAGGTGCGGTAATGTCTGAAGAAAATGATACTACTCGCGGCGATGATCAAAGCGAAACAGTGTTCAAGGGTAGTGTGCTATCCATACTCGATAATATGGTTGAGGGGAAATCGTCTTGTTTAACTGAAGATAACCTTGAATCAATGGAAATACCTTCAGAAAGGTCTCCGTCAGAGAAGAATTTAGGCCAAGAAATAGAGGAGATAGAAACAGAAAAAAACAGCGGAAGCTTATTTTTGCAATGGTTAAGAGAAAGCATCAAAGACGGCACGCTCACTGTCAATGAAAGTGACAGTGTACTTCATGTGTTGTCAAAATTTGTGTTCTTAGCATCACCGGCTTGCTTTTACCGTTTTATCAAGATGGCATGCGGAGGTGTAGGAGATAAAGACCAAATTCAAAAAAACTTTGAATCATTGGGTATTCATCATTCACGAAATGGTCGAGGACTTTTCCACTACCATCAACACGATTCGTTGGATAACCGTAGTCGGTATACCAAGGTATCAGGTTATATGATCAATATTGACACCCTCTTAACGAAAGGAAGTGTTCTGACGGACAGTCAATGGATTTCAGCAAGAAAATAATGTAGCTGAATATTAAATCTAAACGAGGGAATATAATGAGAGATATGACATTTGAAGATGTTCTAATTGACTACTTTTTTCATAAATCATTAAGACCAGCAACAGAATGGAGCTATAGAAAAGTAGTGAGAACTTTTATCAATTTTGCAGGGGAAGATATTACGCTAGAAAAGGTTGATAAACGACTTGTGCTTAATTGGCGTCGCCGAGTCATTACCGATGAGGGTCTGGCTAAGATTACGTGGAATAATAAACTTACTCATATGCGGGCAATATTCAATCACGCAATCGCACAAGGCTATATTTCGCATCGGGAAAATCCGTTTAATGGGACAGTTGTGCGACCAGACGCTAAGCGCAAAAAGACGCTAACGCACGAACAAATAAAAAAAACATATTTGTTAATGGAAGCGAGAGAAGCTGATGAACATATTGGTATGGCAGACTACCGTAAAACAGCGCTGCGGCCTTCGTGGTTTTGGCTTACGGTTTTGGATGCACTACGATTCACTGGAATGAGGCAAAATCAACTGCTTCATATTCGGCTGAGTGATGTGAATTTTGCGGAAAATTGGATTAGCCTGCGCCCCGAAGGCTCAAAAAATCACCGTGAACACCGTGTGCCGATTACCAAGCAACTCAAGCCGCGGTTGGAACGACTCTACAACTGTTCTGTAGAGAGAGGAGCAAAACTGGAGGAGCAACTTTTCAATATTTCTCGTTTTGATGGCCGTCGGAAAGAAACCAATAAGAATATGGACCATCAGCCGTTAAGATCTTTCTTTAGACGCCTGTCAAAAGATTGTGGATTTGCCGTCAGCCCTCACAGGTTTAGACATACGATAGCGACTAACTTAATGATTTTGCCTGATCGAAATTTGAAAACGGCGCAGGATCTGCTTGGGCATTCGACACCGGCCGTCACACTTGAATACGTGGAGAGCAATATCGAGAAAGTCAGAAGTGTACTTGAGGAGATGAGCGCCGCTTAAGCGATTAAGATAAGTCTTAGGTTAAGTATTGGGCAATAACTAAGTTTTTGATTATATGTGAGGAAAAAAGGAGAGGGAATCTTTACAAAACATTGACAGAAAACGTTTCTAAAGGTAAATACATTGGTGAGTTTTTTATGGACGAGAAAGTCTAGAGGATGCCTCTAACATCCTCCAGACTTAAAGTCCCATGTTCAACAATGGCGCGGTAAGCAAACTACCAACATCATGCTGGGGACCACTGTCATGCCCGTTAAGGATCTCAACCCTTAACGAACAGGCTCTGAAGAGTGGTGCCGGACTCGGAATCATATCGACGATTAACATGCTGTTTATTATTGGTTTTGTTTGAAAAACGACCAAACGGCGCCCCCACTAAAGCCCCCATAAAAAATCGCTTTGTTTTTGTGATGGTTATCACGAAAAATCTCCTGCACGATTCATCATGCTGCGCCTCTTAACATCAGTAAGTTTAAAAAATCTCCTTACCGTCGCGCCAAAATAGACAAAATCACCAATAAATAAACTTAAACAACAACGAGCACCTGAACTCAATAAAAGTCCGTCAATATTCCCATGCTTCAAACGCCAGCGGCATCTTATTTAACAAGTCCCGATGCTCACGCCAGTTAGGGATAAATCGATCCATATGCAGACGAAAACGCTCGTTATGATGACGTTCCAGAAGGTGAACCAGTTCATGCACCAGAATATACTCCAGACATTCCGGCGGCTTCTTGACCAGTTCCAGATTGAGCCAGATCCGTTTCGTTGTGGTATTGCAGGTGCCCCAAAAGGTTTTCATCTTTTTGATGCCCCAGAACGTCGGGGGAACGCCGGTTCTTGCCTGCCATTCGGGCAGTAATTTGGCAACCTGCTGTTTTAGTTCATGTCGATAAAACTCGTTTAATACCAGTGCCTTATTGTCATTGCTGGTTCCCTGCTGGATATAAAGCTGGAGTTTATTGTTCCCTGCGACTTTCACTTCATGACGTCCCTGACGCTCAATCACAAACAGGCGATATTTACGGCCCCAAAGATAGTGGCATTCTCCGCTGACCATCTCCCGTTCGGACTGGCGGGGTTGTCTGGCGAAATCCTGCTGCTGCTTTCTGATCCAGCGAAAACGCGAGGCGACAGCCATCCGAATCGCTGTTTCCGTCATGTGTTCCGGGGCTGAAACGCGGACTTTGCCGTCGGGCGGCAGGACGCTGATGTGCAGGTTCTTAATCGCTTTACGATTAACCTGCAAACGTAGCGCGCCTATCTGCATAACCGGCATCAGCGGTATTCCTTCTGCTTGCGGGCAAGCTCTATAACCGCATCAATGTTGACGTCATAACTGGCGGTCTCTTCGCGTAATGCGCAGGCGATTTCCCGCTCCTTAAAACGATCGCCAATCCATTCCGCTTTTTTGGTGTAGCGGATCGTCGTATCAATGCGGGTTGCCAGCACTTCATCATGGCCGAAGTTATCATAGAACGCGCGTTTCGCTTGTGTGTCCATTGAGTCAGGGTAGGATGCTCCGGCGGTTTGTTCCGGGCGAATGACTTGTTTACACAAATCACGGATACGCTCCAGATACTGCTGATAATCAAGCGCATTCTGGCGGCGAAGGGTAATCAGTTCATCCAGCAACAGCGACATGCGCCCGTAATATTTCGGGTTCACCGGATTTTCATCTACGATGGTTTTACGCACATTGTTTTCGATGGTTTCCGCCATTGCATCCTGATTATTGCGAATATCATCCGGCAGGGCGGATAGTGCCGACGCGCCCTTTTCAACAATGAGTTCGATCAGGCTTAACTCTTCGAAATCCATCAGCACTTCGCTGCCGTCGGCGCGAACGTACATATCCAGCAGGTGACGCATGGCGGGCTCAAAGCGTTTCATATCCAGCAGATCGCCGCTGGTCAGTTTAATTTCGTAACGTAGTTTCTCGAATTCAGCGACTTCGGCGCGAATGCTTTCTGCCTCCTTGATGGTATAACCCGCTTCTGGCATTTCATTCGCCAGACTGGCGTAAGCACGCAGCAGGCGGGCGACATTCTGATAGAACGACAGGCGTAGCGCTTCTTTCTCGCTTAATGCCGTCTGATTTTCTCCCGACTCGCCGCAGAAATAGTGCTGATAGTCCTGCAAACTACGCGGTGCTCTGACGGGCTCGCACAGGCTACGAACCACCTCCAGCGCACTGTTGAGATCCAGACGCGCCTGCTCCAGACGGTTCTTCAGCAGGCCATCAACATCTTCCTGATCGTAATCGTCGAATGCGCCTGTGGTGTAATCGGTTATCGCTTTATCCAGTGAGCGAAACAGATCTTTATAATCGATAATGTAACCATACTCTTTATCTTCTCCGTCCAGCCGGTTTACCCGGCAAATCGCCTGAAATAGCGTATGGTCAGTCATGGTCTTATCGATATAGAGATAAGTCGCAGAGGGTGCATCAAAGCCGGTCAGCAGCTTATCCACTACAATGAGCAGGCGCATTTGCCCCGGTTCATTAATAAAGCGCTGTTTAACTTCCCGCTCGAATTCGGCGATGCGTCCGGCAACCTTCTCTTCGCTTTGCTCAAAATAGTCGGCCAGCATTTTGCGATAGGTTGAGAATTTAAACAGCTTCTCGGTCAGACCCGCGCCGGTTTCTTCACCTTTGATGCTGGTCGCATCGGGGCGGAAGCTGGTCACAATCGCCACTTTCCCCGCCAGATCGGTCTGGCTGAACATCTCATAAACCTTACAGGCCTGATACACGCTGCTGCACACCAGCATGGCGTTGCCGCGCCCGTCCATCAGGCGCGGGCGAGTGTCCATATCCAGCAGAATATCGTTAACGATCTGCTCAAGCCGTGATTTGCTGGAAAGCAGCTTCTGCATTGAGCCCCATTTCTGCTTAAGCTGGGTTTTAGCTAAATTCGACAGGCCGCGCGTCTTGGCCTCAAACCAGTCATCGACCTTTTTCTCTGACGTCAGATACTGATCGATATCGCGGGCCTCATAGCGCAGATCCAGCACCACGCCGTCTGCTACCGCCTCATCAAATTTATAGGTATGGATATAAGGGCCGAAAACCTCTACCGACTTTTTCTTATCTTTCTTCATCAACGGTGTGCCGGTAAAACCGATAAACAGGGCTTCCGGCAGAATGGTGGTCATGGCGTTATGTAACTTGCCGGACTGCGTGCGGTGACACTCATCCACGAAGACGAACAGATCGCCTTTGGCGTGGAACGTTTTCGTCAGGGATTGCTGTAATTCGGTGATAAAGGCGTCGGTTGCCGCATTGTCTTCCGCTTCGCTGCGGCGACCGAATTTATGCACCAGCGAACAGATCAGCCACGGATTTGGGTGATTGAGCGTTGCAATAAGATCGTTACCGCTGGAGGTACGATAAATGTCTTCATCCACCCCCATAAACACGCTTTCGATCTGCTCATCCAGTTCAGTGCGATCAGTCACAATCAGCACGCGGGAGTTCGGCACGTTTTCGCGGATCCATTTCGCCAGCCAGACCATCGTCAGGCTTTTGCCCGATCCCTGCGTGTGCCAGATAATCCCGCCTTCACGACGGGTAATATGCTGTTTAGCCGCCTCGACGCCGAAAAACTGATTATGGCGACACAGTTTTTTCACTCCGGCGTCAAAGGCAATGTAATTATGGACAATATCCAGCAGCCTTGATTTGCTGCAAAGGCGACTCAAATGAAAATCGAGCTTATGCGTACAGATGCCGGGATTATCTTCCTTCCACTCCAGATAATATTTTTCCGGCGTTTCGGTCGTGCCGTAGCGCAATCCCTGCGTAACGTTGCCCGCCATTACAAGCTGTATGGTGGTGAAGAAATTGCGGATAAAGGTTTTCTTTTGATTATCGAGATTTTGCCGGATGCCTTCGCTGACGTGGACTGACGAACGTTTAAGCTCAATGACGCCCAGCGCGATGCCGTTAACGTACAGCACCAGATCCGGGCGCTTGCGATATTCGCCTTTCACCGTCACCTCGTCGGCGATGGCGAAATCATTGGCTTCAGGATGCGCCCAGTCAATCAGCCACACGGTCTGATTCTGCTCGCCCGCGCCTTCCTTTTCCTTCACGCCGTAACGCAGCAGGCGGTAGACCTCTTTATTGGCGTAATACAGTTTCTTGCCTTCACCCAGCGCGGCGGCGGAATCCAGTTGCCGAAGTACGCGAGTAATAAGGGTATCGCTGACGCCGCGCCGTTTCAGCCATGCGCTCAGTATTTCCGTGTCGATATTGCTGTCCCCAGCATACCCGTCGCTCCGGCTTAGATAGCGGTATCTTAAATCCTGAACAAAAAACTGAATCAGACGCTGCTGTGTGGCGCGTTCGCGCTGGCCGATGGTGCTCAAAAGGCGCTCTCCTTAAACCCTCAGCAATGGAACTCCATTACGCGGTTAATGGCGAATTGTAGATTATTATCATCGAATAGTTTCATCTTGCGGCTGGCCCAGTGTTCGCCCGCAGGCCACTGGCTTAGCCCCTCTTTAACGGAGTCCAGCGTGGGCTGGCATTTGTCGCAGGTAAGCAACCAGTCCACGGTCGCCAACAACTCCATACCGAATGGGGATTCAAAGCCGTCTATTAACTGGCTAACCTGCTCCAATGCTGGCAACCACGTTTTAGCTTCGCTATTCAGATAAGTATTTACGTGGTCTTTTTCCCGATCGTTAAACCAGATCACATCCAGCGGCTGGCTGTCCGGGATGCGTTTTTCCGCTTTCAGATAGTTGCCGTCTAGCGCATTAAGCAGATGAGTCAGGTTGTGCGCATAAGGGCCATAGTTGTGCGCTTCAAATCGCAGTTTCAGCACGTTTTCTTGCTGATGCAACTTAATGGCACGCTGTAGAAGCCATGCCAGCTTCTGAATCTCCAGCAGGCTGCACTCCATCCCCAGCACCCAGTAACGGCGCACCAGTTCAGCGATCATCGCTCTGGCGGGGGTGAGCTTTTTTACACCGGTGCTTTTGGCAACGTTCTGGTATTTTTCGGTGGGCTCATAAATCAGGATTTCAACGTCCTGAAGGTCGCCCAGCGCAGATTCAATATGCGCTCGAACGTCCGGCCAGTTCAGACCGCCGTTGCCTGCCCCCAGCGGTGGTATGGCGATGGACTGCACCTGTTTTTCGATCAAAAAGCGGCGTAAGTCCTGCAAACCGTCTTCAATCCACTCCATACGCGAGTCGGTGCGCCAGTGCTGTTTGGTAGGGAAGTTGACAATCCAGCGCGGTCCCATCAGTTCGCCAGTTTCGGTAATAAACATTTTACCGGTTATCACCTGTTTTTGTTTGCAGGCGAGAGCGTAGGCTTTCATATTGGCGGGAAAGCGCTCTTTGAACATCAGCGCGATGCCTTTACCCATGACACCGACGGTATTAACCGTATTCACCAGTGCTTCCACGGGCGCATCCAGTAAGTTGCCTTGTGTAAATGTGATCATGAGAAGTACCACCCGGCCCGTGCGTGAACGGGCATTGTCAGATTGCGTTGCGACAGCCACTGTTCTAATTGTAACTTGACGCTGTCGTTGTAACAAACCATCCCGCCCAGCAGTATGATTGGGCAGTGTTGCCAAATCAGCGCTTCGGCCTGATAGCGTTCAAATTTGCCCGGATCGTCAGGATCGCGGCGGAAATCCCGCGCCTGTAAAATAGGCCAGTCAATTTGGTTCAGGTTGTCCAACTCTGTGTAGTAGTTGGCCCAGTTATAGTAGGCGTGGCTATCGGTAAACACAAAAGGCACATTTTGCGCCGCCACGGTGCGCAGGCTGCTGACCAGAATGACGATTTCCTCATTGGGGCGCTGCTTAATGCCGCCACGCCCGCTGTGGATATTCATCAGCATCGGCGAGAAGGGGGTAAAGTAAAACGGCACATAGTCATGCAGTACGCCGCCCGTTCCGACAGGCACCGGATGCCCGGCGCGTTTGCTGATAAGCTCCGGGTTGCCGATATTGATCCAGTTTCCCGCCTGCACCGGGCTGTTGCCGCAGTGTAGACCGTTGTCCAGTATCCACGGGATATTATCCCGATGGACAATACGCCAGATCAGGGCTTTTTGTGGGTTGAGACTGGCACTGTAGTTATTAGCCATGTGCTTTCCCTTCTATATTAAGCGGGTTTTCCCAGTTAGCAGTTCCTGCATCATTCCCTGTTTAAGCTGACTGGTTTTCTCCAGACGCTGTTGCAGGACCTGAATTTCCTTGTCCATATCTGAGAGGATGGCGGCGATGGCGGTTTGTTCTTCTTTTGGAGGAACAGGAATAGGGATTGTTTGTAGGTTGTTTTTTGATATTCCAAAGACTTTCATACCCGTTGCCAGTCGGTCAATATTAGTTTTAACCGCAGGAATGGTATGCAGATAGCCCCGGAAGCCGTCTGCAAAAATATTATTCATATCACGTAACAGATATGTATGTAGCCCTGAAACTATCTTATTCTCTCTTGTATTTTGAATTTCAATACTTTTCCCTATGCCTGCATAGTCTTCTGATGCGTCGGCCATAATAATATCGCCATCTTCGATAAGCGAAGAAGATACCAGATCGCCTGATATTCTAGGAAGGTTATTACTCTCTAAATTTAGAATGTTGTCCCACTTTGTATGAATGTCACCATAATGAATGTATCCGTACTCTCCTGTATCAGAAAGATTACTTCTTGCATTTGTTGATGTGGACAGAAATGAAAATACCTGACCATAGGTTGAAATATTCCAATCCTCAGGGATTTCCCCCAATTCAGTATTTTTATACCCTTTAACGGTCCCATCTTCCCGCAATGCAAACTGTGGCAAACGAGTTTTACCCGTCAGGAATTGCTGCATAACGGCGGTTTTGATGGCCCGTTTTTTAGCGAGTAACTGATCCAGATCAGCAATCAGCACTTCAATATCAAATAGTACATTGGCAATAGCGGTTTGTTCTTCCCTTTGACTAGGAATAATAAATAAAAAATCTGCGATCTCAGTTCTGTTTATTTTTGGTATGCCACTTCTTGCAGAAACAGACTCAGCATATTTAGAAAATCGGTTCCCAAGAACTAACGGAAGAATATATTTAGGCTCAATTCCTTCTTTAGGTCTTAGAGGATACATATCTGCACTACATAGCCCATCAAAGTTAGCATAAATTGCTTTTTTCAAGTATGGACGTATTTTGCTATAGATAGTATCCCCAGAATGAAAAACATATTTACCACTTATAGCATTTTGCTCTTTGGCTGATTGCTTACTTATCAGTTTACCTGTTCCTGCTTCAATGTGGTCTGGAGCAATTAATATCATTGAAGAATATGGCTCACATATCGGCGATATTTGCCCACTAGCAATCGAAACTACATCAAAAAAAGGGACAACTTTCCAATCCTCTGGAATAATCCCCACCTCAGTCAATTTAAATCCCACAGGCACATCTTTCCCCGCCGCACCCGACTGCTGTTTCTCTATCACTAGATCTTGCATTGCCATCACCATACCAGCCCCATCGCCCGCAAATGCCCAGCCACCTTCTCACTCAACGCCGCAACGGACGCTTCAAGCGCTGGCAGCGGTTCGGCATAGCGTTCTTCCAGTTCCTTCACGCGCTCCGCCAGTTGCTGAGTGATACGTTCTATCTCCGCTTTAATCCCCATTTGCAAGGTTGCCAGCCATTTATCCTGCACCACCAGCGCCTTGATTGCCGGTTCGTCCAGCGTGGGATAATGTTTAAACACGGCACGATCCAGTGCCTCCTGTGCGGCTTTCTGCGCTTTTTTTGCGTTGGCTTCTGCCTTAATCAGCGCCAGACAGCGAGTCAGCGCTGCCAGTTCATCCGGGTCGGCGATGGTTTTCTTCAGATAAGTCAGGCGGGCATTTACCAGCTTTTGCGTCACCTTATCTTTGTCATTTTTCGCTTCCACCAGCAAATCTTCTTCACCAGCCTGCTCCTCAATAAACTCGGCTAACTGGCGGCTGGCTTCCTCACTGCGTTCCTGCGCGTTGTTCAGCGCTTCCAGCAATTCCGGGAAACAGCGTTTCTCTACCAGCGAACGGGGTAAAACGTCGGCCTTATAGCGCCGTTTGGTAAACTCGAAATCGTGCGTTTCTTTCCAGACGTTTTTTCCATCCTTGCCTTTTACCGGCTGGAGTTCGCGGATCTGAGCGGCA
This sequence comes from Lonsdalea populi, assembly GCF_015999465.1. Taxonomy (NCBI): domain Bacteria; kingdom Pseudomonadati; phylum Pseudomonadota; class Gammaproteobacteria; order Enterobacterales; family Pectobacteriaceae; genus Lonsdalea; species Lonsdalea populi. The sequence continues at coordinate 916,362 of NZ_CP065534.1, forward strand.
GCTTTCCAGCCATCTTGCATAATCACGTATACATCGTCCTGCATCATGTCGAACCAGTAGTCCATTAAAATCTGGTACACGCTGTATTTGTTCAATAGTTCACTGTTGGCGTACTGCGCCAGCAACATTTCGCCGATATCCTGTATCAGTTCTTTTGGTTTATCACCTTTGCCGATGTCGTCCAGCGCCGACTCTTTCACCCATGCCTTAAACGGCAGCAGGGTGCGGGTGGCGAAATCCTTAAACTCCTGATGCGCCAGAATAGTTGGTTTAACCTGTTGGGCTTCGACCCGCGCTCGACAGTAGCCAGGGCGATCGTCTGTAAACAGCACATCGCGCAGGGCAGGAAACACCTGCCAGTAGTCCTGCAAAGCATCGACATCGCGCATCGGAATACCACCTTGTAAGTGTGCGGTCAGATCGTGCAAATCTTCCGGCTCACCGCTGTCAATATAGCGAGGGATATTCAGGTTATAAGCATTCTGTTCACTGGCGATTTCGCTGACCGGCACCATCCGGCTGTAGCCGGGCTCCGTGCGCTGGTGGTTGAACGCGTCCACGATACGGTGAATATCCCGGCTGCGCAGGCGGTTCTTGTTGCCATCCTTGATAAAGCCCCGGCTGGCATCGATCATAAAAATGCCTTTGCGGCTGTGCGCGTGTTCTTTGTCAATCACGATAATGCACGCCGGGATACCGGTGCCGTAAAACAGGTTAGCCGGTAAGCCGATAATGCCTTTGATATAGCCCTGCTTGATCAGGTTTTCGCGGATAGCCGCCTCGGCGTTGCCGCGGAACAGCACGCCATGCGGCAAGATCACCGCGCCTTTTCCGGTGCTTTTCAGGCTTTTGATGATATGTAGCAAAAAGGTATAGTCGCCGTTCTTCTCCGGCGGAGTACCCCATACGAAGCGTTCAAACGGGTCTTTCTTCGGATTCACTCCGCTGGTCCAGTTTTTATTCGAAAACGGCGGGTTCGCTACAGCGAAGTCGAAGGCTTTCAGCTGGCCGTTGGCCTCTTTCCACTGGGGATCGCTCAGCGTATTGCCTTTCCAGATCTTAGCGGTCTCATTGTTGTGCAGGATCATATTCATCCGCGCCAACGCACTGGTGGCGTTGTCCATCTCCTGCCCATAGAGCGATAGCCCGCGGCGGGCTTCGTCGTTCACTTTCAGCAGCAGCGAACCGGAGCCGCAGGTCGGATCGTACACTGTCGCATCCTGCGGCGTTTCAGGCGTAATGCCGATCACCTTCGCCAGAATGCGTGATACTTCCGCTGGGGTATAAAACTGCCCTTTACTTTTGCCGGATTCAGTGGCGAAGTGGCGCATCAGATACTCATAGGCATCCCCCAGCAGATCGTCGCCTTCGGCCCGGTTGCCGGATAGATCCAGCCCCTCGAAGATGCCGACCAGTTTCGACAGCCGATCGATCATCTCTTTGCCTTTGCCGAGCTTGTCTTCATCGTCAAAGTCGGCCACGTCAATCACGCTTTTCAGATCGTTCTCAGCCGCCAGTTTCTGGATAATTTTGTTAATTTTGTCGCCGATCTCTTTGTCGCCTTTCAGCGCGACCATATCGTCAAAGCTTGCCCCTTTTGGGATGACGATCATCCCGTAGGGATCGTCTTTATATTTATCAGAGACATACTTCATAAACAGCAGGGTCAGCACATAGTCTTTATACTGGCTGGCATCCATCCCGCCACGCAATTCGTCGCAGCTTGCCCAAAGAGAGGAGTAAAGTTCAGTTTTTTTGATAGCCATTCAATGTCTCGTAAAACGTTGTGATATGCAGTAAGCCTGCTTACAGCAGTTCGGTGTTCAGACCCGCGGCTTTTAACCGCCGGGTTAAGTTACGCATTTTGCTGAATTCAGTACCCAGACTTTGACGCAGACCTGCCCCTTCGCAAAATTCTTTCGCCGTGATATGTTCCAGTTCATCGGCATATTTGATCATTTGCAGATGCAATTCGGCGATGTACTGGTTACGCGGGGCTTTGTCCAGTGCCTGCTTAATATGGTGGTAGATGTCTTGTTCATTCATATTGTGTGGGTGACTAAAGGTGTGTTAGCTAATTTGGCTAAATTAGCTAAATAGACCATTAAGTTCAAGCTCTATGATGACCGGCGTATTTATTTGCACAGTTTATGAGCGTAGAAAATCGCTTGCGGTTAATTCATCGCCGCGTTATCTTTTACCCGTACCTGCAAAATCAGGTGCCGGGATTGGAACCCCGATGAACCTCACTGGCGACGAGACGCCAACGCGTCTTTTTTTATGTCGCGCGTTTAGCTACACCCAAATTATGGTGGGCTGGGCGGGGGCACCGCAAGGTGCGCCGGTTTCAGTGAGGCCGGTAGTTCCAACCCCGTTCAGTCCACCACCCTGAGATTGGAACCTCTGGTGGTGGTTATAAGTTAACTTCTCACTGGAGGCTGCCATTATGGCTACAACCCTCAACCAGACTCACCCGTTACTTACCCACCCTTTTAATGCCGATACAGATTTTACCGTGCTGGCCGAGCATTGTGAAAAGTGCGCAGATACTCAGGCGGAATGCTACGATCCGGCGCTGAAGATGGCTCTCTGCGGTCGGCTTGCCGCCGGTCTTGCGCTGCTGAAACCGGGCCTAAGCGATCCCATTCCGCCTCACCTGATAGACAGCCTAACCGTTGATACCTTGCCCACAAATTCTCCCCGTTTTGCCCCCGATGCGGATACGCTTTGCGATTACTGTTTTACCCTGACTCAGCTTCTGCTTTGCCGGATGTTTCCACCACAAGCGGAAGAACAATTGCGTTGGCTTCTGGCGGAACTGGTTGATTACTTCGCTGCTGAACTGAAAGCCCCGCGCTGGATACGTACTGCGGATGGCGTGAAGTGTATTGATGAGGAGGCGGTATGAACCAACAGGATTGGCATCCCGCCGATATTATTGCGGCGCTGAAAAAGCGCGGAACGTCGATGGTAGCGGTTTCGCGTAATGCAGGGCTAGCCTCTTCCACGCTGGCGAATGCGCTGACAAAACACTGGCCCAAGGGAGAACGGCTGATTGCGGAAGCGTTGGGTGTTGCGCCTGCGGAAATCTGGCCTTCCCGTTACCGCAAGCCAGAGGAGCACTAAAGTAAAACAATCTCTCCCGTCCCGTTATCGGCGAACGCGGATAACGGGACGGGAGAAGGCAAGCGAAGCGCGGCAGCTTGTCATTCATAAAATGACTAAAAAATCAACAAACAACTCTATAAAAGCAAAAAACAGTTTTCCCTTTCTGCCTTGTTGCCACGGGTGTAAGTTTGCACCAGCACAAAATGCTTTATGACCTGAGAGAAGCGCCTGATGAATCAGGATGGTCAATCCCTTACCGGCGGCTACCTTTGCAAACTGCCGGACCGTCTAACAGACGGTTAAGGTCATCCTTGACTCTCTGCTCCAATCTATAAACGGCGTGACGGGCTGCGGTCAGCCTTTGCTGCCGAGTGACCGCTATCCTGCACCAGAATTTCAATTTTCACTCACTGCGCCAGTCCAGTGCGTCACTTTAACCGCGTCAGGCGGGAAAGTGACGCACCAGCGCTATGTTACTGCACCAGACAATTCAACTGCGCCAACACGCGGCGGAATTCTGACACCGTGATTCTACCCACTTTCACTCACAGGAGAACTTGAGCCGATACCGGAGGGGGATCAGGACGATCCGGGGGATAACCCGCGCAAGCGGGCGGCTGCTCAGAGAGCACCACCGAAGCCTCGCAATACCTCAACGGCTGCCGCCCCGGCGCTCAGGTATCGTTCGCAGCCCCGACAAAAAATTAGGGGCTATCGGCCTATGCGCCGGGGAAGGTTGTATCTGTTTTGGATTTTGCGGCAATCATGAAAAGGGGACATGTAAAAATGAGTCTTCTGGAGCAGGAAATGAAAACGCTGGCGCGGCAGGCGGGTGGCAGTCATAAAACCGTTCATGACCGTATGGCGCTGGCGCAGCGATTTTGTGAGCGCTTACTGGCGCAAAATGTGCAGATCCGGCGGGTGGAGCAACTGAAAGCGCGGCATATTGAGAGTTACGTTCGTGAACGGCTGGCGCAGAACATAACGAAACGTAGCCTGCAAAACGAAATGGCGGCGATCCGCTGTCTGCTGAAGCAGGCCGGGCGTGATCGGTTAGCAGCCAGTGAACGGCTGTCTAATAAATCGCTCGGCTTATCCGGCGCATCCCGTAATGGTACTCGGCAGGCTATAACGGCGGAGCATTATTAGCAGGTGCTGGAAACCGCTCGCGCAAAAGACGCGGGAATGGCGGCGGCGTTGGAACTATCAAGGTTGATGGGACTGCGTTCACAGGAAGCGGTGCAGTGTGCGCAGTCGCTCAGAACGTGGAAACAGGCGCTGGAGCGTGGTGAGTCCCGGCTGACCATCGTTTTTGGAACCAAAGGCGGACGGCCTCGCGAGACAATAATTCTGGACGCTGGCGCAGTCAGAAAAGCGCTGGGAAATGCGCTGGCTGTGGCAGAGAGCCGCAACGGTAGGCTGATTGATAAGCCCGACCTGAAAAGTGCGATGAAATATTGGCACGGTCAGGCTTCGCGTATCGGCTTGGCTGGCGCATATTCCCCGCATTCATTGCGCTACGCCTGGGCGCAGGATGCCATTCGTCATTATCTGGCGCACGGATTCAGCGAAAAAGAGGCGCTGGCGCTGACGGCGATGGATTTGGGCCACGGCGACGGGCGTGGGCGTTATGTGGCGCAGGTTTACGGACGGCGGGGAGAGGAGTGAGTTTCCGTGCTGGTGCAGCCGTTGATGAATGTTCGATCATTGCGTCAGCCAAAAGGAAAAAGGGCTAAAGGGTAAAGGATGCTAAGAGTAACAGCGCCAAACCGGAAAGGGCTAAAGGGCTGAAAAGGCCGTGATTGGCGCAGTTCGATGTTCGCTCGACGGAGAATCTGGTGCAGTCCTGCGATTTTCCCGGCATCAGTGAACGGGGGCAATGATACGCCCCAGCGCTGGTGCAAATAAAAAGCAGATCCACTGGCGCAAAGATCTGCTTTTCGGCGTCAATCAGTCATGGGCTTAGGCAACCTGAATATGTCTCTCAAAACGGTAAGCCGGGATGAATTTCTGCCGGCAGGCGTCGAGATAGTCCGACCACCATTGCATCATCTGCGTGCGTTCGTCGAGGTGCTCCGCCTTGTGGATATAGGCGGCACGAACGTGGTTACGCTCCTGATGGCTCATCTGCCGCTCCACAGCATCCTTTGACCAGCGGCCTGATTCAATCAATGCGCTACAGGCCATGGTGCGGAAACCGTGGCCGCAGATGTCCACCTGTGTGTCATAGCCCATCGTGCGCAGCGCCTTGTTGATGGTGTTTTCGCTCATCGGTTTGCGTGGATCGTGGTCGCCGGGAAACAGCAACTCACTGCTACCGGACAGCAGCTTTAGCTGCTTTAGTACCGTCACTGTCTGCGTTGACAGTGGCACCAGATGCGGCGTTTTCATTTTTGCGCCGCGCTCTGAGTGACGCACACCAGCAATAGCTTCCCGCTGTGCGGGAAGTGTCCACATGGCGTTATCCAGATCGATCTCTGCCCAACGTGCAAAACGTAATTCACTGGAGCGGATAAAGATCAGCAAATTAAGCTGTACCGCCAGCCTTGTTAGCCGTCTGCCGGAATAGCCTTCTATTCTTTCCAGTAGTTCCGGCAATTTTTCCAACGGCAGGGCAGGGTAATGGTTTTTCGGTGGTGGGGTGATAGCGCCGCAGAGGTCATTGGCCGGATTGCTGGCAATCAGTCCTTCTTGTACGGCGTAACGCATGATGACTGTCGTGCGTTGCTGTATCCGCGCGGCGGTTTCCAGATTGCCTTTTCTCTCCGCCTCCCGCAGTGGGATCAGCAAATCGGCGGTTTTCAGGTCGGTGACAAGGGCATTGCCGATGAGCGGGAAAACGTGTAGTTCTAGTGAACGCAGGACTTTGGCGGCATGTGCGTCACTCCAGCGAATGTTTGCGGCCACCCACTGACGTGAGATGGCCTCAAAGGTATTGCCGTTTTTTCTCGCCTGCTTGTCCTGCTGTTTCTTCACACCGGGATCGGCACCCGCGCTGAGTACCGCACGGGCTTCCTCGCGTAGCTTACGGGCATTTGCCAGCGTGACGGTGGGGTAAGCGCCAAACGCCAGCTTTTTCTCTTTGCTGCCGAAGCGGTATTTGAGATGCCAGAGTTTAGAACCGTTGGGTTTAATCAGCAGGTACAGACCCTGCGCGTCGCTGAGTTTGTAAGGTTTATCGAACGGCTTGGCGTTGCGGATGGCGGTATCTGTCAGAGGCATGGTGGGGGCTCCATAGTTTATCGAACCGGCAGGCCCCCAATTAAGCCCCCAAAAACTACGGATGTCAAAAAAACTGGTAGTACCTGTTGGTACTCCAGATTCTTATCAACTCACTGATTTTTCTATGTTCCCGGACGCATAAGGACATCCTGAAACTAAATAATGGTGCCCGGACTCGGAATCGAACCAAGGACACGGGGATTTTCAATCCCCTGCTCTACCGACTGAGCTATCCGGGCAACGGGGCGCATTAAACCGTATATCACCGGAGTCGTCAACGGGTTTCTGCCTTACGGTGCCTGCTTGCTCTATTTTCAAACAATGCCCCTAAATTCCTGCATGGGAGTGCTGCCTGCCACATCAAGGAAGGCGGTCTCTGATTTTCGCGGCTGTGTGGCGGGGGCTTTCTTGAATTCGATAAAAAATAGTGCGACTATTGCCCGGTTTTTGGCTTTTCTTTCATCTGTGATTATCGAGGGTCGTTGTTATGTCGGACTCAATGCTTTTGGTGCAGACGCTTGGCGCCATGACTTTGATGATGTCCCGGGACTCCGGTCACACTGCTGTAGCGCTTTCCTTCCCCAGTCTATCTCCCTTCATTATGCGGTGAGGCGTGTCGACGCTCATTGTTAGGCATGATTAAAAATAGAGTTATCGCTCTGATTTTACTGATGTCTATCGGATGGAGCTGGCTCCCGTTTTCCCTTTGTTCCGGCAGTTTTCTACATGAGCCATACACTTGAAGATATTGGCTGGCGGAACACGATCGGCGACGGCTGAGCGCGTCATCCCTGCGCTGTGTCTTTCAGGCACGTATACTCATCCTTGATCGTTTGGATTTGTTACATGAAACAGTTGAAAATTGCGGCTAATTCAGCGGTTGCCGCCCGTTTAATCACTGAACGACCGGTAGTAGCCCTGAGTCAGACCGACTTTACGGATATCGCTGCGGTAGTGGTCTCCGTAGAAGAAGCTCATAGCGGCATTTTGTCTGTGTTACATCACACGGGATTTTCCATTCCGGCCTTTGTGCTGCGCACGCCGGAAGAGGGCCGTCTCGAAATGCTCCCTCTGGGGAGTGAGTGGTTGATCCTGGACGACGCGGGTGAGCATGTCGCTCTGCTGGAGAATGCGGCCCGTGCCTATGAAGATGCGCTGTTGCCGCCGTTTTTCGACACGCTGACCCAATATATTGAAATGGGCACAACCACATTTGCGTGCCCGGGGCATCAGGGAGGGCAGTTCTTCCGCAAGCATCCCGCAGGGCGTCAGTTTTATGAATTTTATGGCGAAACACTGTTTCGATCGGATATCTGCAATGCGGATGTGACGTTGGGCGACCTGCTGATCCACGAAGGCGCCGCGAAAAAGGCCCAGAAATTTGCAGCCAAAGTCTTTAACGCGGACAAAACCTACTTTGTGCTGAACGGCACCTCGGCGGCGAACAAAGTCGTCACCAATGCCCTGCTGACGCGGGGCGATCTGGTGCTTTTCGACCGTAACAACCACAAGTCAAACCATCACGGCGCGTTGATTCAGGCAGGCGCAACGCCGGTGTATCTCGAAACGGCGCGAAACCCCTTCGGCTTGATTGGCGGCATCGACGCACACTGCTTCGACGAGGCTTATCTGCGTGAACAGATCAGGGCGGTAGCTCCTGAACGTGCGGAGGAAGCGAGGCCATTCCGTCTGGCGGTGATCCAATTGGGTACCTATGACGGCACCATTTATAACGCGCGTCAGGTGGTCGACAGCATCGGTCATCTGTGTGACTACATTTTGTTTGATTCCGCCTGGGTGGGCTACGAACAGTTTATTCCGATGATGGAGCAGTGCTCGCCGCTTCTGCTGGAACTCAATGAGAACGATCCGGGGATCTTCGTTACGCAGTCGGTACATAAGCAACAGGCCGGGTTCTCCCAGACGTCGCAGATCCACAAGAAAGACACGCACATCAAGGGGCAGAAGCGCTTCTGTAACCATAAGCGGCTCAACAACGCCTTTATGCTGCATGCCTCGACGAGTCCGTTCTATCCACTCTTCGCCGCGCTGGATGTCAACGCTAAGATGCATGAAGGTACCAGCGGCCGCCGTCTATGGCAGGAGTGTGTGAAGCTGGGGATTGAAACCCGCAAACAGTTGCTTGAACTGTGTGCCATGATCGCGCCTTTCGTCCCGACCTCGGTAGGGGGCATTCCCTGGCAGGATCACGACACGGACGCGATGGCGCAGGATGTGCGCTTTTTCCTCTTTGAGCCGGGAGAGCGCTGGCATGCCTTTGAGGGATATGCGCAGGATCAGTATTTCGTCGACCCGTGTAAGCTGCTGCTGACCACGCCCGGTATTGATGTGGAAACCGGTGAGTACACGCCGTTCGGTATACCGGCCACCATTCTGGCCAACTATCTACGCGAACACGGCATCATCCCGGAAAAATGCGATCTCAATACGATTCTGTTCCTGCTGACTCCGGCGGAAGATAGTCTCAAAATGCGGCATCTGGTGCAGGCGCTGGTGCGTTTCGAGCAGCTGATTGAGCAAGACGCCCTGCTGAGCGACGTTCTGCCGAGCCTGTATCAGAAGTATCGTCAGCGTTATGAAGGTTATACGCTGCGTCGGCTGTGTCAGGAAATGCACGATTTCTACGCGCGTCATGACGTGAAATGTCTGCAGAAGGCGATGTTCCGTCAGGTGGAGTTCCCGGCGGCGGTTATGCTGCCGCAGGAGGCGCACAGTTATTTCATCCGTGGCGATATCGAACTAATTGCGCTGGACGAGGCCGAAGGACGTATCGCCGCTGAGGGGGCGTTGCCGTATCCGCCGGGCGTGCTGTGCGTGGTGCCGGGAGAAGTGTGGGGGGGGGCGGTGCTACGTTACTTCCTGGCGCTGGAGGCCGGCCTGAGTCTGATGCCGGGCTTTGCGCCGGAGCTGCAGGGCGTCTATGCGGTGACGGAAGAAGATGGGCGCAAACGGCTATACACCCATGTGGTGTCGAACTAGGAACCGGATGAACCGGGGCGAAAGCCCCGGTGATAGACGTCAGGAAGCGTTACTGCTGGCTTGAGACTTCCTGCTGCTGCTCGTGCTCCTGTTTGACCAGATTCGCATCCTGCTTTTGGCGGCGCAGGCTGTACCAGCCCAACGTCAGCATGATGGCAAGCAGCGGCAGCGTAGAGATGGTGTAGGTGCCGTTGGGGTAATCGAACGCCATTAGTACTAGTACCGAAAGCAGGAATCCAAGCGTCAGCCAAGAGGTCACCGGCGCGCCGGGCATTTTGAAGCTGACCGATTTGGCTTTCCCTGCTTTAATCGCCTGACGCAGCTTCATCTGGCAGACAATGATAAAGCCCCATGAGCTGATGATGCCGAGCGAAGCGATATTCAATACGATCTCAAACACCTGCGACGGAACGATATAGTTCAGGAACACGCCGATGGCGTGGATACCTACGGTGACCAGAATACCGGCGTAAGGCACGGACTGCGCGCTCATTTTGGACATGAACTTCGGCGCAGAGCCGCCCAACGACAGCGAGCGTAGAATACGTCCAGTGGAGTACAGCCCGGAGTTGAGGCTGGACAGCGCCGCCGACAGCACCACGATATTCATGATGGTGCCGATGTAGGGGACGCCCAATTTGCTGAAGAACGTCACGAACGGACTTTGCCCTGCCTGATAGGCATTCCACGGCAGCAGACACACCAGCAGAATTACCGAGCCGACGTAGAACAGACCCACGCGCCAGATAACGCTGTTGATCGCCTTGGGCAGCATTTTCTCGGGATCTTTACACTCACCGGCGGCGGTACCGATTAGCTCCACCCCAGCAAAGGCGAATATGACGCCTTGTATCAGCACCAGCGCCGGCAGCATGCCGTGCGGGAATAGCCCGCCATTGTCGGTAATAAGATGGAAGCCGGTACGATTGCCGTCGAGCTCAAGGCCGGTGCCGAGATAAATGGTCCCCACGATCAGGAACAGTGAAATCGCGACGACTTTGACGAGCGCGAACCAGAACTCCGCTTCCGCAAACCATTTCACGCCGATCATGTTCATGGTGGTGATAAGCGCCAGCGCGCTGAGGGCGAAGACCCACTGCGGCACGTCGGCAAATGTGCCCCAGTAGTGCATGTAGAGCGCTACGGCGGTGATGTCGACGATACCGGTCATTGCCCAGTTAAGAAAATACATCCAACCTGCGACGTATGAGGCTTTCTCTCCGAGAAACTCTCGGGCATAGGAGACGAAGCTGCCGCTGCTAGGGCGGTGCAGTACCAGTTCACCCAATGCGCGCAGAATGAAAAAGGAAAAAATACCGCAAGCCAGATAAACGAGAGCCAAGGAGGGGCCGGCCATCTGTAAACGAGCGCCCGCGCCTAAAAACAGGCCGGTACCGATAGATCCGCCGATGGCGATCATCTGTACCTGTCGGTTACCCATGGTTTTGTGATATCCCACTTCGTGTGAATCGAGCCAGCGTCGCTTGGCCGCATGGCGTTCAGAGTCTTTGCTTTTATGCTGATTCATTACCCGTCCAGATCCCTTTTCTTATCATTCATAAGAAAGAAATGACATATTATTTAATAAGTTAACCGTTAAAGTTCGGCCTCTGCATATGCCGCCAGTCCCTAGCGGTATGCTGGGGCAGGAATTAAGAAACGACTGCGATGCTACCTTTTCTTGGCATCCTAGGCAAAAATTGTCTGCGTTAGTAGTGCATGAAATAAAGATAATAATCATGCTTGATTATAATAACATAGTGAAATATTGGGGTGTTTTAGGTTTTTTGTAGTGATTGTCACTGTTCAACAGAGTGGGCATAGCATTTGCTTATAAGCGCTCTCTTGCTGGTGCTGGCCGCAAATTCGTCAAGGAACGGGGCACTGGAGTGAAGCCGTTAACCGCGATGAACGCGATAGACAGTGGTCTGGCATCCTCAACAGAGTACCGAGGGAGGCTTACCGCTCCCGAACCTCCAGCCGGGCCGGAGGTTCGGGCGTCATCAGCGACGGTAGTTTCTCTGCGCCGAGTTCACCTTGTACAGATAGCGGCGGGACTCCTGAGAAGGGTGCCGCGTCGTCAGCGTTTGGTAGACATCGTTAGGAGACATGCCGTTAATGGCGCTCACCGCGGCGTCTTTGTCGCTGGAAAACACACGCAGCACGCTGCCCGCGCCGCCATTATAAGCGGTGATGACCGCATAGCGTTGTGATGTCGGGTTCTTGATGCCCGCCAGATACACATTTTTCAGTATGGCTAGATAAGCCGCGCCGGTATCGATATTGTTTTCCGGATCGAACAGGTAGCTGCGGCTCGGCTGCCCCCATTTCCCCTTCATCTTGAAGACATCGCGTCCTGCGCTGTGCTGCACGACCTGCATCAGACCCAGGGCGTCGGAATGGCTGACGGCATAGGGGTTGAAGCTCGATTCGGTCTGCATGATAGCCAAGATCAGGGAAGGTTCGACACCATAGCGATCCGCAGCCTTACGTACCAGCGGCAGATATTTGTGGGCACGCTTGTCCAGATGGTTCGGCACCAGCTGAAGGGTGACCGTCCAGATCACATGCACGCCCGAGGTGCGGCGTTGCAGCTTGTGCTGGATCAGATAATCCGCAAAGCTGCCGGCGCGGCCTTCCCAACGGATAGGTTCGCCGGTGTTATCCAGCACCTGACCGTACAGCAGCGGCTCACGGCTGATCTGAATATCGTTGGCATCCGAATACAGGTCGGCGTTACTGGCGTCATCGCCCATCAACAGCGTGGTGACGATCGCCTGACGGAGGCTGGTTTCGTAGTTAGTCGGGTTAATGGTTTCGATCGTGATCGTACCGGCATCGAAGTTGACGTGGCTACGGGTCAGATATTGGTCGGAATATTTAACGTAATCCTTGGGGCCGGCGATCAACACTTCGTTGATGCCCCAGATGTTTTCGATGTTATTGGCGAATTGCCCCATCAAAATATCAAAGGCGTTGGTGTCTTTGACATAGGCTTCAGCATCCTCGCTGCCTTTGTTGCTGGAACAAGAGATCAGCAGCGGAGCGATGCACAGCAAAGCTAGCAGTTTCTTCATCATATCAGGCCATGTCGGGAGCGTGAGTTATCAGGGCCGGCAGGCCCCTGCGCGATTACTGATCTTCCGGCGTGTAGCCGTCGATTTTCACGTCCTTGCCTTCAAAAAGAAACTTTCTCATCTCTTCTTCCAGCAGCTTACGGTCTTCCACATTCATCATGCTGAGCTTTTTCTCGTTGATCAGCATCGTCTGCTTGGTTTGCCACTGGCCCCAGGCTTCCTTGGATATTTCGTTATAAATGCGTTTTCCCAGCTCGCCCGGATACAGCTGAAAATCCTGGCCTTCGGCCTCACATTGTAAAAAAGTACAAAAAATAGTTCTGCTCATGCTTATTCCTCGTGATTGGGCGCGCAGACGTCTACGAAGACAGACTGCGACTGAGCCAACTGTTGCAGCAGGCGTTCTACCGGGGCTGCAAGCCCCACAGATGGCGGCTGGGCTAAGTTATACCAGAGACCGGCGCCTTCATCCATGCAGGCGCTCTGGCTGGAAACATCCAGCAACAGAGGGACGATATCCAGATGAAAGTGGCTGAAGGTATGTCGAAACGCGATACCCTGTTGTAGTCCGGTTAATGGCATTCCCCGCTGGCGAAGCCAGGTGTGCGCTTCATCATGGGTCGCGAACTGGGGAAAACAGAATAATCCGCCCCACAGCCCCACGGCCGGACGCTGTTCCAGCCAGACGCGCTGTTGTTGCCGGACCATCACAAACCAGGCGCTTTTCTCCGGAATCGTCTGCTTGGGTTTTTTGCCCGGATAATCCGCCCAGTTGTGGTTAGCGTAGGCGATACACTGGGCGTTGAGCGGACAAAGTTCGCATTTGGGGCGGCTGCGTGTGCAGATCATCGCGCCCAAATCCATCATAGCCTGATTAAACGCGCCTACGCCTTTTGCTGGCGTAACGGTTTCGCTGATATTCCACAGGCGGTTCTCCACCTCTTTTTTACCCGGCCAGCCGGTGACGGCGTAGCAGCGTGCGAGCACGCGCTTCACGTTGCCATCCAGAATAGGGTAGTGCTGGCCCTGAGCCAGAGAAAGAATAGCGCCTGCGGTCGAACGACCAATGCCAGGCAGCGCGACGATATCGTCGAAGGTCGTGGGGAATTCACCGCCATGCTGTTCGACGATGATCTGCGCCGCTTTGTACAGGTTCCGTGCCCGGGCATAGTAGCCAAGCCCGGTCCAGAGGTGCAGCACCTCATCCAACGGCGCGGCCGCCAGCGCGCGAACGTCCGGGAAGCGGTCGATAAAGCGCTGAAAGTAAGGGATAACGGTGGCGACCTGCGTTTGTTGCAGCATGACCTCGGACAGCCAGACCTGATAGGCCGTTTTATCGCGTTGCCAGGGCAGCGTTTTACGACCGTAGCGTTCGTACCATTCCAGCACCTGTTGTGCGAACTGTTGCGCTTGCATCATAAGAAAGAATCGCTATACGGCGGCTAAAAATTGACAGCGATTCCAGCACAGTGTGAATGGGCTGTAAACCCGAACTTTCATGATCTTCTTCCCGCCCAAGCCGGCGGGCCTGCCGAGGAGATAGGAAAGCATTTTTCATAGGTATCCATTATACTGCGCGCTTGTTTCATAACCCCTGACCACGTGTAAGCACTATGATCAACAACGTCATCTCTCCGGAATTTGATGAAAATGGTCGCCCTATGCGGCGTATTCGCAGTTTCGTTCGTCGCCAGGGGCGATTGACCAAAGGGCAACAACAGGCGCTGGACAGCCTGTGGCCGGCGATGGGCGTGGAGTATCAGGACGACGCGCTGGACTTTACCTCGCTGTTCGGACGCGATGCGCCGGTAGTGCTGGAAATCGGATTCGGCATGGGCGCTTCGCTGGTCAAGATGGCCGAACAGCATCCGGAACAGAACTTCCTGGGCATCGAAGTGCATCTGCCCGGCGTGGGCGCCTGCCTGGCTTCCGCGCACGAAGCCGGCATCGAGAATCTGCGCGTGATGTGCCACGATGCGGTAGACGTGATGAACAAGATGATCCCCGCGGGATCGCTGTCCATGGTGCAGTTGTTCTTCCCCGATCCGTGGCACAAAGCGCGGCACAATAAGCGGCGTATCGTACAGCCGCCGTTTGCCGAGCTGGTGCGCAGCAAGTTGAACATCGGCGGTGTGTTCCATATGGCGACCGACTGGGAACCTTATGCCGAGCACATGCTCGAAGTGATGGGGGCGCTCGACGGTTATCGCAACCTGTCCGACAGCCAGGACTATGTACCGCGTCCGGCGTCACGCCCGTTAACGAAATTTGAAGCCCGCGGCCAGCGTTTAGGCCACGGCGTTTGGGATCTCATGTTTGAGAGGAAAGAGTAATGGCGATTAATCGCAGCCGACGTTTACGTAAAAAGTTACACATTGAAGAATTCAAGGAACTGGGTTTCTCAGTCGGCTTCCGTTTCGCGGAAGGCTCGTCTGTTGAAACTATCGACGGGCTGCTGAATAGCTTTGTTGACGATGTTATCGAACCCCGCGGTCTGGCTTTTGAAGGCAGCGGCTACCTACAGTGGCAGGGACTGGTTTGCCAGCAGAAACTGGGCAACTGTACGGACGAACACCGTCAGTGGGTCAAAGAGTGGCTGGAGTCACAGCCACTGAGCGACGTGACCGTCAGCGACCTGTTCGACATCTGGTGGGATCTGCCGCCGAACCTTGGCTAAAGCGCAGGCGCATGGCGGCAGGCCGATTTTGATCCTGTGCCTATACTGCTATCGTTGAGGCGCCTGATGGGCGCCCTTTTTTTCAGGAGTCACTATGTTGTTGCGTAATCTTGTCTTCGGTGCACTGATGCTATTGACCTGGCAGGCGCGGGCGGAGTACCAATGCCCGGTTCAGCCGCAGGATGACATCACCATCACTCCGCAAAGCGTGAAGGTGGTGGGTGCCAGCGGTAACCTGCAGTTCTCGCCGGAAGGGAATGTGGTCAAAGATAACCGTGAGCTGACCCTGACGTCTGAACAGCGGCGGCAGGCCAGAGAATATCAGGCGGAACTGCGCGAGCAACTGCCGTGGATAGATGCGGGCGCGCAACAGCATCTGGAAAAGGCGCGTCAGTCGCTGGATAAAGTGATCGTTCAGCAACTGGGGAGCGACAGTCATGTCCGTAGCCGCCTGACCACGCTTAATACCCAGCTCAAACAACAAATGAATCGCATCATTGAGCACCGTCCCGACGGGCTGGCCTTCCACCATCAGGCGATTAAGCAGGTAGAGCAGGATGGCCGCCAGATGGTGCAGCAGACGCTGGGCGGCGTGTTGCAGGACAGCCTGAATGAGATGGGCGTCAAACAAATGGCCAACGCCGGCGGCGATAACCCGTTGCAGGCCGTCATGAGTAATCTCGGCGGGCTGCAACAGGCGATTCAAACGGAATGGAACAATCAGGAAATGGATTTTCAACGCTTCGGACGTGACGTGTGCCAGCGCGTGACCGGTCTGGAAGAACAGCGTAAAACGCTGCTAAAAACTCTGCCTTAACGGGCACCAGACGACGGGGCTGCATGCCCCGTTTCTTTTTCGTACATCGTTACGCCGCCTGTTTCTTTGGCTTTTCAGCGCTCAAGGCCATTGATCTCTCCCCCTTTTGCCATTCTATTAAATTCCTTATGTGCCTTATCCAATATCGTCAGGATAGCGTAAAGAAAGCGTCCTTTTCTCGTTATTGAAAGCGGGGTTCCTGCCTATAATGGCCGCTGCAGCGACGACATTGCATGGATGCAGAGGCAGTGTGAAAGGCTATTTCTTTCGTCGCGGGTATAGGCATCATCGCCCCCGCGCAACGCGACGCATTCCTCAGGCTGACACCGTCTTATGGACGCCTCTCTTTGCTGAGAGGAGAGCCGTGCATTACCCGTATTTCGTACAACGTCATTTCTGTTTTCACGGCAGCCCACCGACTACGCGCCCCACATAAGGCGAGAAAGTCAGAGGGAATGCCATGTGCACTGCGCGTTCGGAATTAATACGCGGCACCACCATCACGTCAACGTTTCACAGGGAGCAGTCTATGAAGGGAATTCTCAACCCGCATCACGCGGGCGGCACGGATCAATACCGCCGCAGACTGACGCCGCTGGCCTGTATGGTCATCACGTCATTATTATCGCCCGCGTTTTCCGCCGGGGCGGAGAGCGCCGATGACTTTCGTACCCGGGAGTATCAGAACAATGGCCTCGCGCTGGATGCGATGTCAGCGGCGGAGGCCTACTCGCTGGGATACAGCGGCGCCGGAGCTACGGTGGGCATCATCGATAGTCAATCCGACTTGAGCGGCCCCGAATTCTTGGGGCGCGTGGCGGACGGTACGCAGTGGATATCCACTCCGAATCAGTACAACAGACATGGCTACGCGGTTGCAGGAGTGGTGGGAGCGGCTAAAAATAACGTCGGCATACACGGCCTGGCCTTTAACGCCAATATTCTGTCTCTGGGCGTCGATTTATCGACGTCGAGTATAGCGTATGCGCTGGATATCATGGCACAGCACCCTGAAGCGAAGATCGTTAACAACAGCTGGGGCTTCAATATTTATCCCGATGAGCTGTTTTCCTATGATGCGGACGTGCAAAGCGAGCTGCTCGACATCTTGATACCGGGATTCAGCGAACTGACGACGCGTAACGCGGAGCAGGGGCAACTGCTGGTTTTCTCCGCGGGTAATGAGGGGCATCTGACGCCAACCTTGCTGTCTGCATTGCCTACCGTGCTGGATATGACGGGCTTCGAGAACAAAATAGCCAACAACTGGCTTAGCGTGATGTCTTTCGACGCGACGCAGCCGACGACCAGCGCTGCGTTTATCGCGTCGTTCAGCAACTTGGCGCAGGGGGCCGCTGAGTACAGTCTGCTTGCGCCGGGCGTCGGCATTTATACGACTTACGATCAGACCTATTACTCCTCGCTCAGCGGAACGTCGTTCTCCGCCCCCTATGTAGCGGCCGTGGGCGCGCTGGTCAGTGAGGCCTTCCCCTATATGTCAGGCAAACAGCTGGCCGATGTGCTGCTGTCTACCGCAACGCCCCTAAGCGGAGCGCAGCTGCCGCGGGCCGTGGTGCTGGTGCGCAACAACGTCGACAGCGCCCTCAACATGACGGGCGTGGAAATCAAAGTCTATGCGGCGGCAGGCGGCATCACGTTTAGCGACGAGGAAATGGCCGCGCTGGTAAAATCTCTTAAGCTCGATAATCCGTTTTACAGCATGAGTAACGGTGACGTGGAGGCCGCGATTTTGGCGGCGGCGGCCGATGGCTCGATGACGCTAATGCCGCAGGAGGAGTATCAGGCGCTGTTCGGTCAGGGGATCGTCAACGCCTATAAGGCAGTGCAGGGGCCGGGAAAACTGGACGCTAAACGGCTGACCGACGGCGATCTGAGTTCGGACGCCTATGGAGGACGCTATGCGCTGTACAGCGTCGATACTCAGGGGAGCGACAGCACCTGGAGCAACGACATTATTCAGGTACGGACCCCCCATGCCAGCAGCGCGTTGTACGATCTGGACGTCGGTTTACGCAAGCAGGGAGACGGCACGCTGTACCTGACGGGCGTTGACACCTATCGCGGTCCGACCGTGGTGGAGGGCGGAAGGCTGGTTGTGGCGAAAAGCGCCGGCGGCAGCGGTAGTTTGGCCGGGGACGTCTGGGTGATGTCGAGCGCGGTGCTGGGCGGGCACGGCAAAATCGGCGGCTCTGTCACTATCGACTCGGGCGGCACGTTGGCGCCTGGGACATCTATCGGTACGTTAACCGTCGGCAACGTCCGCTTCACGCCGGGTTCGATCTACGAATTCGAGATCGATGCACAAGGGCAGTCGGACCAGCTTATCGTCGAGCAAAATGCCAGTTTGGCAGGCACCGTGCGGGTGATCAATCTTCGTCGCGGTACGCTCGGCACTCGCTATACGCTGCTTGATGCCAGTGGCACGATATCCGGTCGATTCGATGCGCTGGAGCTCAGCAGCGATGGGGGATCGTCTGCCGATGCCTTGTTTCTGACCGACGCCTTAGGCTATGGCGACCATCGTGCATGGCTTGAAACGGTGCGCAACAGCCTGAGGTTTAGCGATGTCGCGGCAACCGCCAATCAGCAGGCGGCGGCTGATGCGCTCGATAGCCTGAACGGCGGGGCGGCATATAGCGCCATCGCGAATTTAAGATCGGCTGATGTGGCGCGCGATGCCTTCGATAACCTTAGCGGCGAGTTCTATGCGGCTTCGCGCTCAGCCATGATTCTGCGTAGCCAGAACGTGCGTGATGCGCTCAACGGCGCGATGCGCTCCCGTCACGACGCCCCACTTTGGCTGACAACCTGGTCCAACGACGGGCGATTATCGGGTCAGCAGGGCGAGGCGACAGTGGACCATCAAGGTTACGGCTTCCTGCTGGGCAGTGGCGTTCAGTGGGGCGAGTCGAGCGCTTTGGGTGTCGCGGTCGGCAGCGAAAAGAGCCGAATCAGCATGAACGATAGAGCGTCTCGCGCGGATATCACCGCCTATCATGCGGCGCTTTATCTGGAGGGCGCACTGGCGGGAATGGATTGGCGTACTGGTCTGAACTACAGCTATCTGGATATGTCGAGTCAGCGCACGCTCCACGTACCTGGTCTGGAAGGCAAGGCCCGCGCGAGCTATCACGCCCATCAGGCGCAGGGCTTTATTGAGGGCAGTCGGCATTTCTCCATCACGCAGAATCTGGGGCTAGAGCCCTATGCCAACGCCGCTTACGCCTGGCTACAAACGCCGGGCGCTCGGGAGTTCGGCAGCGAGGCGGCGCTGGGTTGGAATACGCAAAATACCTCTTCAGCGTTTTCAACGCTGGGACTGCGCGGCGATGTGCATTTCACCGCCGTTCTGCCGCTGTCGTTATACGGTGATATCGGTTATCAACATCGTCTGAGCGAACGGGAGCGCGCGGCGCGGCTGCATTTCACGCGCGGGGGCGATGATTTCAACGTTGACGGCGTGGCGACGCCAAAAAATGCCGTATTGATGCATGCCGGGTTAGCGGCGGACCTCAGTCAGCATGCCCGCCTGTCTCTGGGCTATCAGGGGATGCACGCCAGCAAAGTCCGCGACGACGGTGTACGTATGCAGTTCAGCGTGGCATTTTAAGCGGGGAATCGGGTCAGTAGCAGGGCCGAGGCTGGCCCTGTCATGACGAAAGAAAAGTTATGGGGCCGGGAAGGTGAAGCGCTGGTGGATAGCTTCCAGCTCGTTCAGCACGTCTTCATCCAGCGTGACCGTCAGGCTCTCCAGATTCATGCGCAGCTGTTCGAGGGACGTGGCGCCCAGCAAAGTGCTGGCAACAAACGGCTGTTGTCGGACAAACGCCAACGCCATTTGCGCCGGGTTAAGCCCGTGACGCTGCGCCAGCGCGACATACTCTGCGATGGCCTGCTCGGTATACGGTCCGTTATATCGGGAGAAACGGCTGAACAACGTGTTACGTGCGCCTGCCGGCTTGGCGCCGTTGAGGTATTTACCGGTCAGCGTACCGAATGCCAGTGCGGAGTAGGCCAGCAGCTCGACCCCTTCATGCTGGCTGATTTCAGCCAGACCGACCTCAAAACTGCGGTTGAGCAGGCTGTACGGGTTTTGAATGGAGACGATGCGCGGCAAGTCGTGTTTTTCCGCCAGTTGCAGATAGCGCATCACGCCCCACGGCGTTTCGTTGGAGACGCCGATGTAGCGAATTTTCCCTGCCCGAACCTGTTCGTTGAGCGCCTCCAGCGTTTCCAGCAGCGTGACCACCGGTTTTTCGTCGGTATAGTGATAGTTCAGTTTGCCGAAGAAATTGCTTTGGCGCTGCGGCCAGTGCAACTGATACAGATCGATGTAGTCGGTGTTCAGACGCGTCAGGCTGTCGTTGAGAGCTTCACGGATATTCTTGCGATCCAGCGCCTGCTGAGGGCGAATGTTGTGATCGCTGCCACGTACCGGGCCGCTGACTTTCGAGGCAATGACCAGTTTTTCGCGACCGCCGCGCTGTTTCAACCACGAGCCGATGTAGCTTTCTGTCAGCCCCTGCGTTTCCGGGCGCGGAGGAACCGGATACAGTTCGGCGGTATCAATCAGATTAACCCCGGCTGCAATGGCGTGATCCAGCTGGGCGTGAGCGTCTGCTTCACTGTTTTGTTCACCGAAAGTCATGGTGCCCAGTCCCAGCTTGCTGACTTCTAGAGCAGTATGAGGGATACGATGATATTGCATTGTGCCAGCTTCCTTTTTATTTGAAGAGGAACCGGTGCGTTTGAAAGCACCTTCCATTGACTATAACCAAGCCTCGTCAAGGGGGAAAGCCTCTTGGCACATCATCGTCATTCAGCCTCAGCGTTCGACGACCTGCGAAATATCATTGTTGTCGATCGCATGCTTGTGCCCATCTTCATCCGTAAAAATCATCAGTCCCGTGCTTTCATCCACCTGAGGTTTACCCTTGGTCAGCAGTACCTGACCCTCTTTGGTGGCGACGACATAATGGCTGGAGCAGCCGGCGAGCAGAGTGATGACGCTGAGCGCCGCCAGCGTTTTCATGACTGAGTGCATAAGGGGTTACCTGTTGTTGACCGCAATAATTCTGAAAAATTGAGCTAAGTTTAGCAAAGGAAGTCACAGGTTCGATTCGGATTCATGGAAAGAAAAGATGGGCAAAATGTAAAAATTTAGTCGGCGAATGGCCTCATTGACGGCGTTGCTGCGGCAATCACTCAGGCCTTTTTCTTTTACGGCATGGCGTTGTCATTTCTGAATCGACTTGTCTGGAAAAAAATGCCTCCGCAACGAGTCGGAGGCATCTGGCGTTATGGTTCTTTCGCGTGGGAAACTTCTGGCGAGGCGGGCATCACTTTTGCTGTGCCGCTTTGTTACCGCGCAGCAGGTTGAGGGTTTCCACCGCCATCGAGAAGAACATGGCGAAGTAGATGTAGCCTTTTGGCACATGAATATCCACGCTTTCGAGAATCAACGTGAAGCCCACCAGCACCAGGAAGGCGAGCGCCAGCATTTTTACCGACGGATGCTTATCGACGAACTCGCCGATAGGCCGCGCGCTCAGCATCATGACGCCGACGGCGATGACGACGGCGGCCATCATGATGAACAGGTGGTCGGAAAGGCCGACGGCGGTGATCACCGAGTCGAGGCTGAAAATGATATCCAACAGCATGATCTGCACGATAGCGCCGAAGAATGAATGCACCTTCGAATCATGCGTTTCCGAACCGCCTTTGATGGTCTCATGAATCTCTTTGCCGGATTTCCAGATAAGGAACAGACCACCGAAGAACAAGATGAGGTCGCGGACGGAAATGGCCTGATCCAGAACGTAAAACAGCGGGTTGGTCAGTTTGATCACCCAGGCGATGGAGGCGAGCAGCCCCAGGCGCATCAACATCGCGCCCAGCAAACCGATACGGCGGGCTTTGTTCTGATGGTGTTTGGGCAGTTTAGCGACAACCAGAGACAGGAAAATGATGTTGTCGATGCCGAGAACGATTTCCAGAATGGTGAGTGTGCCCAGCGCCAGCCAGGCATTGGGATCCGCAATCCAATCAAACATTGTATCAATACACCTTAAATAAATCGTAAACGATAATTATACTCTGCTCTCTGTAGCGGCAGGCAAGGAAAGAGTGGCCATTAAAGCAGAAAGTGGCGAGCGAGCAGAGGGCCGGTAAAGGTTTTTTTAAGATAAAAACCACGAGGGAGCGTCATGATCGGCTGTCCGAGTTCGCCTATCGCTTCTGTCAGAGCACGGCTGTTAGCGGCTTTAGGCCTCAATTGCAGCACTTCACCGTGGCGGGCCGTGATGTTTTCCACCTTGCCGAGTACGATCAAATCCATCAGTTCTTCCCAATCCTGACGTAACTGTTCCTCTTCCTCTGGGCTGGGGCTCCACAGCAGCGGTGCGCCGATGCGCCGCTCGCCCAGAGGGATTTGCCTGCCGCCTTCCACCGGCATCCATAGAACCCGGGTCAGTTTATGGCGAACATGGCAGCGCTCCCAGGTGACGCCGCTATTACCCGTTAACGGCGCGACGCAGACAAAGGTGGTTTCCAGCGGCCGTCCCTGTTCATCGATAGGGATCGTTTTCAGCTCGACGCCGAGATCGGGAAAATCTTGTTCTGGTTTGCTGCCAGCGCTGGCGCCTAGAAAACGCTCCAGCAAGATGCCTGTCCATCCTTTGTCCCGCTTCAGATTTGCAGGCAACGGCAGTTCAGCGATCGCGGCCAGCTCAGCCAGATTATATCCGGCGAGGGACTGGGCGCGCTGTAGCAATGTCAGCTCGTCAGGAGGCG
This sequence comes from Lonsdalea populi, assembly GCF_015999465.1. Classification (NCBI taxonomy): domain Bacteria; kingdom Pseudomonadati; phylum Pseudomonadota; class Gammaproteobacteria; order Enterobacterales; family Pectobacteriaceae; genus Lonsdalea; species Lonsdalea populi. The sequence continues at coordinate 939,079 of NZ_CP065534.1, forward strand.
GATCGCGGTACAGAAATGGGGTGTTCATAAGTCTCCCGGGTTGTATAAAAAAAGCACAGCTCCCGTCGGGGAATAGTTTTTAGTGGTCCCGTTCATGAGATGAAAATAATAATAGCATGATTACGCAGTGGTTTTTTCCCCGTGGCGTAGAGGTGGTAAACGGATTAGGTGACTTGTTCACGATAAGCCACCGGGAATGAACAGGATTCTACACCCTGTTATCCACAGATTTTTGGGATAACTGGGGTAATTCTGGAGCACTGTTTCCATCCACAGCCTTGACGAAGGGTTTTTTTGCCGGTTCCGCTGGTTTTTTGGCATAAATCAGGAGGGGGATTGTGGATAAGCTCTCGGTAGTGCGATCTTTCGCCACTTTGGAAAAGGCTGAATTCTGTGCAACGTTTTTGATGGGGAAAAACGGTAGAAAAGTGACTTAACTATATTAATTTAAAGAACTATTTTTACGGTCATGGATGGGCGTGTGAAACCTTGAAACCGATTTTCGCACTTTCTTCACGGTGTTCTTCACAAAGATGTCCACAGAAAAAGTGAATAAACCGGTGATATTGGCCAGGTAATGTTTATAACTTTGATTCTATCTGTGGGTTACCGGCTTCTTATTATAAAGAAGACGATGATAAGCAGGAGTTTACCGTCTGCCGGGAGTATGAAACAATCAGGTTATCTTAGCATTTCAGTTTATCGAGGTAGTCCGGTGATCGATGATGATGGCTACCGCCCGAATGTTGGTATTGTAATTTGTAATCGGCAGGGGCAGGTGCTGTGGGCCCGCCGCTACGGCCAGCACTCCTGGCAGTTTCCACAGGGGGGAATCAATCCTGGTGAAACGGCGGAACAGGCGATGTACCGTGAGCTGTATGAGGAAGTTGGACTGCGGAAAAAGGATGTGCGTATTCTGGCGTCGACTCGCAGCTGGTTACGCTATAAATTGCCAAAACGTTTGGTGCGTTGGGACACAAAACCCGTCTGTATCGGCCAGAAGCAAAAATGGTTTCTGTTGCAGTTAATGTGCAATGAGTCAGAGATCAACATGCAAAGCAGCGGCACGCCGGAATTCGATGGCTGGCGCTGGGTTAGCTTTTGGTATCCGGTGCGGCAGGTCGTCTCCTTTAAACGTGACGTCTATCGGCGGGTCATGAAGGAGTTCATTTCCCCGGTTATTCAATTGCAGGAGAATTCGGCCCGGTCGCCCTCCAGTCCCCGACGGAAGAGAGGATAATTCAGCCCACCATGCTCACGCGCCTGCGAGAAGTCATTGAGAAAGTCGCCGCGACGGCGCAGTTATCGGATGCGCTGGATATTCTGGTCAACGAAATCTGTCTGGCGATGGACACCGAAGTCTGTTCTATCTACCTGGCCGATCACGATCGTCACTGTTATTACTTGATGGCGACCCGAGGGTTAAAAAAACCGCGTGGTCGTCCCGTCACTCTCGCTTTCGGGCAAGGGATCGTCGGATTGGTCGGCGAACGCGCCGAACTCATCAATCTGGCCGACGCTCAAAGCCACCCCAGCTTTAAATTCATCCCTGCGGTCCGGGAACAGCAATTCCGCTCTTTCTTGGGTGTGCCGATCATTCACCGGCGTCAGTTGCTGGGGGTTTTGGTTGTGCAGCAAAGGGAACTGAGACAGTTCGATAAGAACGACGAATCTTTCATGGTGACGCTGGCCACTCAGATGGCGGCCATTCTGTCCCAGTCCCAGATCAAAGCGCTGTTTGGGCAATATCGGCAAACGCGGATCAACGCGCTGGCCGCCGCGCCGGGCGTGGCAATCGCCTCCGGCTGGCAGGATCGCAGTCAGCCCTCGCTTGAGCAAGTCTTCCCCGCATCCAGCCTGGATAGTGACCGTGAGCGTTCGCGACTGCTGCTGGCGATGGAAAATGCCGCAGCGGAGTTCCGCCGCTACAGCAAACGCTTTAGCGCCAGCGCGCAGAAAGAAAGCGCCGCGATATTCGATCTCTATTCCCATCTGCTAAACGACGCTCGGCTAAAGCGAGAGCTGAGCCAAGAGGTTGATACCGGCAGTTCCGCGGAGTGGGCGGTCAAGGTGGTCATCGAGCGCTTTTCGGCCCAGTTCGCCGCGCTGCAAGATACCTATCTGCGCGAACGCGCCGGCGACCTGCGAGCGCTGGGACAGCGGTTGCTGTTTCATCTTGATGATAGCGTTCAGGGAACGGCGCAGTGGCCGGAACGTTTTATTCTGGTGGCGGATGAACTGACGGCGACGCTGCTGGCCGAGTTGCCGCAAGACAGGCTCGCCGGGATCGTGGTTCACGAAGGCGCCGCCAACTCGCATGCCGCGATCCTGGTCAGGGCCATGGGGATCCCCACCCTGATGGACGCGGATATTCAGCCAGCTTTGTTGCATCAGCGGCTGCTGATCCTTGACGGCTATCGCGGTGAGCTGCTGGTCGATCCTGAGCCGGTGCTGGTGCAGGAATACCAGCGCGTACTGGATGAAGAGCAGGAGCTCAACCGGCTGACGGAAGATGACGGCAACCGCCCGGCCATGCTGAAAAGCGGAGAGCGGGTTCGCGTTATGCTCAATGCCGGTCTCAGCGCAGAGCATGAAAAACGCTTCATCGATCAGGTCGACGGCGTCGGGCTGTACCGCACGGAAATTCCCTTCATGGTGCAAAGCGGGTTTCCGTCTGAGGACGAGCAGATGGCGCAGTATGAAAGCATGCTGCGTCTTTATCCCGAAAATCCGGTCATGCTGCGCACGCTGGACATCGGCGCCGACAAACCTCTGCCCTATATGCCGATCAGCGAGGAGAACCCCTCTCTCGGATGGCGAGGCATTCGCGTCACGCTCGATCAGCCGGAAATCTTTCTGATCCAGGTGCGCGCCATGCTGCGCGCCAATGCGGCGCTGGGTAACCTACATATCCTGCTGCCGATGATCAACAGCCTGGATGAGATTGACGAAGCGCGTCGGTTGATCGACCGCGCGGCGGGCGAAGTGACGGAAATGCTGAACTGCCCGCAGCCCCGGCCGCGTATTGGGATTATGATCGAAGTGCCCTCGATGCTGTTCCTGTTGCCTCACCTGAGTTCACGCATTGATTTCGTTTCGGTGGGAACGAACGACCTTACGCAGTATTTGCTGGCGGTGGATCGCAACAATCCCCACGTTGGCGCTCTATACGACAGTCTTCATCCGTCGATGTTGCAGGCGTTGCATTTGATCGTCACGCAGTGCCGCCAGGCGCGTATGCCGGTTTCGGTCTGCGGTGAGATGGCGGGCGAACCTATTGGCGCCTTGCTGTTAATCGGCATGGGTTATCGATCGCTGAGTATGAACGGACGCAACGTGGCGCGTATCAAGTATCTGCTGCGGCATATCGAGCAGGAAGAGGCGGGATGGCTTGCGGACAAAGTGCTGACGGCGCAGACCGCCACTGAGGCGAGACAGTGGGCATCGCTGTTTATTGAAGAGCGCGGTCTGGGCGGCCTGATCCGCGGTGGCCGATGATGCCATGTGACCGTGGGTAATGAAGCGATGTTTTACAGATCTTTTGCTGCAGCACCGGCATAGGGCCTGATGCGTTATGCTATTATGCGCAACCGCGAAATGCGGCAGGTTTTCCATCGGTTTTCCTGCCTTTAGCTGAACCCGTAATCAGGGATAAAACAACGAGAATGTGGTGATTGATGACGACGAGCTATCTGGAATTTCCTCAATTTGATCCGGTAATTTTTTCCATCGGCCCCGTATCGCTGCACTGGTACGGTCTGATGTACCTGGTTGGCTTTGTCTTTGCCATGTGGCTGGCGGTTCGCCGGGCGAACAAACCGGGCAGCGGCTGGAAAAAAGACGAAGTCGAAAACCTGCTTTATCTGGGTTTTCTCGGCGTATTTATCGGCGGTCGACTGGGATACGTGTTGTTCTATGCTTTTTCCAGCTTCGTGGAGAATCCGCTGTACTTATTTAAGGTCTGGGATGGCGGCATGTCGTTCCACGGGGGCCTGATCGGCGTGATTGTCGTCATGCTGTGCTTCGCTTACCGCACCCAGCGCAACTTCTTCCAGGTCTCCGACTTCATTGCGCCGCTGATACCGTTCGGCCTTGGCGCGGGGCGCTTGGGTAATTTCATCAACGGCGAACTATGGGGCCGCGTAACGACCGATACGCCGTGGGCGATGCTCTTTCCCGGTTCGCGCGGTGAAGACATGGTGTTGGCGGCGACGCATCCGGAGTGGCAGGATATCCTTAGCCAGTATGGCATGTTGCCGCGTCACCCGTCGCAGCTGTATGAACTGCTGCTGGAAGGCATTGTCCTGTTTATCATTCTGAATCTTTTTATCCGCAAACCGCGCCCGATGGGCAGCGTGTCCGGCCTGTTCCTGATCGGCTACGGCATGTTCCGCATCATCGTTGAGTTTTTCCGTCAGCCGGACGCTCAGTTGGGACTTTTCGGCGGCATCATGAGCATGGGACAAATCCTGTCGATTCCGATGGTGCTGGTAGGTCTTTTTATGATGATTTGGGCTTACCGCCGTCAGCCGGCCCGGCAATGATGGCAATGACTCGATTTTTAAATGAGGTAGTATGAAACAGTATCTGGAACTGATGAAAAAAGTGCTTGATGAGGGGACGCCAAAAGACGACCGCACGGGCACGGGGACGCTGTCGATTTTCGGTCATCAGATGCGTTTCAACTTGCAGCAGGGATTCCCGCTGGTGACGACTAAACGCTGCCATTTGCGCTCCATTATCCATGAGCTGCTGTGGTTCCTGAACGGCGATACCAACGTCGGTTATTTGCACGAAAACAAAGTCTCCATTTGGGATGAATGGGCCGATGATAATGGAGACCTGGGGCCGGTGTACGGCAAACAGTGGCGCGCGTGGGGCGCGGCGGATGGCAGTCAGATCGATCAACTGGAGAAAGTGATGACCCAGTTGAAGCAGGATCCTGACTCGCGCCGCATCATCGTCTCCGCCTGGAATGTAGGCGAGATCGACCAGATGGCGCTGGCGCCTTGCCATGCGTTTTTCCAGTTTTACGTCGCCGACGGCAAGCTCTCTTGCCAGCTTTACCAGCGTTCATGCGATGTATTCCTGGGGCTGCCGTTTAACATCGCCAGCTACGCGCTGTTGGTGCACATGGTGGCGCAACAGTGTGATTTGGACGTCGGTGACTTCGTCTGGACCGGGGGCGATACGCACCTTTACAGCAACCATATGGAGCAGACGAATCTGCAACTGACTCGGGAACCGCGTCCGTTGCCAAAACTAATCATCAAACGCCGTCCCGCCTCTCTGTTTGACTATCGTTTCGAAGACTTCGAAATTGAAGGTTACGATCCGCATCCGCCGATCAAAGCGCCTGTCGCGATCTAATCGTTGGTGTGAGGCGTTCACGCCTCTGGTCCTGACTCCGGCGGCATCGCCTGATCTCGCCTGAGTGAATGTAGACCTCGCTCGGTCAGTCATAACAATATCCTGTGGGCAATTCGCCGACAGGATATTTTTTATGGCAAAGACGGTTTTTGCAAACCGCTTCGCATTTAATTAGTAATAAACTGTTTTCGCTTCAAAAAATCTACGCGTCGCTGCGCAAAGCCGATACCATTTTGCTGTCGGTAATAGGAATTGTCGCTACACTGAGCGGCATGAAAAAATGCAATGGATGGCAACAGGGGTTCACCCTGCTGGAGTTAGTGATGGTAATAGCGGTGATATCACTCCTGGTCGGCACAGGGCTACATAGCTGGTTGGGATATCGTCAGGCAATGCTACTGGAGCAGAATGCCCGGCAGTTGATGGGCGTAGTGGCGCGCATACAAACTCAGGCCAATTGGCGCAACGCGACGCTTACGGCGCAGATACACCGCATCGGGGAACGTTGGTGTGTCGGGCCGGGAACATCAGGCGGTGACTGTCCGGCTGACAGCGCGCTTTTTTTTACCGCGACATCCCGCGACGTTGAGCTGGTAGACGCTACGGCGCAGCAGTTTTCCTTCTTTGGTCTACGCCACACGGCGCAATCGGGTCACTTGACGCTGAGAAGTGCGGCGGGGCGTGTCCGGCTGGTGCTTTCCGTACGTGGCCGATTACGTCTGTGCAGTGAAGGTCAGCCGCTGCTGAGTACCCCGATATGCTGATGCCGGATAAAAAATGTCGCATCGGCGGTTTTTCTCTGCCGGAAGTGATACTGGCGCTTGCCATTGTCAGCATTATTATTCTTGCTGTCGTACAGCTATTTTCAGTGTTGAATAAGCAGAGCCAGCAGGGACTTAACGCGTTTCGTCTCGAGCAGACGCTCAGCGAGGCTTTATCCGTTATCGAAAAAGATATCCTTCGCGCGGGATATTGCGCGGGCCGCTGTCGGGGCGAAGCGGTTACATTGAGCGCCGACGACACGAATTCGGCTCAAAGTTGCCTGACGGTGTCTTACGACGTGAATCATAGCGGTCACTGGGATCCCGGCGAACGGCAGGAGGGAGAATTTTTCAGCTACCGCCTGCGCAACGGCGCTCTGGAGGTTCAGACCGGCTACGCCCGGTGTCGGGGAAAACGCTGGGAGAAATTCTTCGATCCGAATGAAGTGACCATCACCGGGTTTCAGGTCTCTTCGCAACAGGGCAGTCGAGGAACATTGTACCTGCTGGATCTTTCAGGCTACTGGACCGACAGGCCGCAGATCAAACAGCAGGTGCAGCGATGGGTCGCGAGGCGTAATCACGATGCCGTCTAAATGTCACCAGTCGGGCAACGCCCTGATGATTGTCATGGTGCTTATCTCGCTTGGCGTGCTGCTGCTGGTCGGTATGCAAAAGCAACTGGAAACCTGGACGGAGCAGGGCAAGGACGAACAGCATTATTGGAAAGCCTTTAATCAGGGACTATCTTCTCTTGAATGGGGGATTAGCCAACGTTGGCAGGACAGCGGGGATGTGTGGCAGTGCCGCACGCTCTCTGTGGACCGTCTGCGGGTATGCCTGCATTTATCGTCCTCCGGCAATCAGGGCGTGCTGCGGGGCGAGGGTCAGTTTGAGGTGAATACTCCGCCGTTGCGGTTATACCAGCGCGTAGCGGCGCAGACCATCGACGGTGCCGTGCTGCTGCAAGCGATGTCGCAGGGATGGCTCGACTTCTGCCCGGAACCGGAGGCGCATTACTGTGTCGTTTATTAAGAAACTGTCGTTCGAAGGAAATCAAAGCGGGTTCAGCCTGCTTGAAACGCTGATCGCCGCATTGCTGTTCGCGGTTTCTCTAACCGGATTATTGCAATATCATTTAATCCTTCAACGGTCATTACAGTACCAATGGCAGCAGCGTCAGGCCTGGCGGTGGGTGAATGAACAGCTGGAGGCGCAGGACGCAGGCGTGCCCGTTCGAACCGTCACCGCGCCGTTGCCGGAAGGCTGGACCAGCTCTATAAACGTGCAGCCTTATGGCCCGCAGTGCCAGCGGGTCACGGCTGCCGTAGTGACGCCGCGGCACTATTCCGCCTCGCTCACCCGTTGGCTCTGCTCTCCGCCGACGGAAACTGAAGAGCCAACCTCAAAGACATCATAAACGGCAGCGAACGGTCAGGAGTCACCATGTTCACGGTTTACCATTCCAATCAGCTGGATATATTGAAGGAACTGACGGTGGTGCTGATGCAGCAACAGCCGCTTACCGACCCTTTCCAGCAGGAAGTGGTGTTAGTGCAAAGTCCGGGTATGGCGCAGTGGCTCCAAATCGAACTGGCCGAAAAATTTCATATCGCCGCTAATATCCAATTTCCGCTGCCGGGCGTCTTTTTGTGGGACATGTGTCGGCGGTTGATCCCCGAAATCCCCAAAGAAAGCGCCTTTGGCAAAGAAGCCATGAGCTGGAAGCTGATGCATCTGCTGCCTCAGCAACTGGACGATCCGGCTTTTGCTCTCTTGGCCCACTATCTGGAAGAGGACGACGGCGACCGCAAGCTTCATCAACTGGCCGGTCGCACGGCCGACCTATTCGATCAATATCTGATTTATCGCCCTGACTGGATTATGCGCTGGCAGCAGGGACAATGGGTGGACGAGGCTGGGGAAGCTCAGCAGTGGCAGGCGCCGCTCTGGCGGCGGCTGGTGGAGTACACGCAGTCTCTGGGTCAGCTCGAATGGCACCACACCATCCTGTATCAGCGTTTTATTCAGGTGCTTGACCGGGCGGAAAGCCGTCCTCCCGGTCTACCGGATCGGGTTTTTATCTGTGGCATTTCCGCACTGCCGCCGGTTTATCTGCAAGCCCTGAAGGCGCTGGGTAAACATATCGACGTACACCTGCTGTTTACCAATCCCTGCCGCTACTATTGGGGCGATATTCAGGACGAAGCGTCTCTGGCCCGCCTGAAAGGGCGCCAGTGGCGCTTGTATCAGCATCGGCAGATGACGGCAGAAAGCCGGCCGTTGTTCCGCGACCCGACGCGTGCCGAGTCCTTGTTTAAAGAGGATGGCGAACAAAATGTGGGTAACCCGCTGCTGGCCTCCTGGGGCAAGCTGGGGCGCGACAATTTACACCTGCTTGAGCAGTTGGATGAGGCGAACGGCGTCTCCGCGTATGTCGATATCGAGGCGCAACACCTGCTCAGTGCGCTACAGCGGGACATCCTGGAGCTGGAGGATAGCCGTGTCGTCGTGACCGGCAACAATAGTGAAATTGCACCGGCGGCAGACGATAGCGTAGAAAAAAAACGCCGCAAACGTCCGCTGATGCCGGAAGATCGTTCAGTGTCCGTTCATGCCTGCCACAGCCCGCAGCGTGAAGTGGAAGTGCTGCATGACCAACTGCTAGCGATGATGGCTGACGACCCTGAGCTGATGCCGCGCGACATTATCGTGATGGTGGCGGACATCGACAGCTATTCGCCGTTTATTCAGGCGGTGTTCGGCAACGCGCCGGAAGATCGCTATCTGCCGTTTTCCATTTCCGATCAGCGCGCGCGGCATGCGCATCCCGCCTTGCAGGCGGTGCTGACACTGCTGGAACTGCCAACCAGCCGATTTATGGCGGAGCAGGTATTGGCGCTGTTGGAAGTTCCGGCGCTGGCGAACCGATTCGGCATTCATGAAGAGGGGCTGAGACGCCTGCGGCTATGGGTGACGGAGTCCGGCATCCGCTGGGGGCTGGATGACGACAACGTCCGAGAACTGATGCTGCCGCCCACCGGTCAGCACACTTGGCGTTTCGGCATCACGCGTATGCTGCTGGGATATGCGATGGACAGCCATGCCGGAGACTGGCGGGGCGTGCTTCCCTACGATGAGTCTAGCGGGTTGATCGCCGAACTGGCCGGACAACTGGCGGATCTGCTGATGCGGCTGAGCCAGTGGCGGCAGCGTTTGCAGCAGTTGCGCACGCTGGAAGAGTGGCAGCCGCTGTGCCGTCAATTGGTGGATGATTTCTTTTTGCCGGACGGCGACGCCGAAGCGGCGTTGACGCTGATTGAGGAGCACTGGCAGCAGATCATCAACACCGGCATGCTGGCGCGCTATCCGCAGCCTATCTCCGTAACGCTTCTACGCAGCTCCCTGTCGGGCCGGCTCGACAGGGAGCTGCTCAGCCAGCGTTTCCTGGCTGGCACCGTGAATTTTTGTACGCTGATGCCTATGCGCTCTATCCCTTTCAAGGTGGTTTGCCTGCTGGGGATGAACGACGGCGTTTATCCGCGCACGCTTCCGCCGTTGGGGTTCGACCTGATGTCGCGGCACCGTCGGCGCGGCGATCGCAGCCGGCGTGAAGACGACCGCTATCTGTTTCTGGAGGCGTTGCTGTCGGCGCAGAATCGGCTTTATATCAGCTATATCGGCCACTCTATTCAGGATAACAGCCAGCGTTTTCCCTCCGTTCTGGTCAGCGAACTGCTGGACTACATCGCTCAAAGTTACTGTGTGCCCGGCGATGAAGATTTGAACGGCGATGTCGGCGTTGAGCGTCTTTTGGCGGAGCTCTGCTGCGAGCATCCTCGCATGCCATTCGATGCGGATAACTTTGTCGCCGACGGCACCTCGCAGAGTTTTGCCGCCGAGTGGCTGGCCGCGGCAGGGCGTGAAGGCGAGTCCCAACCGCCGTTCGACCTGCCTTTGCCGGAGCAGCAGTACAGCGAAGTGACGCTGGATGAGTTGAGACGCTTCTACCGTCATCCTGTACGCGCATTTTTCCAACTGCGTCTCGGCGTGAATTTTGTGCTCGACGATCAGGAGCTGCGGGAAGAGGAGCCGTTTTTAGTCGATCACCTCGATCGCTATCAGATGAATACCCTGCTGCTGAACGCCCTGATCAACGACGGTGACGTGGAACTGCTGTTTCGTCGCGTGCGTGCGGCCGGAGCGCTGCCTTATGGTGCCTTCGGCGAGCTGTATTGGCAGACGCAGCTGGATGAAATGCGTAATCTGGCGGCGCGCGTGCGTGAGGAGCGGCAGTTGGAGACGTTGGACAGTCAGGAACTGGATATCATGCTGGATGGCGTGCGTGTCACAGGCTGGCTGACGCAAATTCAGCATGACGGCCTGCTGCGCTGGCGTCCCGGTAAAATTTCGCTGGTGGATGGCATGATGCTATGGCTGGAGCATCTGATCTACTGTTTAAGTGGTGGGCAGGGTGAAAGCCGGATCTATGGGCGCGAAGACGGCGGCTGGCGTTTTCCCTCGCTGAGCGAAGCGCAGGCGCGGGAGTTTATGGCATTAATGATTAACGGTTATCAGCAAGGAATGAATCAACCGCTGTTGCTGCTTAATCGCTCCGGCGGCGCCTGGCTGAAGGTCGTCTACGATCGCGACAGCGATAGCTTGCTGACCGATGACGCCTCCCTCAATAAGGCGCAGCAAAAACTGCTGGAAGCGTGGCAGGGCACCTATAACCTGCCCGGCGAAGGAGAAGATTATTACCTGCAGCGTATCGTGCGGGAGATGGACAGCGAAAGGATCGCGCAGGTAACGGCCGCGGCGGCGACATGGCTATTACCCGCCGTAAGGTTTAATCAGTTTTGAGCGGCAACCGGTGGAGTAAAACAGCAAAAGCGCAGCGACAGGGGGCGGGCCAAGAAAGTTGGGCGTTCGGCGCGGTAGTGCGACAGCGTCGTCATTTCAACATCTGCGCCTTATCCTGCATCTTGTCACCTCAGCAGGTAGAAAAACCATGACGACTGCGACTCCGCACTCTCTTAATTTATTCACGCTGCCGCTGTCTGGCGAGCGGTTGATTGAAGCGTCGGCGGGAACGGGTAAAACATACACCCTGTCCGCGCTTTATCTACGTTTGCTGCTTGGGCTAGGCGGTGAACACGCCTATCCGCGTCCTTTGCTCGTCGAAGAGATTCTGGTGGTCACCTTTACGGAAGCGGCGACGGAAGAACTGCGCGAGCGTATCCGCAAAAACATCCATACGCTCTATCTCGCCTGTCTAGGCGGGGAGCACTGCGATGCGCTCATGCAGCAACTGCTGGCCGAGATCCCGCAGGACTGGTGTCACCAGGCGGCCGAAGTGCTACTGCGCGCCGAACGGCAGATGGATGAAGCGGCCATCTATACCATTCATGGCTTTTGCCAGCGGATGCTGACAACCCACGCCTTCGAGTCCGGCATCCTGTTTGAACAGCGTCTGCTAGAAGATGAGCAGCCGTTGCGCCGTCAGGCCTGCGCCGACTTCTGGCGTCGCTACTGCTATCCGCTTCCCCTGGAAGTAGTGAGGGTGTTGAGCGAACAATGGCAAGGTCCAGAAGCCTTGTTGCAGACGCTGCAGCCGTATTTGCACGGCGAAATGCCGACGCTGCGCGAACCGCCACAGCAGGAAGAAACCCTGCTGGATCGCCATCAGCGTATCGTAGCGATCATTGACGCTTTTAAACAGACGTGGCGTGAGGCGTCCGATCTGGAGGCATTGATCCGCGGTTCGGGCGTAGATAAACGACGCTACAGTAGTCGCAATCTGCCCAATTGGCTGCGCAGGGTGGGAGAGTGGGCCGATCAGCCGACGCAGAGTTACCATCTGCCTAAAGATCTGGAACGCTTTAGTCAGCAGGAGCTGGTTGAACGAACGACCAAGGGCGAACCCCCGCTGCACCCGGTATTCAGCGCGGTGGAACGGTTGCTGCAAGAATCTTTGACGCTCAAGGATCTGGTCATCTGGCTGGCGCTCAAAGAGATCAAGCGCACGGTGCGGGAAGAGAAGCAGCGGCGGGCGGAGCTGGGCTTCGACGATCTGTTGGGGCGTCTGGATGAAGCATTGCAGCAGCCGGACGGCGGCCAATTGGCCGAGGCGATCCGCACGCGTTATCCGGTGGCGATGATCGATGAGTTCCAGGATACGGATACCCAGCAGTATCGTATTTTCCACACGATCTATGCTGACCAGCCGCAGTGCGGCTGGTTAATGATCGGCGACCCGAAACAGGCGATTTACGCATTTCGCGGGGCGGATATCTTCACCTACATGCGCGCGCGCGCGGAGGTGCGGTCGCACTATACGCTCGACACCAACTGGCGTTCCGCGCCGGGTATGGTGGCCGCGGTGAATCATCTGTTTCAGCGCGTCGATGCTCCCTTTATCTTCGAACAGATCCCGTTCCTGCCCGTCAATCCGGCTCCGCCAAACCAGTCTTATGTCTTCGAAATGGACGGTACAAAAACGCCGGCGCTTCGGTTCTGGCTGACTGGACAAGAAGGGACCGGGGTCGGTGAATATCAGCAGATGATGGCCCGTCAATGTGCGGGACAGATCCGCGACTGGCTGACCGCCGGACAGTCGGGGCAGGCATGGCTGGTCAAAGATAAGAACAAGAAGAGGCCGGTGCGGGCGGCGGATATTACCGTACTGGTGCGCAGCCGCCGCGAGGCGATGCTGATCCGCCGGGCGTTGAGCCGCCTGAATATCCCATCCGTCTACCTGTCCAACCGCGACAGCGTGTTCACCACCGTGGAGGCACGGGAGATGCTATGGATCCTGCAGGCGGTGCTGGCGCCGGAACAGGAGCGCGCGCTGCGTGCGGCGATGGCAACCACCATGATGGGAATGGATGCGCCTTCGTTAGATGCGCTAAGCCGCAGCGAAGCGAGTTGGGACGCCCTGGTGGACGAATTTGCCCGCTACCGGCAGCTCTGGCTTAAACGCGGCGTTTTGCCCATGTTGAGAGCGTTGATGATGCACCGTCGGCTGGCGGAGGATCTGCTGGCGAGTGCCGATGGCGAACGCCGTCTGACAGACATGATGCATATCGGCGAACTGTTGCAGGAGGCCTCGGCGTCGTTGGACAGCGAACACGCGCTGGTGCGCTGGCTGGCCCAGCAGATCGCCCAGCCTAATCCGCAGGCAGAGAATCAGCAGCTGCGGCTGGAAAGCGACCGCCATCTGGTGCAGATAGGGACCATTCATAAATCCAAGGGCCTGGAATATCCGCTGGTCTGGCTGCCCTTCATCGGCAACTTTCGCTCTCAGCAAGAGGGCATTTACCACGACAGGCAGAACTTCCGGGCCATGCTGGATCTGCAAAACGGCGAAGAGAGTCAGCTACTGGCAGAAGAGGAGCGTCTGGCGGAAGATTTACGGTTGTTGTACGTGGCTTTGACCCGAGCTGTTTATCACTGCGCGGTTGGGGTTGCGCCGCTGTTTCAGGGAACCCGCAAGAAAGAGGGCGAAAGCGATATGCACCACAGCGCGTTGGGCTATCTATTACAGCGCGGTCAGGCCGCTACCGCCCAGGCGTTAATCGCCGAGCTGGAAGGCATGGTGGGAGAGGATATCGCGCTAAGCATGGCGACCGAACAGGACGAACAGCCGTGGCAGCCTGAGTCGGCGCTGCCGCCATTGCTCGAGGCGCGGCGGACTACCCGGCGGCTGCGCGACGGCTGGCGGGTGACCAGCTATTCAGGATTGCAGCAGCACGGTTCCGATACCATTCAGGCGTTGTTGCCCCATTTTGATATCGACTCGATGGGCGAAACGGCGGAAGAGGAAGCGGCGGAGCGTTCGCCGCACTCATTTCCGCGCGGTGCAGCGCCGGGGACGTTTTTGCACAGCCTGTTTGAAACGCTGGATTTTACCCAACCGATCGACGACGAGTGGCTGCTGGAACGGCTGCGGCGCTATGGCATTGATGATGCGTGGCTGCCGGTGCTGAAGCTCTGGATGGAGAACGTCCTGAGTCTGCCGCTCAACGGTGACGGTATTCGGCTCGCCGAACTGGATAACGGACATAAACAGGCCGAGCTGCAGTTCTACCTGCCGATCCAGCGGATGCTCACCGCTGACGCGCTGGACCGTCTGACTAGACATCATGATCCGCTCTCCGCGCTCTGCCCGGCGTTATCGTTTCAGCAGGTCAAAGGCATGCTGAAGGGATTTATCGACCTGATATTTGTCTGGCAGGGCCGCTACTACTTGCTGGATTACAAATCCAACTGGCTGGGGCATGACGCCAGCGCCTATACGCAGGACGCCATGATGCGGGCGATGGCGGAACATCGCTACGACCTGCAGTATCAACTCTACACGCTGGCGCTGCACCGTTATCTGCGGCATCGACTGCCGGACTACGGCTATGAACAGCATTTCGGCGGCGTTTTTTATCTGTTTCTGCGCGGCGTCAGCGCCGAGCATCCCGGCAACGGGATCTACTTCTCGCGTCCTTCCCGGGCGTTTATCGACGATATGGATGGTTTGTTTTGCGGGGAAGCGTTAACGGAGGGTACGCATGTCGAGCATGATTGATCTATTGGAAGAAGCCCGTCAGCGGCGATGGTTGCGTCCGCTGGACGTGCAGTTTGCCCGGATGCTGGCGGAAGACGACCAGCCGCATCTCCTGCTGGCGGCGGCGTGCCTCAGCGCCTACGCCGGTGCGGGGCACGTTTGCCTGCCGTTGTCACAGCTTCATCCCAACGCGCTATTTGACGGGCGGGATCGGGCGCTGGCTCAGGACATCTGGCAGCGGTTGGGAAGGCCGGATGAAGCTGAATGGCGGCAGCATTTGTCGAACGACCCAGCCGTCGGCGAGGGTGAAGATCCCACCCCGCTGGTTTTTCAGCAGGACAATCTGTACTTGCAGCGCAGTTGGCAGGGAGAGTGCCGCGTCGCGCAGTTTATCGCCGGCAATCGTGCCGAGCCTGTCTATGACGAAGCCCGTATCCGTGCGGTGTTGGATGACCTGTTTCCTGCGGTTGAGGGCGAAGCCGACTGGCAAAAGATCGCCGCGGCGGTCGCGTTGACCCGCAGGATTGCGGTGATTTCCGGGGGGCCGGGCACAGGTAAAACGACGACGGTCGCCAGACTGCTGGCGGCCCTGATAGAGCTGCAGGATGGGCCGTCGCCGCGTATTGAGCTGGCTGCGCCGACAGGAAAGGCCGCCGCCCGTCTCACCGAGTCTTTGGGCAGCGTGTTGAGTCAACTGCCGCTCAGCGACGCGCAGCGGCAGGCTTTCCCGCAGGAGGCCACCACGCTGCATCGCCTGCTGGGCGCGGTGCCGGACAGCCAGCGCCTGCGCTACCATCAGGATAATCCGCTGCACTTGGATGTACTGGTGGTGGACGAAGCCTCAATGGTCGATCTTCCGATGATGGCGAATCTGATAGCCGCGCTGCCGCCGCAGGCCCGCATCATACTGTTAGGCGACCGCGACCAGCTGGCTTCGGTCGAGGCCGGGGCGGTGCTGGGCGACGTCTGCCGTTTCGCCGAACAGGGGTACAGTAGGAGGCGGAGTCAGCAGTTGAACCGTCTCACCGGCTGCACGCTGGAACCGGGCACGGCGGAAAACGCCTCGGTGACCGACAGTATTTGTCTGTTGCGCAAGAGTTACCGTTTCACTGCGGACTCGGGCATAGGACAGCTGGCGAAGGCGGTAAATCGGGGCGACGAGGCGCAGCTGCTGGCCGTTTTGCAACAGGGCTATGGCGATATCGCGTGTCTGCCGCTGGCGGATAATTCAGATTATCAGCGCCTGCTGGATCAGGCGGTGGAAGGATACACGGATTATCTCCAACGTATCGCCAGCGGTGACGCTCCGGAACAAGTATTACACGCCTTTCAACGTTACCGACAACTGTGCGCGCTAAGAGAGGGGCCGTTTGGCGTTTCCGGACTGAATCAGCGGATTGAACGCGCGTTGCAGGCGGCGGGATTGATTCAACGACCCGCGCTCAACGGCGGGCGCTGGTATGTCGGCCGCCCGGTGATGATTGAGCGCAACGACGCCGTGCTGGGGCTATTCAACGGCGACATCGGCATTAGTATGACAAACGATCAGGGTGAGCTCCGTGTCTATTTCCAACTGCCGGATGGTCGAACCAAATCGGTCGCTCCCAGCCGGCTGCCGCCGCATGAAACGGCCTATGCCATGACCGTGCATAAGTCTCAGGGCTCTGAGTTCGAACACACGGCGTTGGCGCTGCCGAATCACTTTCTGCCTGTTCTGACGCGGGAATTGGTGTACACCGCGATCACTCGCGCCCGGAAGCGGCTGTCGCTATACAGCGATAGGGCATTACTGTGCCGGGCGGTGAGCACGCCGACGCAGCGCTATAGCGGACTCGAGGCGCGTATTCGATCCTTGATGGCGGAGTAGACGGTCGAATCCGGAAAGGGTAGGCCAAGGGAGCGGCGCGAAAGAACAGGGCTTGCGCGCCGGTCTGGTCCGGCGATAGTGCTTTAGAGATCCATAACCAGTATTTTCGAACGGCGCTGATAGTTATACAGCTCCTGCTTACGCCTCGGCAGCATCGCGACCTCAGCGGGCTGGAAGCCGCGCTCCTGGAACCAGTGGATACTGTGCGTCGTCAGCACGAACAGGCGTTTAAGCCCCTGATGACGAGCCTGAGTCTCGATGTGATGCAGCAGTTGGTCGCCGCGGGAAGAGTTGCGGTATTCCGGGTGAACCGCCACGCAGGCCATCTCGGCAATGCTTTCTTCAGGGAACGGATAAAGCGCCGCACAGGCGATAGTCAGGTTATCCCTGACGACCACGGTGAATTTGTCGATTTCCATTTCCAGCTGTTCGCGGGAGCGACGCACCAGAATGCCTTGCTGTTCCAGCGGATGAATCAGTTCCAGAATCCCCCCGATATCGTTGATGGTCGCGCGGCGCACCTGCTCGGCGCTCTCCATGACGACCTGCGTCCCGATACCATCACGGGAAAACAGTTCCTGCAACAGCGCGCCATCTTCCTGATAGCTAATCAGATGGCTGCGGCGTACTCCGCTGCGGCAGGCTTTCACGGCGCCGCGCAGGAAACGTACCACTTCGGAATTGAAGTCTTCTAATTCCTCCTGGTTATGGATCAGGCGCTGAGCCTCTTCCGGCAGCATTTCAGGGATGACTTTACCGTTCTGGTCAGTGACGCCTTGCTCGGCGCAGAAGCCAATCATCTTTTCCGCCCGCAGTTTTATCGCCAACTGCGTCGCGACCTCTTCTGAGGTCAGATTGAAGCTTTCGCCGGTCACGGAAACCGCGACGGGGCCAAGCAATACGATAGCGCCGCTCGCCAACTGGCGGTGGAGCGCCTCTTCATCAATACGGCGAATGCGCCCGCTGTGACAGTAGTCCACGCCGTCGTCGACGCCGAGCGGCTGGGCGATAACAAAATTGCCGCTGACAACGTTGATATGCGCGCCCTGCAGCGGCGTATTGGTCAGGCTCATAGACAGACGGGCGGTGATATCCAGTTGCAGCATGCCGGCGGCTTGCTTGACCAGCTCCAGCGTGGTGCTGTCGGTGATGCGGGTATGTTTGTGGTAGGTCGGCTCGCAATGGTGTGCGACCAGATTGGCGTCGATCTGCGGACGGGCGCCATAGACCACAACCAACTTGATGCCCAGGCTGTGAAGCAGACCGATGTCGCTGACGATATTACTGAAGTTTTCATGTTCAATCGCTTCACCGCCTAGCATGATGACGAACGTTTTGCCGCGATGCGCGTTGATATAAGGAACTGAATGGCGGAAGCCTTGGACCAGTTCTGTACTACGTTCCTTCACTGCAAGCCTCATGAATTTTTATTCGGTATTTTTGTATTTTTATTCTTAATGGCGTAAAAGGCAAGCGTTTCGTCGTCCGCGTGTGTTCTTGCGCAAACCCCGTATTCACGCTTTACCAGAAAACATTTTTCATGACAGTATCGGGCAGATTCGCTAAAGTTTCGGGCATTTCCAAAAAACATAACCTTTTTTATCGTCATTGGTTGTTATCCCGTACTTAACCGGAGCTGCATGTCTGATTCGACCCCCCCTCTGACCCGCCGACGACTATTGCAGGGTGCGGCCGCGACCTGGCTGCTGAGCGTCACCGGCGTGGGTATCGCCGCCACATCGCAGGTTATTGCCGTGCGTATCTGGCCCGCATCGGCCTATACCCGCGTCACGCTGGAATCCAGTCATCCTCTGAAGTATCGGCAATTCATGCTGGATAACCCCCGGCGGTTGGTGGTGGACATCGAAAATGTCTCGCTGAACAGCGTGCTGAAAAATGTAGGCCAACGCTTCAATCAGGGTGACCCTTATATCAAGACCGCCCGGGCAGGACAGTTCGATAAGCAGACGGTGCGGCTAGTGTTGGAACTTAAGCAGCAGGTCAGCCCCAAAACGTTTGCGCTTTCTCCGGTCGCCGGATTCAAAAATCGTCTGGTGCTCGATCTATACCCGGTAGAAGGACGCTACGACAATGCGGACGATCCGCTGTTGGCGCTGCTGGAGGATTACAACAAGGGCGATCTTGAACGAACGCTGCCGACGGAAGCGCCGCTTGCCGGGAAACCTGGGCGGGAGCGGCCGCTGGTGGTGATGTTGGATCCGGGGCATGGCGGGGAAGATCCCGGCGCGATCGGCAAAAATCGGACGCGTGAAAAGGACGTTGTGCTGCAAATTGCACGTCGCCTGAAGGCATTGATCGATCGCGAGCCCTACATGAAAGCGTTTATGACGCGCAATGAAGACGTGTTTATCCCGCTACAGGTGCGTGTGGCGAAAGCCCGCAAGCAGCGGTCCGATTTGTTTATCTCTATTCATGCGGATGCCTTTACCAACCGAGCAGCTAAAGGTTCGTCGGTGTTTGCGCTGTCGAAGAAAGGCGCGACCAGTTCCGCCGCGCGTTTTCTGGCCCAGACGCAGAACGAATCCGATTTAATCGGCGGGGTCAGCATGAGCGGCGATCGTTATCTTGACCACACCATGCTGGATATGGTGCAGACGCTGACAATCAACGACAGCCTCAAATTCGGCGGAGAAATTCTGCGTCGCATGGGGCGGATCAACCATCTGCATAAAAACAGCGTCGATCAGGCGGGATTTGCGGTATTAAAAGCGCCGGATATTCCTTCTGTACTGGTGGAAACGGCCTTTATCAGTAATCCGGAAGAAGAGCGTAAATTGCGTACCGCGCGATTCCAACAGCAGGTGGCGCAGTCAATTCTCGAAGGGATCAAAGCGTATTTCGCTCAGCGGGCCAGATAGGTCAGGAGTCGAAGAGGGGGATGAGCTGCGGCGCACCCCTCCCAGTTCACAGATCTCAGGATGAGGTGGCCTTAAAACGCAAAAAACACCTGTTAAGGTGTTTAATGATAATTGGTTGCGGGGGCCGGATTCGAACCGACGACCTTCGGGTTATGAGCCCGACGAGCTACCAGACTGCTCCACCCCGCGTCCCTATTATAACTTTTCTTTCTGACTGCTTTCACTTCTCAGGCATAATGGTTGCGGGGGCCGGATTTGAACCGACGACCTTCGGGTTATGAGCCCGACGAGCTACCAGGCTGCTCCACCCCGCGGCCGTATTATGGCTTTCTTTCTGACTGCTTTCACGTCTCAGACGTAAATTGGTTGCGGGGGCCGGATTTGAACCGACGACCTTCGGGTTATGAGCCCGACGAGCTACCAGGCTGCTCCACCCCGCGTCCGTGGAAGCGCACTATACTCTCCGAGCGTTTCTATGCAACCCCTTTTTAGCAAAAATCCATGATTTCACTTGTCTTTGTTTGTTTCTTCATCTATTGCCGTAAAATAGGTAAGGATATTGTTTACGTAGAACGGCGCGGTTTGGGATATGGGGCGCATTTCATTTTACCCACCCGTTTGCTATCGTTCCATGTTGGACACCACTTAAGAAGAGAGCGCGGAACAATGAAAGGATGGCGGGGCAGTTGTGTGTTGGTCGGTTTAGCGATCGCCGTTTTGGCAGGATGTCAGAGCCGGCCTACCGATCAGGGTCAGCAGTATAAAGACGGACATCTCGCTCAGCCACTAAAAATGGTGAACGAGCCGAACACGCACGGCAAGCCGATCAACGCCGGCGACTTCGCCAATCAGGTCACCCACATTCAGACGGATTCTCCCACGCTTCATAGCAACAATAACGCCACGTTCCAGGCCGTTCAGAACTGGATGCTGTCGGGTGGCGATACGCGCGAACTCAGCAAGTTTGGTCTGGGCTCCTGGCAAATGGAAGGGGTAGATGGCTTCGGCAACGTTCAGTTCACCGGCTACTACACTCCGGTAGTGCAGGCGCGCTACACCCGGCAGGGTGAGTTCCAGTATCCCATCTACGGCATGCCGTCACGTGGCAAGAAAAACCGTCGTCTTCCCGATCGCGCGGGCATTTACGCGGGCGCGCTCGGCAATGCGCCGATTCTGGGCTGGAGCAACTCTTTAATGGATAACTTCATGATGGAGGTTCAGGGGAGCGGGTATGTTGACTTCGGCGACGGCCGCCCTCTGACGTTCTTTGCCTACGCGGGCAAAAATGGTCACGCCTATCGCAGCATCGGCAAAGTCCTCATCGATGAAGGCGAAGTCGCGAAAGAAAATATGTCGATGCAGGCGATTCGTCGCTGGGCGGACACCCACTCTGAACAGGAAGTTCGCCAACTGCTGGAACAGAACCCTTCCTTTGTATTCTTCAAGCCGATGGATGCGGCGTTAGTGCGTGGCGCGAGCGCGGTGCCGCTGATCGCCAAGGCCTCTGTTGCCTCCGACCGCTCGCTAATCCCCGAAGGCAGCGTGTTGCTGGCGGAAGTTCCGCTGCTGGATAATCAGGGCAAATTCAACGGCAAATATGAGATGCGCCTGATGATCGCGTTGGACGTCGGTGGTGCGATCAAAGGACAGCACTTTGACATCTATCAGGGGATCGGCCCTGAAGCGGGTCACACCGCCGGTTTCTATAACCACTACGGGCGAGTCTGGGTGTTGCGAAACACGCAACCGCAAAGTTCCGGGCTGCTGCTGAGCGCTGCGCCAGCGCAGACAACAAGCGGCGGGTTACCTGGAAAGCCGCCGGTCGCGACCTTCTTTGAGTAATGGCGTCACGAAGCGGGTACCGCCGCCGCGCCCGCTTCATCATACTTGCGCTCTGACAGTAAATTATCCACAAAGCATACATTTGGTTTTATCTCTTACTCCGCAAATGCGCCGCTCTGCGTTATTATCCTCGCCGTTTGATTTCTACACGTTGTTACCCGTTAAGGTGGTGAGTCATGAGTTCACGGTTATCTGAAAGCTATCTGCAGCGCTTCGGCGGCACCGCCCGGCTGTACGGCCGGCAGGCGCTGTCGCTGTTCGCCGAGGCTCACATCTGCGTGATCGGCATCGGCGGGGTGGGCTCCTGGGCGGCGGAAGCGCTGGCGCGCACGGGCATCGGCGCGATTACCTTGATTGATATGGACGATGTCTGCGTCAGTAATACCAACCGGCAGATTCATGCGTTGCGTCAGCATACCGGGCAGCCGAAAACGGCAGTGATGGCGGAGCGCATACTGGCGATCAACCCAGAGTGTCGAGTGACCTGCGTGGACGACTTTATCAGCCCTGACAATATGGCGGAGCTGTTGAATAACGAATTCAGCTATGTGATTGACGCCATCGACAGCGTGCGGGCGAAGGCTGCGCTGTTGGCGTACTGCCGGCGCAACAAAATCCCGGTCGTCACCACCGGCGGCGCCGGCGGGCAGATCGATCCCACTCGCATCGCCGTGGCGGATCTGGCCAAAACCATTCAGGATCCGCTGGCGGCCAAGCTGCGTGAGCGTCTGAAACATGATTTTAATGTCGTGAAAAACAGTAAAGGAAAGCTGGGCATCGACTGCGTATTTTCCAGTGAAGCGCTGGTTTATCCTCAGCCGGACGGCAGTGTCTGCGCGTTCAAACGAACCGCCGATGGCGTTAAACGGATGGATTGCGCGTCCGGATTCGGCGCGGCGACGATGGTAACCGCCACCTTCGCATTTGTGGCGGTTTCGCATGCCTTAAAGAAAATGATGGCGAAAGCCCAGCGTCAAACAGCCTCTAATCATGACTCCTGACGCGTAATATCCTTGATTCTGGTGGCCAGCGCCGCCAGTCCGGCTGAGCGTGACGCGCTCAACTGAGCTTTCAGAGCCAATGTCTCCAGCAGCGCTAACGGGTCTTGCGTTTGCAGCTGCGCTGCAGTTTTGCCTTCAATGGCCGTAAGCAGTATCGCCAGCAATCCACGAACGATGCGGCCATCGCTGTCGCCATAGAAATGCAGGGCGCCAGACGCTGCTTGTTCGTATCCCAACCACACCTGATTTTCACACCCCGATAGCGCAATGGCGGACTGCTTTTTATCTTCGGGTAATGGGGGAAGCTGTTTGGCCAGTAGGATGATCTGGCGATAGCGATCTTCCCAACTTCGGCAGGCGCAGAAACGTTGACGCAGATCGTCTTCAGTGATGTCGGTGCCAAAGGGATGGCGAGTCGAATTCAGAGTCATGTCATTTAGTCCAGCAGCAGGTCGAGCGCCTTACGCGATGCAGCGATCAATTGCGCCACGTCCTGCTCATTATTATAAGGAGAGAATGAGGCCCGCAGTGTGCCTTTCACGCCGAGCGCAGTCATCAGCGGCTGCGCGCAGTGATGCCCGGCGCGCAGCGCGATGCCCTCTTCCGCCAGCAGGGGGACGAGATCGCTGTGGTGTACGTCGTTGAACGTAAAGGACAGCAGGCTGCTATCGGCGCTGCGCCAACTGCGAAAGCCAGGCAATGTCATCAGTGCTTTTTCCGCCTGCTCGGCCAGCGCGACGCTATATTGTTCCGCCGCGTGGCGGTCGTAGCTTTTAAGCCATTCGAGGGTGGCCGAGAGCCCGATGACGCCTGCGATATGCGGCGTTCCTGCTTCAAACTTCTGCGGGCTGTCCTGGGGGATAAAACCGTCGAAAGAGACTTCCTGCATCATCTTCCCTCCGCCTTGCCAGGGCGGCATTCCCGCCAACAGCTCCGGTTTGCCATATAGGATGCCGATGCCGGTGGGGCCATACAGCTTGTGAGCCGAAAACGCATAAAAATCGATATCTAATGCCCTAACATCGACGGACTTATGTACGATCCCCTGTGCGCCATCGACCACAACGACGGCGTCAGCCTGATGCGCCAGTGCGATAGCGCGTTGCAGGTTCGGTTGACCACCGGTGACGTTGGACATCTGGGTGAGCGCCAGGATTCGCGTTCGAGATGACAGCAAGGCGGGCAGGCATCCAACATCCGGCAGCAGATCGTCGCCCAACGGCCATTTAACAACGTTCGCACCGGTTTGCCGGGCCACCATCAGCCAAGGCAACAGGTTGGCGTGGTGCTCAGCCTCGCTGACCACTATTTCGTCGCCGGGCGTGAGCAGAGGGCGGGCAAAGCTTTGCGCGACCAGATTGATCGATTCCGTCGCCCCTCGCGTCCAGATCACGCTGTGCGGATCTGGCGCGCCGATCAGCGCCGCTACCTGCCGCCGCGTCTCCTCAAAGCACTGGGTCAGTCGTTGCGCCTCGCGATGCTGGCTGCGATGCACATTGCCGCCTTGCAAGCCATAGTAGCGGCCAATCGCGTCGATCATCGACTGAGGTTTGAGTGCGGTCGCAGCGCTGTCCAGATAGACGCCGGGCTGCTGTAGAGCCGGGAACTGTTGGCGAAAGTGGGGGGCGTTAAACGATATCATGACTGTCCTCTGTTCAAGGGGAGGATCCTGTCCCATTTTTCAGGCTTAAACAAGTTTCAGACAATACTTACACGTTCTCGGTGGCAAAAATTATGCGGGTTGCTACGCTTAGTAGTATCAATTTGTGGAATTTAATGGCGTTCAATAGAAGATATTAAATTTATAAAACTACTTGGAGTGTAATATGAAGAATAAAATATCAATCATTGCGGCCATTGTGATGGCCTTCTCTGTGGCGGCCTGTTCCAGCAACTATGTCCTGCATACTAATGACGGACGGACCATCATCTCGGACGGCAAACCGAAAGTGGATAATGATACCGGCCTGATTAGTTACACCGACGCCTTTGGCCATGAACAGCAGATCAACCGTTCCGATGTGAAACAGATGACGGAAGTGAAATAAACGTCTCTCGACGCCCATGAGCGATTCGCATCAAAAAAAAGCACCGCAATCTTGCGGTGCCCTACACAATATTGTGAATAGACAGGGGAAAAACAGGAAATGAAAAGGTAGCAGGGCTACCTTGTCTGAAATCCAGACGGTAAATAGCAAACACAACATCACATTCACAAGCCAAAAGCACTTTGGTACCCCCTCCGTACTTTTCATTCCGGCTCAGGAAGTGGCGCTAATATAGGTATTTGCTGGTGCATCCTCAACGGACAATTTATAATGTCTCGGATTAAAAAAACTAATGAATGAGCATGCGTCAGCCCCGCGCTGACGGGCCTGAGCCAAGAATCCGATCTATGTCAAAACGACTTCCTCCCCTTAATGCGCTGCGCGTGTTTGATGCCGCCGCGCGCCACCTGAGTTTTACCAAAGCCGCTGAAGAGCTGTTTGTGACTCAGGCGGCGGTAAGCCATCAAATCAAATCTCTCGAAGATTTTCTCGGCCTTAAATTATTTCGTCGTCGCAATCGTTCACTGCTGCTAACGGAGGAAGGGCAGAGCTACTTTCTGGACATCAAAGAAATTTTTCTCGCCTTGAACGACGCCACGCGCAAGCTGCAGGCCCGCAGCGCGAAAGGGGCGCTGACGGTGAGCATGCTGCCTAGTTTCGCTATCCATTGGCTTGTACCTCGACTGTCCAGTTTCAATGCCGACTATCCGGGGATCGATGTCCGCATTCAGGCGGTATCACGAGAGGAAGATCACCGTCTGGCGGATGATGTCGACGTGGCGATTTTTTATGGCCGTGGCAACTGGTCTGGACTGCGGGTGGAGAAGCTCTATGCCGAATATTTACTGCCGGTTTGCTCGCCTCAACTGTTGACGGGGGAGCACCCGCTGAATGCTCCAGCAGATTTGGTTCTCCATACTTTATTGCATGATGCTTCCCGCCGGGACTGGCTGACTTATACGCGGCAATTGGGCGTTCAGCAGATCAACGTTCAACAGGGGCCGATATTCAGTCATAGCGCGATGGTATTACAGGCGGCGATCCACGGTCAGGGTATCGCGCTGGCCAATAATGTGATGGCGCAGACGGAAATCGAAGCGGGCAGATTGGTGTGTCCATTCAATGATGTGCTGGTGAGTAAAAACGCTTTTTATCTGGTATGTCATGACAGTCAGGCCGAACTGGGTAAAATAGCCGCCTTTCGCCAGTGGATACTGGCGCGTGCGGCGAGCGAACAGGAGAAATTTCGCTTCCGCTATGACAGCGGCTCGCGCTGAGTCTTCGGGATTCGAGCACCTTGCTTACTTCAAAAGAAAATGGATAACGATGATGAATAGCCGTTTCATGCTGATCTTTGCGGCCATCAGTGGATTTATATATGTCGCTTTAGGCGCGTTCGGCGCTCATGTTCTAAGCCGTTCGCTCGGCGAAGCTGAACTGGATTGGCTTCATACCGGGCTGCAGTATCAGGCCGTGCACACGCTGGCGATTCTGGCGTTGAGCGTGGCCATGAACCAACGCGC